>JAFGHX010000315.1 GCA_016929905.1 Kiritimatiellia bacterium
CCGGGTATGCACGCGCTGCCCCGGCGCACTTCTGCATCCAAAATAGGCCAATCAAAATTCATCGTATTTTCCGGACAGGACACTAGACTGGCAGCCGGATGAGAACGGACAACAGACGGGCCCCCAAGATAGCGGTAAGCCGGGCGGCGGAGTTGGACGCACTGGCCGCGAAGCTCTGTGCGGAGGCGACGTTACTGGAAGCCACGTGCTACGACAAGCCGGCGATGGAGGTCGTCAGTTACCTTCATCTGCATCCGGACGTGCTGCACATAACCTACACGGTGGCGGGCAAGGGGGTCTGCGAGCGGGGCAACGCGAAAGATCCCCTCAAGCCCGGCTTCGTGCACATCATCTATCCCAACGAGCCGCACGCTTTCGTTCCCGATCGGGTGGATCCGTACCGCAATCTGAACCTGAAGATTCATTTCGAGGGGACGCTGCCGCAGGGCTTCCCGCGCACGCTTTCGGTCGGGGGCAGAAGGGCGGCGATCGAATCGTTGTTGCGCCAACTGGTTGAACTTGCCGAGGCCGTGGAGGGCCGCGTCCGCCGGCTGCGGGAACGGGGCACGCTCCTGCTGCTGTTCGCGGAACTCGTTGCGCTGTGTGAAGAACAGCACCTGCGCAAGCTTTCGGAAAGCGTCGACGCCTCACCCAGCGCATTCGCCGGCGTTCTCTCCGAGCTCCAGCGTCCTCCGTTCCGGTTCCCGGGCCTGACGCAGATGGCGAAAGCGTGCCACATGAGCCGGCGCGCATTCACGGCGTTCTTCCGGGAGGTCACGGGAATGTCGCCCCTGAGGTTCGCGAATGCCGCCCGGTTGTCGCACGCGAACCGGCTCCTTCGCTCCGGGGAGCACTCGGTCAAGGATATTGCGCGTCGGTGCGGCTACTCCGGCAGCCAGAGCTTCATCAAGGCCTACAGCACCCGATTCGGCATCTCGCCGGGCCGGGCGGCGGGCAGGGCCTCCCCGCCCGGATGATTGGCTCAGCCCTGCAGCACGCAGGAGACGAACGGCGGGGTGTCCTCGGAGGCCTCGCCGGTAAGGACGCGCCGGGCCACCTGCACCAGTTCCTCGACCCGGCAGTCCCGCCAGAAGGACTCGCGCGAGAACCGGGCGAGCTGGGGGCGGAACGCGCGCATGCGCTCAACGGCCTCCTCGGGCTCTACGCCCTCCAAAGCCGCGTAGAGCAGGGCCGCCACGTTTCCACTGCGGCCCACGCCCCCGACGCAATGGATCAGGACGGGGCTGTACTCCCGCACGAACAGGGCCGCCTGCTCGATCAGGAATTGCGCATAGACCGGTGTCAGGCTGATCGTGCCGGGCTCGATCCGCATGACCCCGGCTCCATCCCAGAACCCGAGATGCCGCCATTGGATCGAGAGCGGCAGGGCCTGAACATAGGCCATCTGCGGGCGCGCGCAGACGGCGACGAGATTGATGATCCCGCGGATGCCGCGGGAGCGGATTTCCTCCGCGTCGCGGGGTTCCGGGACAGGCCCGAGCGCGAGGCGGCGGTGTACGAAATGGGCGTCGTACTGCTTGAACGTGGGGAAATCCCCGTTCATCCGCGCCTCCCGGACGAACGCTTGCCACCCGCGGCACGCTGCAGGACGAGCACCCAGTCCTGGGTGATGGGCGGCTTGGCAATCTGCCAGTTGCCTTCGGTGTCGCCCTTGACCTCGCCGACGGGATACTCCTTGGCGTCCTTGGGATCGAAGTAGAACGCGGTATAGGCGGCCTTTGGCTCCAGCTTCTTGATGACCGGCCGGTTCTTCTGCCAGCCGCCGTAGGGGCGGGGCAGGTAAACCACGCGCACCTTGTCCGGTATGCCGGCCGCGTACGGCTGCTGCAGGCCGCTGTCCTCTCCCGCGCTGGGCTCAATCCAGTCCTGATGCGGCTCGAACTGCCACCACTCGAACCGCTCGAACAGCCCTTTACAGACTCCGAGATGCGTGGAGCCGTCCAGACTCGCCGCCTCTCGCCACAGCCGGTTCCCCCATACGGACCCGTGCGGAGAGGCGCCGAACAGGGCGTCCGGCGTATTGAACTGCCAAATCCCGTTCGCGCCGTAGGTGTAGCCGCAGGCGCCGGAGAGCATACTGCTCAAGAACATGAGCCGCTGCACATCCGCCCAGCTCCGCTCGAAGATGCCCTCATAGCAAACCTCGCCGTTGACCACCGGCATGCGCGGCTCACGCGCGACGCCGTCCCGGGCCGACTTGACCGTCTTGGCGAGACTGTCGTAGCCGCTGTGCCCGGTCTGAAGCATCTCGAAATCCAGCACGCTGTCGTCCTCGACATCGTCGCGGCCGGACGTACGCGGGTGCGCTGTGATCGGATGGCCGTAGGGATCGATTTCACGCAGATACCGAGCGACCTCGGCCCAGCCCTTGCGTTGCTCCTCGACATCCTCCTGCTTCGTTTCCGAGAGGTACCAAGGCATCGCGGTTTCGCCGGCGATACACCAGACCACGGGGTAGGCGCCGTATCGCGCGACGAGGTTGCGCCAGTGGCGCTTCATCTTCGCAACGCCCATCCATGGCAGATAGTATCCCCAACAAGCGAGGATGCAGGGCACAAGCCCCATCTGCACCAGATGCCGGATGCGCCGGTCGGCCATGTCATAGTAGGCCGGGTTGACTCGCTCCCAGTCCGGCTCCCAAGGCTGGCCGGCTTCGTTCTCGTTGCGCGGATCGAACGCGGGCATGTCCGGATACGGGCCCGCGACGATCTGGATGACCGAGAAACCCTTGGCCACGCGGTCGGCCGTCAGCTCCTGAAAGTCCTCCGGCCATTTCAGCCGTGCGCACAGCCCCATCCACCAGGTGTCGCCAAGCCAGAAGAACGGCGTACCGTCGGCATGGCAAAGGTAGCGTTTGTCCACGCTCACCTGCAGCGGGCCGTGGCTCTGCAGCGGATTGTTGCCGTCGTAGGCGGCGACCTCAAACGTCCCCTCCCGGCCGTGCAAGTCGCCGTTCCCGTTGTCGGAGCAGACGGTCCTGTAGCTGTAGGTGCCCACCTCGCGTGGGGCAAACCGAACGCGCCACTCCTGCTCGCCGGCCCAAAACGCCGGCACCTTGTGCTCGGTTCCGCTCGGGCCGGTGAAGATCGCTTCGAGCTCAATCTCGTTGAACGGATCGTCGTGGGCCTTGCCCGATGTGTAACTCCACTCCCCAGGCTGATTCTGCATTCCATACGTCACTCGCGGCATGGGTAGCCTCCCCTTCCAAAACCTTGTCGAGAATCCCGCCTCTAAGGCGGGATCGAGAACTCTGCCGAACGCCCCGGCTCGGCTCAGCCTCGCCCTCCATGCACTCCACATTTCCAGCGCGATGGAGGGCTGCCTGTCCGCCTGTGGCGGAAACCTGTGGTGAGCCGCTCTGTTCGAGGGGCGCCTACTTCAACCCAAACATCTCCTCCTTCAGATCCAGATAGTACAGATAATACTCCTGCTTCACGTTCGGCGGGCAGCGATGATCGCAGAACGGGATATACCCGCCGCGTTCGACGAGGGGAACGAGGCTCTCGAGGTAGGCCTTGATCGCCTCCGGCCCCTTGGCCAATTCGATCTTGTCGACGCCGCCCATGATGCGCAGGTCCTTGCCGTATTCGTCGAGGAGTTCTTTCGGATGACAGCAACTGTTTACCTCGTAGGGGAACATGCAGTTGATGCCGCCCTCGAGAAAATAAGGCAGGATGGGCCGCACGTCCCCGTCGCAGTCCGACCACCAGATGTCGATGCCGTGCGCCTTGAGTTTCCTGTCGATGCGCTTGTAACGCGGCATCACGACGTTCTTGAAGAAATCGACCGTGACGATGGGCCCGCTCTTGAAGCAGATATCTTCCCAGTTCGACGCGAAATCGAACTCGAAATGGGGCAGCACCTGATCCAGGAAATCCTCCACCAGCACGCATTGCGTTTCGACCATGTCCTCGACCATGCCGGGATAATCGAAACAGGCGTAGGCCAGCCCCTCGAACGTGAGCATGTTGCGGACTCGGCCGATCATCGAACCGCAGTTCACGCCCAGAGAGTAATCGCGATCGGCCGGGTGTCTCCTTTTCAACGCTTCGACGTCAACCTTCCGCTTGGGGTCGTCGCGCCGGTAACGCTCGTCCTTCACTCTGTGCCAGTCGTCCGGCGTGACGATGCTGGCCTGGGTGAAGTGCGGGATCGTATCGTGCCCGTCCTTGGGCATCTCGGCCAGCAGCCCCTCGCTGTTCATGATCGTGCGGGTCGTCGCCGTCTCGGATATGACCTTCTGCGGGAAGGCGGGGATCAAGCCGATCGCGCCGCCGATCCCGTGCTGCACGTCGAAATTGAAAAAGACGTCGGCCTCCTCGTTGTTCGCGATGTTGTTTTCCACGAAGATCGGCCACTCCTTGAAATTCTCCTTCCAGTAGCCGAACTCCCGATTGAAACACCGGTCGACCGGCCTGTAGTGCATTTGGTTGTTGAACCGGTCCCGGTCCGTCATGGTCCCCTTCCACTTCGGCCTGCACGGCTTGATTTCCTTCTTCATGCCATCCTTCATCTCCGCACATCCTCCGATTTGAGTCGGAAGTCCGAGGCAAGTTCCCGAGTAAGCCGCGCCCGACGACTTGTCCGCCATAGCTCGCCGAGCGAGGGCGGAAGCCAGGAGGCACGACGGCGAAGTCGGGTTCTCGAGCAAGTTCCCTGTTCAGTTCGTTTTCGCTTTCCACACCTTCACACGCAGTCTCTTCTTTCCCCAGCGCAACGCCCGGCGATGGGTGGAGAAATAGAGGTCGATGTGGTGGCCCTTGATGTCGCGGCCCACGTCCTCCACCCGCCCGTAGCCCCAGCCGGGAACGTACAGAATCGTGCCGAACGGGTAGAGCCGCGTGTCGGCCGCAATGGTCACGCCGGCCCAGGCACGCCGGCCGCTGGCGGTAATCTCGACTCGCTTCGGCTTTCCCTTCAGGGGCCCCTCGCTGTGGACGGGGCGGCCGTACCAGTTGCGGCGCCAGCCGCAGCATTTCCCGCACCGGCAGTAGCCGGTGACGAGCATTTCACGCTCGGTCGGCGCGACGCCGCGCGGCGGACGCACGCTGCCGCAGCCGCAGAGAAACGTTGCGGCCGCGCACAGAACGAGGATGCGCGGCCAGGCCGCGGCGGGGCGACTGCTCAGGACAAGACCGGCGCGGCCTGCCGCTGCCTTACACGCATTCCGCTGTGGGTTCCGGATGCACATCGCAACCTGCCAAACAGAAAAGTGAGAAGAAGCCGGAGCTTCTTCTCACTTCACAACCGAACCCTCACTCTCGCGCCGCGGTTCAGAACGCGACCTTGATCGTCCCGCCCAGCGTCAGGCTGTTGACGTCGATGCTTGCGGGATCCTCGACCGTCTCGACCGTCTGTTCCCATGTCCCCATCAGGTAGTTGGCGTGGATATCGAGGAACAGATGCTGGATCAGTTCGAATTCCACCCCGGCCCGCAGCGCGAAAAACGCGTCGCCCCACTCCCCGTCCGCATAGACGGTCCCGCCGCCGGCGCCGATGTAGAGGGACGGTCCGAACAGGATGTAGCCCTGCGGCGAATAGACGGCCTCGTCCAGATACCCGCCAAACCCTTCCGGAAAGACCTCGAGATCCAGCTCGAATTTCAGCAGACTGGTGGGCACGATCTCGTACAGAATGAGCCAGGCCATGCCGTCTTCGTCGACGTCAGGCAGCTCGTCCTTCAGGTCCTCCAGCGCCTTCCAGTAGTGAACGCCCGCGCCGACTCGATAGGTCCTGAGCTCGCCGAATCCGGTTGTCGCCGCAAGCACCACCACACACGCCACACTCAGAAGCAGGAACCTGTTCACGATCGTATGCCCTCCTTTGGCAACGCGGCAGCGCCGCGAGAACCCGCAAATTGCGAAGAATCTCGCACGTGGGTCGCCGGCTGTCAAGCGCCAAGCCGTCTCGCCCCGCGCGGGGGACGCAAGGATCGGCCTGAAACCGACTTGGGCAGACGACGCCCCCGTTATCGGCTTCGGGCTCCGCCCGGCGGGATGCTCCTGAGAGCTGCCGCCCGACGACACCCATGTCATCCCGCCGTGACGCATCTTTCAGGTGTTCGCTTTCTTCGCCAAGACCGTAATGGCGTCTCCACGGTTGATCATGGGCCCCAGTAGCGCAATTGGGATAAAAACCACAGCATGAAGACACGTCTTGGGTGAAGCCAACAAGCTCTTGAATGATGAGACTAACAGGCTCTTGAGTTCGCTGAACGAATAGGAAAGCGGAATCCTACCGTCCCGTATTGCCAGCGACTGGAATCCCGTCGTAGCAAGCAGCCTGTCAAATGTCTTCTTCGAAAACTGAAACAGATGCGCGGGCGGCTCGGGGTGGGGCCAGTAACCCGTAAACCTGGCCACTTTGAAGGAGATGCGGGGGAAAAGGCCATCGATGTTGGGTGTTGTGACGGCCAAAATACCATCGTCTTTCAGTATCTTTCTTACCATCTTCAGGGTCTCGCAAGGATTCTCGAGATGCTCGATGACATCCCACATTGTGATCACATCAAACGACCGGGGCGCAAAGGTACCGTCTGTGAGTCTTCCCGTCACAACATCCAAACCGTATCGTGTTCTTGCGATATCGGCAGTATCGTTTGACAGTTCCACTCCCGCCGTCTCCCAGCCTTTGTCCCTCGCGGCTCGGAGAAAGAAGCCAGCCGAACAACCGATATCCAGCAATCGTCCGTGCCCTTTGTATTTTTCGACTAGTCTGAGGTTGTGTCTGGCCGCCTGGATCTCCGTTTCAAACGCCACCTGCTCGTCACGAAATCGCGTATGGTATCCGGATTCAAACGAATAGATTCTTTCCAAGTGGTCCGCAGAAGGAGGATTTCCAACGTGGACTAGGCCGCAGCAAGAACACTGCATGAGATGATAGTCGCCTTTCACATAGAGGAGCACGTGAGAGGTACCCGCACAAAGCATGCAGGGGGAAGAGCTTTCGGCGCTGGACATTGTGGGGTCCACGTCAGCTGGCTCTCCCTTCTCCTAATCAGACCGAAGACATGACAAGAAATGCGTTTCTGGGGAGGTTCGGGTACACGCCCGTCGAGACGAGGCACCAGAAACGATCTGACGATCGAGAAGCTACTGAATTGGGACCACAAGGTCAACATTCCACTGAGCATCGAGCTGCGGCCGACGCCGCGGTAGTCAAGCGGGCCGGGGGTGTGCTACTATTCGCTCCGGCGGGCAGGTAGCCCCCGCGCGGCCGGCCGACAACGGAGACAAAGAAATGGGCGACACCCCTGTGACAGAGAAGAGTCTGATGGCGGATACGAACGCGTGGTCGACCTGGAGTCCGAGACCGGTGCTGGAACCGGCGTTCGCAAGAGAGGAGCACGGCGGGCCGAGCGGCGAGCCGGCCCTTGTGATTTCGGCCAATGGTAACCCGGCGATCTGCGGCTGCTGGCGGACGCCGCTGTCGGGCCTCGCGAGCGAACGACGATACCGGGTCGAGGCGGTATTTCAAACGGAAGGCGTTCCCGTCCCAGGCCACAGCGTGCGGGCGGTCCTGGCCGAGCCGAAAGGAGACACCGAAATCGGGGGGTTCTACGATCAACTCGACTATCAGGGGCACGAACAGGGCTGGATCCGCATGGGCCAGACACTCGACGTGACGGACAAGACGCCTGCACTGACGCTGAATCTGTTTCTGGCGTGGACGCCGGAAGGACGCATCCGCTGGTCGGGCGTCCGAATCCGCGACATCACGGACGCGCCGCGGCCCGAGCGGAAAGCGCACCTGGCGGCAATCAACGGCGGCCTGGATCTGGCCGGCTTTCTCGGCAGGCTGGACGAGCTCGGCGAGAAGGGCGTGGATCTGGCGCTGCTTTCCGAGACGATCAACCCCGCCCCCGAGCCGCTCCCCGGCGGTCCCTGGTACGAGGCCTTCGCCGAGAAAGCGCGCGCGCACCAGATGTACGTTGCCGTCAGCTTGAAGGAATCCGCGGGGGACCTGATCCACAACACCGGCGTGCTCATCGACCGGGCGGGGGCTCTCGTCGGCAAATACAGGAAGACGCACCCCGCGCCGGGTGAGGGAATCTTCAGCGGCAACACGCCGGGCGACACCTACCCGGTGTTCGAGACCGATTTCGCGAAGGTCGGCTTCCTGATCTGCTACGATCTTCATTTCCCCGAGCCCGCCAGGATATACGCGCTGAAGGGCGCCGAACTGCTGCTGAACCCGAACGCGGGCGACGGACGCGAGGGGGGCGTGCTGTGGGAATCGGTGGCACGCATGCGCGCGGTGGATAACCAGGTACACGTCCTGGCCTCGATCCGGGGCCGGCACAACTCGTGCGTGGTGAATCCGAAAGGCGAGATCCTCTCCATGGCCGAGCAGAGGCCCGGCGCCGTCGCCTCCGCCGTATGCGACTTCAACGACAGCGTCGTCAATTTCACCGGACGGCCTCTGCGCCGGCGCTATGACCTGTTCCGCCGGGCGGACACCTACGGGCCGCTGGCGCGGCATCTGTTCGACGGCGCGTAGCCCGGCCCCGTTCCGCGCTTGACCGTCCCGGGTTGATGCAGTATTGTATACAAACGGCAGATTTGTATACACACATGAAGACTGTGACACTCTCGACCCGGTTGACGCGGGAAGAAGCCCGGCGGATAGACTCGCTTGCCGCGCGCGCCGGCCAGGAACGGTCGGCGGTACTCAAGCGCATCATCCGGCGCGGGTTGGCGGACCTGCAGTTGGAGGAAGCGTGCGCCGCCTATCGCCAGCGGCGCATATCCCTCTCCCGGGCCGCGGAGTTGGCGGGGCTGAGTCTGCGCGACCTGCTGCTGCGCCTGCCCGACGCGGCGGTGGAACTGAACTACGGAGAGGACGATCTGAAGCAGGATCTCGCCGCGGAGGTCTAACCTCGCGGCGCTATCATCCGGGGACACTCAGCCATGGCCGTTGTCGTCGCCGATGCCACCCCTCTGATCTTTCTGGGGAAGGTCAATCAACTGGCGCTGCTGCGCAGGCTGTTCGGGGAGCCGGTGGTCATTCCGCTGTGCATCCGAGACGAGGTCCTGCCCGCGGATCTGCCGCCCCACGAGGAGCGGGTCTTGTCCGAATTCCTCCGCCATTGCGAAATCGTGCGCGTGTCCCGGCCCCGTCTTTTTGCCCGTTCTCTAAGCCAGGCCGATAACAAGGTCGTCACCCTCGCCGTTCGAAGGAAGGCGGATTGGGTACTGGCCGACGACCACCTTCTGCGCAAAATGGCCGCCATCGAAGGCATCGCGGTCATGGGCACGCTCGGGGTACTGCTCCAGGCCGAAAACAAGCGTCTTCTCTCCGCCTCTCAGACAGCGGACCTCATTGACGCACTCGTCTCGGAACATGCGCTCCGCATCAGCATCCGGGTCTACGAAACTGCAATGCGAAGACTGCGGACGACGTAACGGCCGACGTCTGCGCGCGGGCCTTGTTCTTGCCCCCCTGGCGCTCGAACCATACGCGAGGCGGATTTTCCGCAGACAGGCGCGGCCTTCCGTGTATCTTCGGAGTGGCTCGCGCTTCACCGACTGCGTGCCGCCATAGCCGCAGGCGACGGCGCAAGCGCAGGCCGGGCGGCGGCAAGAAAGGCGCGTTTCCCCCCTTGACAATTCCCCTCCTGTCCGACTATTGATATGCGTTAAAACGTTTTAATCAGGTATTTGGATGAGCGTGACCCTCAAAATACTGGCCAAGAAGGCATCGGTTTCACCGGCGACGGTCAGCCTCGCGCTTCACGACGACCCGCGTGTCGCGGCGGCGACGCGCAAGCGGGTGCAGAAACTCGCCCGGCGCCTCGACTACGTCCCCAGCAATCTGGGCCGCGCCCTGCAGGCGAAGCGCAGCCGTCTCGTCGGTTACCTCTCCGGTAACGTGACCGCGTCGTTCTACAACGATATCCTCCAGGGGATTGTGGACACGTTGTCCCCCGCCGGTTACGGCCTGCTGGTGGCGACCGTGGGAGACGAAGCCGACGGGCTTCGTCAACTCGCGATGTTCCGTGAGAAATGCGTGGACGGGATCATCATCTCCGACTACAAGCCCGCCCTGCTCACCGAAGTGCTCAAGCTGACTGAGAGCGGCCTGCCCGTCGTGGGCGCATCGATGGAGTCACCTCACTCGGACATCCCGTCGGTGGTCATCGACAACCCGCGCGGCGGCGAAATGGCGGCCGAACATTTGCTCGCGCTCGGCCACGAACGGCTTGCCTACTGTTTCGGGTCGCGGTCGTCCCAGCCCCGCTATCAAGGCTGCCTCCGAGCCACGGCACGTCACGGCGTGGCCGAGCCGCCTCTGTGTGCAACGCGCGACGCCCTGCGCCGGCTGCTTGAGACCCCGCAGCCGCCGACGGCGATTGTTGCTTTCTCGGACCTGCACGCGCTGGACGTGAAGCACGCGGCCGAGAGCCTCGGACTGGCCATACCGCGCGACCTGTCCGTCGTTGGGTTCGACGATCTCTGGTTCGCCGCGCTGCCGGAGTTCCAACTCACGACGGTGCGCCAGCCGAAGCGTCGCATCGGGGAACTCGCCGCCGGGATGCTGGTCAACCGCATGAGAGGGGGGGCCGTCGCCTCTCAGAAACTGCAACCGGAGATCATCACACGAAACAGTACAGCCGCGCCGCCGATCCGCGAGTGAGAACCCGGGGATCAGCATGGTTGATGGTCAATGGGGTTGGGAGAAAGGACGGACAGATGACGATTAGGATTGGGATCATAGGATGCGGGAACATCTCCAAATCGCATGTCCGCGGCTATACGGCCAACGGCGCGCGCGTGGTCGCCGTGACGGATGTGAACGCCGAAGCCGCGCGAGCGCGGGCAGAGGAACTCGACGCCGCGCGCGTATTCGACGGGTACAAGGCGCTGATCGAGTCCGGAGAGGTGGATGCGGTCAGCATCTGCTCGCCGCCCGTCGCGCACGAGGA
Organism: Kiritimatiellia bacterium; assembly: GCA_016929905.1. Classification (GTDB taxonomy): domain Bacteria; phylum Verrucomicrobiota; class Kiritimatiellia; order JAFGHX01; family JAFGHX01; genus JAFGHX01. The sequence goes on from JAFGHX010000315.1 coordinate 10,946, forward strand.
AGCGGCTGTCTGCGCGCTGGCGCACGGCATCCACGTGCTGTGCGAGAAGCCGCTCGCCCATACGGTCGAGTCGGGCCGGCGCATGGTGGCAGCCGCCGCGGGATCCGGCGCGCTGCTCATGACCGCGTTCCGGCACCGCTTTCTGCCCGCCATCCAGACACTCCGGTCGCTGCTGAGCGGGGGGTGCGTGGGCAAGCCGGTGTTCTTCTTCAATACCTTCTGCGGGCCCGGATTCGGGATGAAGGACCGGTGGTTCAGCAAGAAGGCGATCGCCGGCGGCGGCACGCTGATGGACACATCGAGCCACTCGGTGGATATGTTCCGTTTCCTCTTCGGCGAAGTGAAGGCGCAGCAGGCGGTCTTGTGTCGACACCAGCCGGAAATCGACGTGGAAGACGCGAGCGTACTCAGTCTGCAGGCGCAGGACGGGACAATCGGAACACTGCGCGCCTCCTGGGTGGCCGGCGACGGCGTGGCGATGGTCGAAATCATCGGCCAGGCAGGCCGTCTCGTCTACGACTACGGGCAGGCCGACACGATCCGGGCCAAGACACGCGGCGCCGGAGAATGGGAAAGCGTTCCGGTCGATAAACGCCGCGGCTTCGAGGAGGAGATCGCCCATTTCCTCGGCGCGATCCGGGGTGAGCACGCCCTCTCCTGCACGGGGCAGGACGGACTGCGCGCGTTGGAGATCGTGCAGGCCTGCTATGAACCCCACGCCGTGTGATCACGTTCAGGCGCGATCGGAAGGCGGGAAGAAAGGCAACCATGAAGAAGATCGGATTCATCGACTACTATATTGACCAGTGGCACTCGAACAACTATCCGCGTATGATCCGCGAATCGTCATATGCCGACCGGTTCGACGTGACGCTGGCGTGGGAGGAGCGGGCGAAGGAGGGCGGCAAGACGATCGACGAATGGTGCGCGGAACAAAACGTTGGCAAGGCGCCGTCGATCGAGGCGGTGGTGGAGGAAAGCGACTGCATCGTGGTGCTCTCCCCGAACAACGCGGAGCGGCACGAGGATCTCGCAGATCGGGCGCTGCGCAGCGGGAAGCCGGTCTACATCGACAAGACCTTCGCCCCGTCCGTGGCGGCGGCGCGCCGGCTGTTCGAGAAAGCCGATAGACACGGCACACCGCTCATGTCCAGCTCCGCGCTCCGGTTCGGCTCGGACCTGGAAACGGCGCTCGCCGAGACAATCAAGGATGAACGCGTGCACTTCGTCGCCACGCGCGGCGGCGGCCTGTTCGAGGTGTATGCGATCCATCAACTGGAGATGCTGGTCATGACGCTGGGGACCGGAGCCGGCCGCGTCATGCAGTGCGGCAATGCGGACGTCGATCTCATGCTGGTCGATTATCCCGACGGCCGGCGGGGTTCAGTCATGCTCTCGGCCGGGCATCCCTTCCAGCTCTCGGCCCGGTACGGCGCCGAGAAAACGGTTGTCATCAGCAACATGAAGGACTTCTTCCCGCGTTTCATTGAAGCGATGCTCGCGTTCTTCGATACGGGACAATCGCCGGTCCCGCCGGGGGAAACGCTCGAGATCATGGCGCTGCTCGAGGCCGGCGTCGCCGCGCGGGAAAAGCGGGACGAGTGGGTGACGGTTGCCGGCGGGGAGGAGTAGACGTGCCTGACACCTGAGACCTCAGACCATGACCACCACCGTCACAAAACACGACATCGTCAACGGCCTCCGCGGCCTGGGTCTTTCGCCCGGCGACAAGGTGCTCGTGCACAGCTCGCTGAAGAGCTTCGGGCACGTGGCAGGCGGGGCCGATACGGTGATCGACGCGCTGCTCGACGCGGTCGGGCCCGCCGGTACCGTTCTGGTGCCGACTCTCTCGCATCGCGGCGGCTACGGCCCGGACAACCCGCCGGAATTCGATCCCGAGCAGACGCCCTGCGTGACGGGGACGATCCCGGAGACCTTCCGCCGCCGGCCGGGTGCGGTGCGCAGCCTTCACCCGACGCATTCGGTAACGGCGATCGGAGCCGACGCCGACGCGCTGACCCGCGGCCACATTCACAGCGTGACGCCGTGCGACGAAGCGTCGCCCTTCGGCAGGCTGGCGCAATGCGACGACGCTTTCATCCTGTTCATTGGGGTGAGACTGACCGTCAACACCACGTTCCACCACTGCGAGGAGTTGGCCGGCGTGGACTATCACCTGCAGAAGCAACTGACGCGGGCCAGACTCATGGTCGCGGGCAAGGTCCTGTACCGGCACGTATTCCTGCACGGCCGGGGCGGCGTGCGCCGCGATTTCGAGGTGATGGAGCCGATCCTGCTCGAACGCGGCATTCAGAGGGAGGGCAGGGCCGGCAAGGCGCTTCTGAAGCTGATCCACGCCAAGGGCATGGTGGAAACCACGGTGCGCCTGCTGCGCGCGAACCCCCGGTTCCTTCTCGCGGCGACGCCGGAGCGTCCGGACTGAGCGGAAGGGAAACAGGGCGGTTCAGGCCAGGAGCCGGCAGAGCTGCTCGGCGGAGACGGTGCCGAGCAAACCTTCGGCGGCCTGGCCCTCGTCCCAGCGTGTGACGGGGTCGGCGGCGATGTCGTGCCCGGCGAGCACGACGGGCACGCCGGCAGCGACGGGGTGCCGCGTCTCGGTCGAGACGAGGCCCTCGGAGGCAAGCAACAGCCGGTACGGCCGCTGGGCTTCGAGCATCTCGAAGAACGGGCCGAGCAGGCGCTGGTCGAAGTGTTCGAGCGCGCGCACCTTCTCCTCGGGCGTGCCGTAGCCGCCGAACGCCGCAGGTGAATCGACATAGACCAGGGTAAAGTCATGCTGGCGCAGAGCGGTCACGGTTTCCCGGACGCGGAAGGCAGCACGCCCCTCCTGCCACGGGTCGCGCAGCTCGCGAACGGTCATGCCGAACAGCCGGCCCAACCCCTTCGCGAGCGGGGTTCGGCAGAACAGGCAGGCTCGCCGGCCGCCGCCGTACGCGCCGCTTTCAAGCGGCGCGCCGCCGCCCCAAAGCCAGAGGAAGTTGGCCGGGTTCTCGCCCAGGTCAACGCGTACCTGATTGACCTCGTGCCCGGCAAGCGTGTCGCGTGCCCTGGCGATGATGTCGCGCAGGAGTCGGGACCGTTTGCCGGCCGGGAGGAAGTCGCGAAGGCGGCACCCGCTCTCCAGCATCGGCAGCGGCGCGCAACCCGCCGGGGGCCTGTGCCCGGCGGCACCCGTCTTGGCCATGACGAGGACAGTCCAGGGCCCCGCGAGGACGAACTTGACCTTGTCCGGATCCCACGCCTCCTGCAGCGCGGCGACGAGCGGCGGCAACTCCTTCGCGCTGCGCCGGCCGGGTGCGCGTGAGGCCAGCCGCCCGCCGTCGACGGTGAGTAGGTCGCCGCGGTACACGGCATCGTAGCCGCCGGTATCGGCGTCGAGTCCGAGCGCCTCCAGCGGAGCCCGTCTGAGGCCGGCCGCGGCCTCGGGCGCCGCACCGAGCAGCGCGGCGATCCGCACTTCGTTGCGGGCCTCGAACCCCTCTCGCAGCGGCTCGAGCACGCCGCTCTGGCCAAGGGCGGCGAGGTGCGTGGCATGTTCGCAACGGGCAACCTGCAGTGGCGTGCGGCCCTGCAGCGCGTCGAGCGCGAGGTCTGCGGCGGATTCGCAGAGGATGAGGGCGGTCTTCATGGGACTGTGGGACCGTGGGACCGTGGGACCGTGGGACCGTAGGACCGTAGGACCGTAGGACCGTAGGACCGTGGGACCGTGGGACCGCGGGACCGTGGGCCCGGACTTCTCCTTGGTTCGTGCTCGAGCGGGACTTCCTTCACCTTGCCTGCTTTCGTCGACGACGTGCCGGCGCCGTGCCTCGCTCAGAAGTCCTCGATCCGGATGCGGACAGTGGGGCTGCCGGTGATATCCGTGGCGTCGATCTCGTCGATGGCCGACTGGATGTTCTTCTCGGCCGCCCGGTGCGTAACGATGACGACAGGGACGTAGGCGTCGGCGCGCACTTCCTTCTGGAGGACGGAGGCAATGCTCACGCCGTGCTTGCCGAGCACGGTTCCCAGCTGGCCGAACACGCCGGGCTTGTCGAGCAGCGAGACGCGCAGGTAGTGGCGCATGACGACCCCGCCCATTTCGCGCACCCGTCCGTGCCGGTCCGGCCGGATGCCGACCGGCACGCGCCGCGGGGACTCGAAGGCAAGGTTCCGCGCCAGGTCGACCACATCGCCGACCACGGCACTGGCGGTCGGATATCGCCCGGCCCCCTTGCCGTAGTAGAGGGTGGGGCCCGTCCGCTCGCCGTCGATGAGCACGGCATTGAAGACATCGCCAACCGAGGCGAGCAGGTGGTCCAGGGCGATCAGGGTCGGATGCACGTGGACCGCGACCTCACCGTCCATGGCGCGAATGACGGCAAGCAACTTGATTCTGTATCCGAGATCCAGCGCGTATTCGATGTCGATCGGGGCCAGCCCGCGAATGCCTTCGGTGTGCACGGCCCCCATCGGCACCTGGAACCCATAGGCCAGCGACGCGAGGATCGTCGCCTTGTGCGCGGTGTCGATTCCGTCAATATCCAGGCTGGGATCCGCTTCCGCATACCCGGATTCCTGGGCCTGTTTCAACACAGTGTCGAACGCCAGCCGGTCGCGTTCCATGCGGGTGAGGATGTAGTTGCACGTCCCGTTCAGAATGCCGACGATGCTGGCGATGCGGTTGGCGACAAGCCCCTCGCGCAACGCGCGAATCAACGGGATCCCGCCGCAAACGGCGGCCTCGAAGGACACGTCCACGTCCTTCTGCGCGGCCAGCGCCCAGATTTCTGCCCCGTGTTCCGCCAGGAGCGCCTTGTTGGCGGTGACGACGGGCTTGCCCGCCGCGATCGACTTGCAGATCAGAGTCTTGGCAATAGTCGTGCCGCCGATCAGCTCCACGATGACGTCGACGCCGGGGTCCGCGATCACGGATTCCGCGTCGGTCGTCAGCAGCGCCGGGTCGACCGGCACGCCGCGGTCCGTCTTGATGTCGATGTCGGCAATCCTGCGCAGCGTCAGCTTCAGGCCCGCACGCTCGGCGAGCAGCTCGCCGCCGTTCTGCAGGATGTCCACGACGCCGGCGCCAATGGTGCCGAATCCAAGCAAGCCTACGCCGATTTCCTTCATGGGTGCTGATCCCTTTCCGCGGTGAGACAAACGCGCGGATAGTAGCTCGGCGGGGGGGCGGGGGTCAAGGGATATGGTTGTTCGACCGGCAGAGAGATGAGGAAGGTTGCCGCGAAAGAACGCAAGGAACGCAAAGGTCGGAGATCAAGGCCCCAGGCTGCTGCCTGACTGCCTCTTTGTGATCTTTGCGTTCTCTTGCGGCTGAAAAGAGGAAGTCGAACCAGGCGTCGGAGGTTACGGCTCGCAGCTCGCCGAACCTCAACGCCCACGTTCGGC
>JAFGHX010000034.1 GCA_016929905.1 Kiritimatiellia bacterium
CGATGTTCAGTGTTCGATGTTCGATGTTCGGTCTGAACCCAGTGGCTCGGGCGGGCCGGGAACATGACGACCTGGAGCGCAGAACCAGCGGCACGCGACCGCGTACCGCGGCGCGTTAGCCGCGCCGTTCGGCTCGGCAAGATGGATCCGGAAATCGTCGTCCGTAATCGCGTGCCTCGCCGTAGCAAGCAAAGCGCGAAGGCGGGTCGCGCGTGGTCGTCGACCGAATCTCCGGCGCCCGACCATGACCGCGGGGCGAAATCGGTGGACGATTACGGGCGACGACTACGGTGGACGATTCAGACCCGGACGACCAAATGACATCACGATGTTGCATCCACCTTCTTCGAAGGTATGTGTCCGATGCCGAAAACTGTCGAGGGGATCGTTTCGCAACTCAACCATCCCCGGCACGAGCCGATACAGCAGTGATCGCAACATTCGCACGCGCGGGTGCTCGAGATCCTTGGCCAGGACGAACGTTGGAATGTCCTCGATCGTCAACAGAAGAAGATTCCAGTCTGTGGTCCGAACAAAACGATTGACCGCCGGCACCACGCCGAACCCTTGGATTCGATCGGTATAGTCGTGGCCGAAAATCAGTCCGCCGGGTTTCATCTTGGCGGCGCAACCGGCCAGGTCGCGAGCCACACTCACTTCATCGTGCGCGCCGTCGATATAGACCCAGTCGAAATACTCGTCGGCAAACCCGGCCAACGCGTCTTGCGAATACTGGCGGTGTACGACGACACGCCCGGAAGCGCGTTCGCTCGCGAACATGGCGAGAACGCTTTCATACACGTTGTCTGCTTTCGCCCGAGGTGGAAGATCGGACGTGTCCAACAAGTCGGCGGGCTGCTCCCACGGGTCGATCAGGTGCAACCGTTCCGGATTTGCCTCTGCCAGGAGCACCCGGCTGAACTCGCCTCGGCTAACGCCGATCTCTGCCCCAACAGCGGCCTGGGGCATGTATTTGCACAGTTCGCAACGGTTCAAGGGGATCAACAACACGCTGGTCTCCCGGTTGGAGGATCCTGATGAGAAGTCGCTCTTGAGGCGGCGCGGACACGCGCCCGCGGGGGCCGCCCTGAAGGAGCGGCTTCACGGGAAAGACGGTAGCAGAAGCGGCGCGAACGCGTCAAGATCAACAGGCATCTGAACGCGAGGCTTGAAAGCGTGCGTCAGGTGCAACGTTGAGTTTGTCGAAAAGTCCGTGGCCGGCACGGAGGCCGGCCCTCCATAAGTCTGAAACGCTACATGCTGGGAAATTCGGAGGGCCCGGCTCCCCCCGGGCCGAGGTCTGGGGTGTTTTCCGACAGGCTCGTTCGGCCCGAGACGATGGATCCGGGAATCGTCAACCGTAATCGTCGCGCGTAATCGCAAACCGAATCTCCGAGGCCTGCCCATGACCGTGGGGCGAACTCGGCGGACGATTACGGGCGACGACTACGGACGACGATTCAGAGCGCGGAGCCAGGGGATCGAGCAAGTTCTCGAGTAAGCCGCGCCCGACGACTTGTCCGCCATAGCTCGCGGAGCGACGGCGGAAGCCAGGAGGCACGACGGCGAAGGCGGGTTCTCGATCAAGTTTTCAAGGAAGTTGGCTCTGGATTTCGCATGGAAAAAAGCCATAGAATCAGTTCCCAAATTCGCATTCGCCTGACACTTACGTATGGAAGCGGGCCGAACGGACGTCATTCGGCGCTTCCGGGTACAACGCGTGGTGGGTGTTGATGCCGGTTGCCGGCAGGAAGGGGCAGATGGAAGCCATCGATCAACAGCTCATCGAAACGTACGTACGCGATAAGTCAGAGGGTGCTTTTCGGCAGATTGTGGAGCGGTACGGCCAGCTGGTCTACAGCGCGGCCTATCGCCGGCTGCAGGACCACCATCTGGCCGAGGACGCGTCGCAGGCGACGTTTATCATCCTCGCCCGAAAGGCGCACAGACTGGGAGCGAAGACGATGTTGGGCGGATGGCTGTGGAGAACAGCGACATTTTGCGCAAGGAATCTGGCCAGGCAGCGGGTGACGCGGGAGGCGCGCGAGCGCGAAATCGCGCCGGCTGAAGCGGACGGCGGCGAACCGGCGTGGACGCGGTTCGCGCCGCAGCTCGACGCGGCGCTGCTGGCGCTCTCGGCGAAGACGCGGGAGGCGCTGGTCGCGCATTACCTGCTCGGCAAGCCGCGCCAGGAAGCGGCCGAGGCGTTGGGCTGCCCCGTCAACACGCTGAACAAGCGCATCCAGAAGGGGCTCGCGCGGCTGCGCGGGGCGCTCATGCGCCGCGGAGTGGCGGTGTCGTCCGCCGTTCTGGCGGCCGGCCTGACGGAACGGACGGCCGAAGCGGTCTCGGGTGCCGCGCTCGATTCCATGCACAGTGTCGCGTTCGGAACACTCACAGGCGCCACCGCCCTCAGCAGTACCCCTTACGTGCTGGCGAAAGGAGTGTTGAGGATGATGGCATGGACACGAGTCAAACTGACGGCGGCCTATGCGGGCGGGGCCCTGGCGTTGCTGGGCGTGACGGCGGCACTGGCCGCGGGACTGATGACGGCCGAATATCGGATGACCGAGGAGCCGCACTATGCGCCGCTCGAGATACCCCGCGAAATCCAGGAAGGATGGGCCGGGTATATCCTGGACTTCTACCCGGATTCATGGAGCCAGCTCGACCTGAACGGCACGTGGAAGCTGAAGGTCTTTCAGATCGAGGAGGGCAGCAGGTGGAGTGTGGAAGACGCGGGGCTGACCGATCGATATTACGATCCGGCCTTCTCGACCGACGGGTGGAAGGACATCCCGGTTCCGTACTCGCTCGGCGAGCATGAGGCGGCTACCCCCCGGAAGGGCAGATATTGGCGAGGCATTGCATGGTACCGACGCACCTTCACGATCCCGCCGGAGTGGGCTGGGCAACTCACCGCGAACTGGCGGGTGCTGCTTCGGTTCGAGGCGCTGGAGTCGGCCGGCGACGCGTGGGTGAACGGTCAGCCGATCGGCGGCAACATGGATGGCCCCGGCGCTCATGAATTCGACATCACGGACAAAGTCCGGGCCCAAGACGAGAACGTCCTCGCCGTCCGCGTGGTGGGCGGCGGCACAGACTACCGCGGGCGCAAGACCGACGGTTTGTGGCAGCCGGTCCGGCTCGTCTGTGTGCCGCCCACCCGTGCGGTGCGTACACGAATGGCGACTTCGATCGACCCGCCATCGCTCTTGATCAAGACGACCATCCAACACTATGGCGACGCGGGCGAGTGCCGGCTGGAAGCGAGACTCGCCCCCTGGAATGTCAAGGGGGCAACCGCCCAGACGATCCCGCTCGGCCTGGTCGCACTCCAACCCGGGGAAAACGAGGCGACGTTCCGGTTCCGCACGCCCGGCGTGAGACTCTGGAGCCCGGACGAACCGAACCTGTATCTGCTCTCGATTCACGAGGGCCGGACCGAACTGTTCCGGGAACGGATCGGGTTCCGCATGTTCGAGGCGAAAGACGGCAATTTTCATCTCAACGGGCACAAGATCAAGCTCATGGGCCTCGGCGCGGGCGGCCTCAAGAACCAGAAGCCGTCCGGCTCCTGGTGCTGCAACCACGAGAACTACATGCGCAAGACGCTGTGGGGCATCAAGCAGGCGAACATCAACTTCATGCGCCCGCACGGCGGCAATATCCCGGCCACGATGTACAACCTGTGCGACGAACTGGGCCTGATGATCTATGACGAGTCGAACAAGGCGCATTCGAGCCTGTACGATCCGGAAAAGCTCGAGCGACAGGGGAAAGCTTACACGAGGTGGATTCTGCAGGTCCACAACCGTGCCTCCTGCGTGCTGTGGGATTTCGGCGGGAACGAGATCTACTCGCAGGACATGGAAATGATTCCGGTTCTCAACTACTTCTACTCGCTTGTGGAAGGGCTCGATCTGCAACGCCGCCCGAAAACCTCCTCTTCCGGGCGGCTGACGTGGGAGCGGCTGGAACGGTTCCCGGAGCTGGAGAAAGCGGATTTTGCCGATTCACACGACTACGACGGGTACTACTTCGGCAGCTACCAGGAGTGGATTGCCGGGTTCGAACGGCACGACCGGGCGGCGAAGAAGCGTTACGGTAACGTCCCCACACTGAACTGCGAGTGGGGGTTTCCGGGCGACACCGCGCGATACCGGGGCAACACGCCGGAACTCGGGGCGCTGTACAAGAAGCAGCCCTGGGGCAAGGACGAGAAGCGGGAATGGATCCGATGGGCACTGGCCGAACAGGCCGAGACCGGCGGCTACCTGCGCACAAAAGCCAACTGGGCCGGGGGCCGGATCTGGAGCACCGATCCGGTCCGGCTCTGGGCGATGAAAGCCGAATTGGCCAAGCGTTTCCTGGAGGTGTACCGGCGCAGCGGCGACGTGATCGACGGCGGCCACTTCAACTCGGGCGTCGGCGATCTGCTCATACGCGGGTGGAGCGGCTTGGATTCGGGCCTGCGCTATCTCGGGCTGGCAAGTCCGATAGACCGCAGCAAGAAGGGCGCGTTCTACAAGACGCCCTCCTTCTACGTCTGGCGCCGCGTCTACAACCCGACCTTCATCTGCCTGGACATTTACGACAAGAACACGTTCGCCGGGCAGCTCTGGAAGAGCACGGTCTACCTGATGAACGATTCTCAAAAGGATCACGGCGCCGCGCATGCCGTCATCGAGGTCCGCGGGCCGGACGGCCAACCCTTCCATCGGGAGCGCGTCTGGCAAGGTGCGCTCACACCGTACCTGCGCCGCACGGTCGATATTCAGATTCCGCTGCCCTCCGCGCTGCCCACCAGCACCTGCCGGCTCGAGTTGTTCCTGGCGGACGCACGGGGGGTGCCGCTTTCGGACAACCGCTATCCGCTGCACGTCGTGAATCGGCAACAGCTTCTGGGCCGGCTCCCGCCCAAGGGCAAAGTCGGCCTCTACGAAGTCTTCGCGGACAACGGAAAGCGCCCCGACCGGACGACGGAGGGCATCCTGACGTCGCTTGGCGTGCCGTTCAAGGCGGTCCGCAATTTCGCCGAACTGGCAGCGCTCGACACACTGATCATCGCGCCGAAATCGCTGGATATGAACGTGGCGGAAAACGGCGGGGCGATCGCCGAATGGGTCCGTGGCGGCGGGCGGCTGCTGTGCTTCAAGCAGGACAAGGCCGGCCAACTCCCGTTCCTGCCGGAGGTGTCCGTACTGCCGGGCAAATCCGGCACGTTTACGGAGGTCCTGGTTCCCGATCATCCGATCTTCGCCGGGCTGGCCCAGGCGCACTTTGACGACTGGAACGGGCACAAGGGGCTGCTGTACTGGAACACGCTCACCCCGTTGAATGAAGGCATTCTGTCGGCCGGGCCCACGACCCGCTTCGGGAACGACAACCTGAAGATGATCTCGGCCTCCTACGCGGTCGGCAAGGGTGAAATCGTGCTTTCCCAGTACGAACTCACCCGCCGCTACGGCACGGATTCGATCGCGACTCGCTTCACGCAGAACCTGCTCGCATACGTTCTGACCCAGCCGCGCAGCGAGTTGAGTTTGCCGTTCGAGAGCACGGCCACGGCGAAGGCCCGTATCCACCTGCCGAAGTCGCAGGCGCACTACGTGGATCTGCGTGCCGCGGCGAACGGGGATCTGCGCGAGTTCAGCAACCTGCCCGCGGGTATCAGCACGCTGTCGGGCGATGTCCCGTTCCAGCTCATCAACCCCACGGAGAACGGCGGGCGCGCCTGCATCGAACTGAGGGGCAAGCAGCGTCCGGACGCGCCGGCCGCAACGGCTGCCATCCCGATCGGCTGCAAGCTGAAGAGCCTGTATGTGCTGCACTATGCCACGTACGCCCACGGCCTGGCGGAAGGTGAGGTGGTCTACACCGTCCGCATTCGCTACGCCGACGGCCGGGAACAGGTGATCCCGATGCGGAACCGGTTGGAAGTCGGGGACTGGTGGAAGGCCGCCGACCTGGCCGGTGCGAACGTGGTCTTCACGGAAGGCAACATGAATGCATTCCTCACGGAGATCAAGCTGCCGGCCGGCGTCCCGGCGGTTGACAGCCTGCGCATCGAATCGGCGAGCAAGGCGAACCCGGTGATTCTGGCGGTGACGGGCAGGACAACGGCCGAGGCGTTGTGAGGGGGTACCGGGCCTTCGGCCCGGGGGAAGCGGCGAGACGCCGCTTCTACTTACGTCGTGCCCCGCTCGAGCAGATCCATTTTCATCCGGATAAGGCCGCGCCGGGTCTTGTCGACGGGGATATCGCCGATGAGCGCGTGCGCCATGAGATAGCCGATCCGCTCCCAGTTCGGCACGCAGGCCGAAATGCCGAGATGGTAGTAGCGGGGATCGTTCTCCATCCCGATGATGAGTGTGTCGCGCGGGCTTTTGCCGCCCCGCGCCTCAAGCCACTCCAGCGCACGGGCCGCATTGCGATCCTCCCGGAACAGCCAGGCCCGGCTCTCGGGGAATGCGGCCAGAGCTTCGGGGAAGTCGGAAGCGACGTGAATGTCGCGCAGGATCGCGTCGGCGCGCACGCTCTCGTACTTGGCCAGCGCGCCGGTGGTGCCCGAACCGAGCACATCCGTGAATCGGCGGGCAAACTCCTCGCGGCGCGGCGCGTCGGGCATCGGCCTGACCAGGCCGTGGAACCGGAAGCCCGGGTCGAGATGCAGGAGCTCCTGCCGAACGCGGAGCGGGAAGACCAGGTTGTAGGTGCCGCACGCGGCTTCGTCCAGGAACAGGGTCGCTTCCCGAATGCCGCGTTCGAACAGGAACTCGGCAATGGTGCGCGCGCGCATGGTGTGCAGGCTACCCTCCGCCAGGCCCGTAATCGCGCCCGAGAGCCGCTTGCCGAACCCGCCGATCAACAGCACGGGCAGACGCCTGTCGCCGATCTTACGCAACAGCCGCCGAATGACGGGTTCGAAGGCTTCAAACCACGCACGGGACGCGACGGCAAACACGAGCCCCTGCGGGAAATGCCCGTGCCGCTGCCATTTCCTGGCCAGCGGCTTGAACTCGCCGGCGCGGTGGAATCGAATCACCACGTTGTGCGCGAGCAGTTCGCGCTCCATGGCACGTACCCCTTGGCACATTTCGTATTGGCTGAACAAGTAGCTGAAATCCTCGGCGCCGACCCGGAACAGGAAGACCTCCTTGCGCGCGACCGGCTGCACGAGCAGCCGCGGAGTGCCCACCCAGTAGCGCAGCCCGATCTTGAGGACGTAGCCCTCGCGCTGCAGTTTGGCGAACGCCTTCGAGACCGTGTTCGGTGAAACGTGGAAGCGGTAGCAGAGCGCCTTCTGCGAAGGCAGCGCCTCGCCCCGCTTCAAATCACCGTTGCTGATCGACGCGCGCAGCGCGTCCGCCAGCCGCTTCCACGCCAGGCCGCGCGGCGGGCGCGGCGCCTCCGGCTTCCGGCGCGTGCCCGCCACGAATGTGCCCTTGCCCGGAATCCGGTCGATCCGGCCTGCCTCCGCAAGCGAACGCAGAACCATGCCCACGGTGGATATGGACAAGTTCCACGCGGCAGCCAGTTCCCGCTCGTACGGGAGCTGCTCGCCCGGCTTCCGCTTCCGAAGCGCCTTCTCCAGCCAGGCCCTGAATTTCTCGGACGGTGTAGCGCGTTTCATCGGTTCACATATATTGCATGTTGAGGATATCAAACAGGCATGGATATGTCACGACGTTTCTTGAGGATTGGACTAGGATTCGGGGGAGCAAGGGCGAGTCTAGACAAAGAGTGAGACGAAGGAACGGAGGAGCATTTTCGTCCGAATCGAGTGAGTTTTCGAGTAAGTTCTCGAGCGAGTTCGGGGGGAGACGCACGAACCATGAAGAACGAAGATCGTATTCAGCCGTATTCGGAGAATCCGCGCTACTGGCAATACAAGGGCAGGCCGGTGATGTTGCTGGGCGGGAGCCAGACGGACCACCTCTTCCTGCACGAGGGGCTCAAGGCGCATTTGGACGAGATGCGCGAGGTCGGAGCGAACTACGTGCGCAACACCATGAGCCAGCGGCAGGAGAAAGAACTCAAGCCTCACAGGCTGCTGCCGGGCGGAAAATTCGATCTCAACCAGTGGAACGACGCCTACTGGAAGCGGTTTTCGGACATGCTGCGTTGGACGGCGGAGCGGGAGATTTTTGTTCAGATCGAGGTATGGGACCGGTTCGACTACGGGATGCAGCACTGGCAGATCAGTCCGTGGAACCCGGCCAACAACGTGAACTACTCCTACGCCGAAACGGGGTTTGCGACGGAGTATGTCGGCAACCACCTTTACCGGGATGAACATCCGTTCTTCCATACCGTCAAGGGCACGCATCGCTACGAGGCGCGCTATGACAGGCTGCGGGCGTATCAGGAAGCCTTCGTGGACAAAATGCTGTCGTACAGCCTGGAATACGGGCATGTTCTGTACTGCATGGACAACGAGACGGCCACCCCGGCGCCGTGGGGGCAATACTGGATCGATTTCATCAAGGCCCGGGCCGCGGCGAAGGGTGCGCGGATCTACGCGACGGACATGTTCGACGATGCCTACAAGGCCGCGGACGCGGCGCTTACGGCCGTCATCTTCGATGATCCTGAGCACTACATGTTTTGCGACATCTCCCAGGTGAACAGCCGCAACTTTGAGCAGACGCACTGGGACCGGCTGCAGTGGCTCCTCGAACAGGTGAACCGGAACCATCCGCGCCCGAGCAACCACACGAAGATCTACGGCGGCGGCTATGCCACCTTCGGGAGCGGCGCGCCGGAGGACGGCATCGAGCGATTCTGGCGCAACATCCTCGGCGGTTCCGCCAGCTCGCGATTCCACCGGCCGGATTCCGGAAACGGATTGAACGACTGGGCGAAGGCGTGCATCCAGGCGGCCCGCCTGCTGGAGGAGCGGATCAAGTTCTGGGATATCACCCCGCAGATGGGTCTGCTTTCGGACCGCGCCCCGAACGAGGCGTACCTGGCGGCGAAGCCGGGGGCACAGTACGCGCTGTACTTCCCGAACGGCGGTTCCGCGAAGCTGGATCTGTCGAAAGCGCCGGGCACCTTTGAAGTGATCTGGATCAGCGTCGCCATGGGCCGGCCCGTTCAATCGGCGCAGACGCGCGGCTACAAGCTGATGGAGCCGACGCTCGAAGGCGGGGCGGTCGTGGAGATGACCGCGCCCTACAAGGGCGGCTGGGTCGCCGCGCTGGTCCGGCGGGGTTGAGCGCCGGCGCGACAGATCCCTCGGGAACACCGTACCGCGACAGCCATTCGCAGTATGGCGGCGCCCAGGTGAGATCCGTTCGTAGTCAAGCCCGTTCAGCCGTAGGCTGATCGGCCTCCGGCCGAAAGGGCTGTCCGTACACACCTGTTGCCCCGGGAACGCCCCTCACGGGGCTGACCACAAACGGGCGCAACGCCCTGATGAGAATTGCTGACCACAAAGCCCTTTGAGTTGACAACTCCCCCCGCTCCGCGTACGCTGCCGCGCAGAGCATGCCAAGACGCGGGCCCTTCCGGCGGCCCCGTAGCCCGGCAGCCGTCACCGAAGCCATCCACTGTGCAATCGGAGGAGCCCATGAGCCCCGCGAAGAAGAAACCAACGCGCCGCACGTCGAAGCCGGCCCGCAAGAAGAAGCCCGCGCGCCCCGCGTCCCCGCCGGCCGCCGAGAAGAGAGTGGTGCGCCGTGCGTCCCGGTCGGCGCCGAAGAAGAAGGCGGCGCGCCGCGCGTCTGCGCCGGCTCGAGTTCCCGAATGGCCGGAGGACATCAGCCGGGCATCCATCAAACGTGCGATTCTGGACAATCTGCTGCGCCGCCAGGCCCGTTTCCCGGAGGTCGCCACGCGCAACGACTACTACATGGCGCTGGCCTACACCGTACGCGATCTGCTGCTGCACCGCTGGATCGACTCCGCCAAGACCTATTTGGAGCAAGAGAGCCGCACGGTGGTGTACATGTCGGCCGAATTCCTGATGGGCCCGCAGCTCGGCAACAACCTGCTCAACCTCGGCATTCTCGACGAGGTGCGCGCCGCCGTGGAGGAGTTGGACCTGTGCCTGGACGACCTGCTCGACCAGGAGGAGGAACCCGGGCTCGGCAACGGCGGCCTCGGCCGGCTCGCCGCCTGCTACATGGACAGCCTGGCCTCCCTGCAGATCCCCAGCATCGGGTACGGCATCCGGTACGAGTTCGGCATCTTCGACCAGGTCATCCGGGACGGCTGGCAGGTCGAGGTGGCGGACAAGTGGCTGCGGCTGGGCAATCCCTGGGAGATCGCCCGGCCCGAGATCGTCTTCGAAGTCAAACTCGGCGGCCGGACGGAGCCGTTTCAGGATGAGGCGGGCCGGTACAGGGTCCGCTGGGTTCCGGACCGCGTGATCCGGGGTGTCGCGTACGACACGCCGGTGATGGGCTATCGGGTCAACACGGCCAATCTGCTGCGCCTGTGGAAGGCGGAAGCGTCGGAGTCGTTCGACTTCCAGGCCTTCAACGTGGGCGACTACTACGGGGCCGTGGAGGACAAAGTCTATTCCGAAAACATTTCGAAGGTGCTCTACCCGAACGACGAGGCGCTGGCGGGCAAGCGCTTGCGGCTGGAGCAGCAGTACTTCTTCGCATCGTGCTCGCTGCAGGACATGCTGCGGATCTACTTCCAGCGCGAGAAGACGCCCGACGATTTCCACCGGAAATACGCGGTGCAGTTGAACGACACGCACCCGGCCATTGCCGTCGCGGAGCTGATGCGCCTGCTGGTCGACGAGTACGCCATGGAGTGGGAACAGGCCTGGGAGGTCACGGCCAACACGTTCGCCTACACCAACCACACGCTGCTGCCCGAGGCGCTCGAGAAATGGCCGGTCCCGCTCTTCGCGGAGCTGCTGCCGCGGCATCTGGAGATCATCTACGAGATCAACCGGCGCTTCCTGGACCAGGTCCGCCTGCAAGCCCCGGGCGACGACGCGCGGGCCGCGCGCCTGTCGCTGATCGACGAAGACGGCCCGCGCTACGTGCGGATGGCGAACCTGTCCTGCGTGGGCAGCCACTCGATCAACGGCGTGGCCCGGCTGCATACCGAACTGTTAAAGACCAGTGTGCTGCAGGATTTGCACGCGCTCTGGCCCGAGAAGATCAACAACAAGACCAACGGCATTACGCCGCGCCGGTTCGTCGCGTTGAGCAATCCCGGCCTGACCGGGCTGATCAACCGCGCGATCGGCGCCGAGTGGCTGCGCGACACCGAGCGGTTGCGCGCGTTGGAACCGTACGCGCACGACGCCGCCTTCCACAAGGACTGGCATCGCGTGAAGCACGAGAACAAGTGTGTTCTGGCCGGCGTCATCGCGCGCACGACCGGCATCACGGTCGATCCCGCTTCGCTGTTCGACATCCAGGTCAAGCGCATTCACCAGTACAAGCGCCAGCACCTGAACGTGCTGAACATCATCACGCTCTACAACCGGCTCAAACGCGGCGGGCCGGAGGCCGGGTTCGTGCCGCGCACCTGCATCTTCGCCGGGAAGGCGGCGCCGGGCTACGTGATGGCCAAGCTGATCATCAAGCTCATCACCAGCGTGGCCGAGGTTGTGAATGCCGACCCGCAGACCCGCGACTACCTGAAGGTCGTGTTCCTGCCCGACTTCAACGTCAAGAACGCGCAGCGCGTCTACCCGGCCGCCGATCTGTCGGAGCAGATCTCGCTGGCCGGCAAGGAGGCATCGGGCACCGGCAACATGAAGTTTGCGTTCAACGGCGCCCTCACCATCGGCACGCTGGACGGGGCCAACGTCGAGATCCGCGAGGCCGTCGGCCCGGAGAACTTCTTCCTGTTCGGCCTGACGGCCGACGAGGTGGAGGCGACCCGCCGCGCCGGCTACCGCCCGGCCGAGGCGCTGGCGACGCAACCCCTGCTGCGGGAGGCCCTGGACATGCTCGCCGACGGCGCCTTCTCCGGCGGCGACCGCAACCTGTTCCGCCCGTTGGTGGACCTGCTCGTGGGGCACGACCCGTACATGCTGTTCGCCGATTTCGCGTCCTACCGCGAGTGCCAGCGCGAAGTCAGCCGGGTGTTCCGCAACCGCAGCCGATGGACGCACATGTCCATTTTGAACGTGGCCCGCGTCGGCCGGTTCTCGTCGGACCGCGCCATCCGGGAATACTGCAAGGACATCTGGCACGTCCGCCCGGTGGCCGTGCATCCGGGCACCGTGCACGTCTAGTCCGCCGAGTCGCGCATCGCGGGTTTGGCGCCGGGGCCGACGGGCCAGTCGTCGGTCCGGAAGGGGGAAGCCGGCAGCCCGTCACTGTTGAAGAGGTTGCAGCCTTCGGGATCATCGGCCCAGGCGTAGCGTACGGCGACCGGGTTGTCGACCTTGTCGCTGGAGACAACGACCGTATCGCCGTCGATTTCCGCCTTGGCCCACACGAACGTGCGGTCTTCGCCGGCAATGGCGAAGTGCGTGAGCGGCTTGCCGCCGGCCGTGACGAGTCCCTTGCCCATCTGGCTGAACCGGATCCGCATTCTGTTTCCCTCACGCTGTATCGATTCGTAGACGGGGCCCGATCCGGTGATCGGCTCACCGTAAACCATCTGCCTGGCCACGCGCGCGAGCCGCTCGCCCACGTCGCGCTTATTCTTGGGATGGATATTGTTGGCCTCGCCGATGTCAATGGTGATCGCCATGCCCGTGTTGGGGAGCGACAGGGCGCGCAGCTGTGCTTCGCGCAGCTCCGCCCAGCGGCTCGGGCCAGGCTCTGCGGCCACTTTCCGATAGTTGGGCAGTTGCACGAACAGGAACGGAAACTCGCCCTGCGCCCAGGCTTCCCGCCAGCAGCGGATCATCGCCGGAAACAGCGTCCGGTACGCCACGGCACGGCCGGCGTTTGATTCGCCCTGATACCAGATGGCGCCTCGGATCTGAAGCGGCGTGAGCGGCACGATCATGGCGTTGTAGAGCACCCCCGGATAGTGCTTGTCTTTGAGCGGCGCGACGGGCGCCGACGGTTTGGGGTTCGGCTTCTTGCCCGCCGCTTTCGCCGCCGCCGCCTCTTCCTCCCACTTGGCCAGCCGCTTCGCATGGTTGGCCTTGGCGCGTTCGGGATCCCAATGCTCCACACGTGTCTGCCACTCGGCCAGGATCGGCGCCAGTTTCGGGTCGGCGGCCATGGCCGCGCGACTGGTCCAGGCCTCGGCCGGCGTGGCGCCCCACGAGCTGTTGATCAGGCCGACCGGCGTCTTCCGGGCAAGGTGGATCTGACGCCCGAAATAGAAACCGGCCGCCGTGAAGTCGCGTGCCGTCGCCGGACTGCAGAGCACCCAGCGTCCCGCGCAGTCCTGCTTGGGTTCGTGCGCGAGGGTGCGCTTGACCGAGAACAGCCGGATCTGCGGATAGTCCGCCCCGGGAATGTCGGTTGCCGCCTCGGACGTCGCGCGCAAGGCCATGGCCATATTCGACTGGCCGGAGCAGACCCACACCTCGCCCACCAGTACATTCGTCAGCGTGATGGTGTTGGCGGCCTCGAAGACCAACATCAACGGCGCACCTTCCACGAGCGGATCGAGCATCACCTGCCACGCGCCCGCCGCGTCGGCCGTCGCGGTCTTGCGCTGCCCGCCGGCGGTGACCGTCACCTGTTCGCCGGCGTCCGCCCAACCCCAGAGCCGCACGGGTACACCGCGCTGCAGCACCATGTCGGAGCCAAGAATGGCCGGCAGCCGGACTTCCGCCCGAACGGCGACAACCCAACCCAGCACGAACCCGACAGCCAGCACTTTCCTGTTCATGAGCGCGTTCTACCCTGCAACCCGCATCCCAGTTTCCCGCCGTCCCCCCGTGTGCCCGGTATTCTAACACCGGAACCGGCTGCGGTTCCAGCCGGTATTCATCCACTTCGCCGTGCGGGCGGGAGATGCCGGCAGATCAAGAGGCGCGTGACGGCCGCCGGACGCGCGCGTACCAAGCGCGCTCACCGGAAGTTCGCCCGGATATCGCGGGGCCGGACGGAAAGTCCGGCTTCGTAAAGGTGTGCGACATCGCCGAGCCCGATGCATCTGGGCACGGCCCATTCGGGAGTGCGTTCCTCGAACAAGATGGTCGTCACCGCGCTGGGCGCGAGCCAGAAGCCGGCCCAGAAGAGGGTCGGCGGGATCGCCAGCAGGTGTGCCAGCCAGGTGAGCCCCAGGCCGGCGTGACAGAACACGCCGATCTGCTCGCGGTTCGGCGTGACGCATGATGTAGAGCCGCATGGTCGAACGGTCCCTTTCTTCTCCAGCCAGACGACGAGAGCAAGCGACACCTGAACCGGGATACCCAGCGCAAGACGGGCGCGCTACGGCGTCGTGAGCCAGACGCGGGCGCGATAGGAACTCATCCCGCCCGGCGCAGCATTGGTGTAGGCAACGGTGTCGCCGTCACCGACAATGTCGGCGTAACCGGCGACGGGCAGCCAGCCGCCGCTCTGGAGTCCACCGAGGTCGGGGCAGACTTCGAGCGCATAGTGGCGGGTCCTGCCCTCGTAGCCGGGACCGGCAGCCGGGATGGTCGGGAACGACACGACGATTCGGCCCGCCCGGATTCCGAGATCGACACTCAGACAGGAGTCCGTTTCTGTCGGGTCGCCGCCGGCGATCCACTCTTCGAGGTTGGAGAGGCCGTCGCCGTCCGGGTCGGCGGAGTCGGACAGGTCGGCCGAGAAGGCCTGCTCCCACGCGTCGGGAAGCGCGTCCTGGTCGGCGTCCTCGCCGGCATCCAGCATGCCGGGTTCAGCCACCAGTTCCAGATCCAGGAGCAAGTCGCTGCTGCCCGCGGAGCGGTTCAGCATGTGTACGGCGAGCACGTTCTGCCCGACGCGCAGCGCGGGCATGGCCGCGCCAGACCAGGCGTTCGACCAGGTCGCCTGCACGGGACCGAGCGCGAGTGCGTCGTGCGGCACGAACGTGCCGGGTGCACCGTCCACATTCACGCGTGCGAGTTCCTCGCCGTTGAGCCAGATGACGAACCCGTCGTCGTACTCGGCACTCAAACGCAGTTCCCGAACGAGGGCCGGTGCGTCGCACGCGAACATCCGGCGCAGGTAGACGGTGGTGTAGCTGCCGCACATGTCGTCAAGGGTGGTGGCCAGGCCCGCGGCCCCGTAGCCCAGCGGTGCGGGGCCCGCAGCCCAGGCGGCGTCGTCAAAATCGGGCCGCCGCCAGCCGGCAGGCGGTTCGGCCGTGCCCTTGCGATAGCGCCAGACGGCGCCCCTGCCCACGAGTTCAACGGGCTCCGCGGCATTCGAGAGGGTCGTGGCGGCGGCCACGTCCGAATAGGGTGAGTTACCGGTGCCGTTCCACGCCTTGACCATGTAGTAAAAATGCGTCGCGGCCTGCAGCCCGGTGTCGCTGTAGCGCGTGGCGCCGGCGCCGGGCGTTGCGATCCGAACCCACTCGCTCGTGCCGCTCTCGCGGCGATCGATCTTGAAGCCGTCTTCCGTGTCGGAGGCGTCGGTCCAACTCAGGTCGATACGCGAAGCCGACACGGGCATGGCGAGCAGATTTGCCGGTGCCGCGGGCGGCTGCGCCGTGATGGTAATCCGCACGTTGACGGTGAGCGGGCCGTTCGGCGCACCCGAGCCGTTGTCTTCGACGGTGAAGTCCCGGTCATACACCCCGGCTGCCAGGCCGGCGGTGTAGAACCCGACGGTATGCGTCTTCTTGTCCGTGCTGCCCGTCGAGGTGCCGGTGGCGGGCGCAATGTCGAACTTGCTGGTGCCTTCGACGATCTTGTACGCCAGCGTGCCGGTGCCGGCGTTCCAGACCTGGAACGTCGCATCGGCCGCATCCCGCCCTTCCGCGCAACTCACCTGGATATCGGTCGTGCTCACGGTGAGCTGCGGCTGCGCCTCCGCGCGCGTGGTTTGCGCGATGGGGCTGAGGTAGGGCGAATCGCCCGCCGCATCGTTCTCGGCCTTGATCGTGTAGTAGTAGGTCGTGCCCGGCTCCAGCCCCGAGTGGCTGTAGCGGCGCGCGGAGGCGGGAACTTCGACGGGGTTGTCGTTCACCGCCGCCTCGCTCAGGCCCCAGCGGATCTTGAAGTTCTCCACGTTCTGCCCGTCGTGCGTCCAGCTCAGGTCGATCCGGGTCGACGAGACGGCCACGGCCGCAAAATTGGCCGGCGCAAGCGGGGCGGCGGCCTGGCCGCTTCCGTTCGCGCGGCCGGGGCTGCCGCCGGCGGCGGCGCTCGCCTGCCAACTGGCCGGCTCGTTGCCGTAGGCGCCGGCGCTGCGCCGCTCCAGTGAGGGGCCGGCTCCGTCGGCACCCTCCGGCCAGGGCGCCTTGTTGTCGTAAGCCACACGGTCGACCCGTACGTAGGCCACGCCCCATTCCGGGTCGGGCGGGTCCGGCTTGCGCAGGCTGAGGCTTTCGCCGGCGTTGTCCAACGCGCCGATGTACGGGCCGAAAATGCGGGTTCCGGCCGGGATCCCGTACAGCGTGCGGAACTCCGCCGGCGCCAGCGGCACGACCAGCACGTATTCGCCCGCGCCCAGCGTCACGCCGCCGGGGAAGATGTAGTCCACCGCTCCCGTCAGCCGCCAGGTGTTCGCCGGGTAGGCCGTATCGTACAGCGGGACCGTCGCGGCCGCGCTGTTGCACAGCTCGATGAACTCATGCCCGCCGTCTTCGGGGTGATACATCAGTTCGTTGATCACGACCGGGCCGAGCTTCGGCGCGCTGTTCGCCTTGCCCGTGCCCGTACGGAACTGGGTCAGCGAGCCGGGGTTGTCCACCCCGAACGTGCGCGCACTCATCGCCGTGAAATCCACGCGCCCGTCGCCGCACACATAACCGCCGAACGACACCCCGTTCTCCGCCGGCCCGAAATCCACGTACGCGCGGTAGCCCTTCAGGTTCCCGCTCGCGTCCGCCTGGCACAGCCACAGGTCGTCGCCGTGCGAAGAGAGCGCGAAACACGACGCGCTGCCCGGCGTCTGGTTGAACTGGTATTCGTAAAACACCTTGTAGCCGTGCGCGCCCACAACCGTGCCGCTCGGGATCCGATACTTCTTCAGGTTGCCAGCGTCGTCGCTGAGGTACCAGCCGCCGATATCGACCGATGCGCCGCTGGTATTGTACAGTTCGATCGCATCCTCCAGCGGCGCGTCGCTGTGGGTGAGCACTTCATTGATCACGATGCCGGCGTCCACGTCGTCCGCGCCGGGCGACCCGCCGTAGGCGTAGCTCGCGCGCCAGTTGGCCGCATTGTCCCAATGCTCGCGGTCGTGCGGCGCCAGCTCCGTCATGACCAGCGACTGGCCCACGGCGTCCGTGGCCGGGTACCACCCGTCCTTGTACTCGAACGACAGGATCTTCTCGCCCGCCTTGTCGCGCAGTTCCAGGTGCTCGCCGCCGTTGTCCAGGTTGCCGGCGTAGGTGCCCCCCACCCGCGGGCCCGTTCCATACAGCGCGCGGAAGCTCGCCAGGTTGCGCACCAGCACGAGGTACTCGCCGGCCGCCAGGCTGGTGCCGCCGGGGAACGTGAACGCGATCCCGTCGGTGAACGCCACGCCGGAGATGTCCAGCGAACTCGAACGCGTATTCTTCAACTCGATGAACTCGTACTCCTCGTTCCTGTCCGGGTTGTAGTGGATCTCGCTGATGCGCAGGTACTGCTGGGCCGCGCTCGGGTTGCCGGCGTAGGTCTTGCTCTTCACCAGCCGGCCGCCGGCGTCGTACAGCTCCACCGTCTCACCCCAGGCGGAAAGCTGGCCGTCATAGTCGCCCTGCACAAACCGGCCCTCGCCGCCCTTCGGGCTGGTCGCGCGCGCGCGGAACGCACGCACGTCCGGCGAAACGTAAAGCGAGCCGCCGGCCGGAATGACGGTCCCCGGCTGGAACGTGTGCTCGACCGCGTTCGCCAGCCGCCAGCCCGAGAGGTCCACCGCGTAGCCGTTCGGGTTCGTCAGCTGGATGTACTCTTCGTCCTGATCCTGCGAGGCCGGGTTGCATTCGATCGTGCCGATATTGAGTGCCGGGCTCGCCGGCTCCGCGGCCGGGACCAGGCTGTGGTTGTAGAGATACTTGCGCCGGTGCGGCAGGTAGATCTCGACCTTGTCCTCGCTGAAGCGATAACCGGTGAACAGCCAATTCTTCTGTCCCCATTTCGCGATGTCCAGATCGCCGTCGGCCCAGATGAACGGATGCCAGTAGCTGAGCCGGTCTTCGTAGTAAGGCGGCTGCAGCATCCGGTCCATCAGGTTGCGCAGCCGGCGGAAGTACATCTCGCGGGTGGACGCGGTATTCAGCAGCCGGTCATAGAGGCGGTTGTAGGCGCTCGAGTAGGGCGTCGTATTGCATGAATAGCCGTACGACCCGTAGAGGGGATGTTCACAGGTCTCGGGGCAATAGATGCTGTTGGTGATAAAGCAGTCGTTCAGATCCCAGGGGAACAGGCTCCACTCGCGGTTCCCGTCGCTGTCGCGGTAGAGGTAGTAGTTCTGCGGGCAGCGGTCGCCGTGCGTGAGCACGACCGCGACCGCCAGGTAATTGATGAGCTGCGGAATGTTGATGTTGTCGTAGAGGTAGTTGTCCAGCGCCGTGCCCGAGAGTTTCAGGCCGTCGATCAGCGCCTGCAGGTCCGAGAAGTCTTCATCCTCCCTCGTGACCTTCTCGAAGGTGTTGAGGTCCGTCAGGAAGTTCCAGGACGGCCGGTACATCGCTCCGTCGGGGTCGAGCCCGTGCCGCTCCAGAAAGCGTTTGTCGACCTCCTCCAGATGGGAGCGCAGCCCGAAAAAGGCCCCGTTCATCTGGATGCGGACCGGGTAGCACAGGGAGCACGGCGTGCCGGCGTCGCGGAAGCTCTCGTACGCCATGACCTCGTGCGGGACATCCGTGTTCAGGTTGATCTCGCGTGCCGGCGGATCGCCGGCGGCAAACTGCACGTAGTGGCCCTTCGGGAACACGATCTTCATCTTCTTGCGCGGGCGAGACGTGTTGCCCAGCGTGGTGCGCCCGCGCGCGCGGATCCGCATGTTGTCCACAAAGACGCCGTTCCAGAAGAAGCAGCCGGCCTGCCAGTCCTTGTTGTAGACCTTCGCTCCGTCGACCCAGCTCCAGTACCAGTCCGGGTTCTGCACGAAGACGTGGTAGACCGGCAGCGGGCTCGAAACGCCCGGGTCGTTCACCACGGTGCCGAGATAGTCGATCGTGTCGTCGTCGACCGGGAACCGCGACGCGTGGCCCGCGCCGTCGGTCGCGCGGATGTAGTAGCGCACCATCTGGCCCTTGCCCGAGGCGCTGGCCGGAATCGCGCCGCCGTAGATTCCGTCCCCGGCCGCGCCGTCGCCGTGCGCGCCGTCATCGTACAGGGCCCGGTTCGACTCGCTGCCGAGCATGACGCGGTAATACAGCTTCACGGAAGCGATCCCGTCGCCCGTGTCCACCAGCCGCGCGGTGACGGTGATGTCGTCGGCGTCTTCCGGCACCCGCGGCGTGTGGGCGACATCCTTGATGATCGGGCCGAGGTCCGCCGTACCGGCCCCGTTCGCCGCGCCGGGCGTCGGCGTGTTGAAGTAGCGATACATCCACGTTGCCGCCGCACCGCCCGTCGCCTCCAGTTCGGGCACCATCAGGAAATCCGAACTCCCGACGCCCGCATTCAGCCCGTGCACCGCCAGCACGTTGTCGCCCACCCGCAACAGCCGCTTCTGATCCGTGATGTCGAACGCCACAAAGACGACCGCCTCGGCATCGTCGTGACCCGCGCTCGCTTCCGAATTCCACACCGGCGCCGCCGGCGCATTCGCGCGCGCGACCTCCGCCCCGTTCAGATAGGCGACGAACCCGTCGTCATACTTCATCTTCAGCGCCAGCGTGTCGAACGCCGAGGGGTCCGCCACCGTGAAATGAATCCGCACGTAGACCGTGCCGCTCAAGTTGTACATCGCCGAGCCGACATCCGCGCCGATCAGACTCTCGTACCCCGTCTCGCGCTCGTAGCCCACGCCCGTTGTGCCCGCCGTCCAGCCCGTCTCGCTGAAGCCGTCCGGCTGCATCCATGCCGCGTCCACCGAGCCGTCGGCCGGCACGTGCCAGCTGCACGCCGCGCCCGCGGGCAGCAACGTCGTCACCGCCGCCTCCGTCCCGATCCCGTACGAGATGTCCGGCGCCTGCGGCGGGAAGGCCGGCGCAAACTTCGACACATACACCCCCTCCAGGTCGACCAGCGACAGATGTTCGCCCTCGCTCGTGAGCTTGAAATTCGTGTGCAGCTGCGACCCGGCCACCGCGCGGTTCTTCTCCGAGGCGAACACGACCAGATACTTGTTCGCAGCCAGCGTCACGTTCGGAAACGTCCAACGATCGCTGCTGTCGCGAAGCTGCCAGCCGCCCAGGTTCACGTTGGTCGACCCGGCGTTCCACAGCTCGATCCAGTCCGAGTAGTCCCCGTCCCCGTCTTTCAGCCCGGAATCGTTGGCGGCAAGGAATTCGTTGATCACCACAGTCGCGGCGGGAACAGACTCTGCAGTCAGCAGAACGGCCAGGAGTATCGTCGCAACCCATCTTCCCTTCGTCATGACACATCTCCTTGACTTAAACCCGCTCCGCTCCACTAAGCGAACAGAGCATGAACCGTGCCAATCCTTCTGGAAGCTAAGGGCGGGCGGAGCCCGAGTGTTTCACTTTTTTTCCGGCGAGAATCGGCAGCCGTGAGACGCCCGGTCGTATCACGGCCGTTGGGCGCGGGCGGCCAAGCGGAGTGCGATGCCGTGTTTGCGGCTCAGGATCCGCTCGACTCCGGCGCGCTCGGGCTCGCCCAGAGCGCGGGTGTAGAAGAGCAGTTCGGCAAGATCCATGCGGTTGAAGCTCTGCTCACCGGCCCGAACCCGGCGGCAGCCAAGCCGGTAGCGCGTGGACTCAATGGGGTTGGTGTCTGCGTATCGATCGGTGACGGGCGAGCCGCCGTTCACGCGCAATTCAGCCAGTCCTTGCCGCAGGGTGACGGTGAGGATCACGAGTCCGCGCGGGACGTCGGCATAGATTGCGAGGTTGGCCGGGCTGGTGTGATCGCGCTCGCTGTCGCGGCAAAGATGGAGGTCGCCGAATTCGCCTTCCTTTTCGGCCAACGAGAGGGCGTCGGGATTCGCGTAGTCGGTGTAACTCTCCCAACCGGCGCCGCCGGGGCCGGTGAGTCCGAATACGCCGCCCGGGTGTTCGATGGTGACGGGCGCGAACACAAGCACGAGCGTGCAATCGTGGAATCCGCGCGGCGCACTGCCGATCAGGAAGTCGTCCACACCGTCGAAACTCACCACGGGCCTGTCCCCGAAGCCCCGGGCGCGGTATCTCGGGCGGCGCTCCCCGGCCCCCTGTGCGGCGTCGTGGCCGTTCCCGCTCGTGTCGGGCCAGATCGCGACGGGCGCTCCGTCGCGCAGCATGCCGAGCGCAGCGGGATCGAGCCGGATCGCGAGCCCGGCGAGCGGGACGGCACCGAGCGCCGGCCCGGTCGGTCCGCCGGGCAACGGTCTGACGGAGATCGCGCGCTCATCCACGCGCGCGGCGTACCCGGCAGCCAGCAGCCGCGACTCGCCGGTCCGCCCGTTCGAGACCTCAAGCCGGCCGCTCGTCAACTCAATCTCCGTCGCAGGCGCCGAGACGTCCAGCTTGAAGCGTGTTCCGAGCGCGGCGATTCGCGCGTGTGGCGACGTCAGCGTTGTGGGGCGGCGGGCGTCGGTGCGGAGCACATCCACGCTGAGCGTACCGGCGGCGGCAAACGCGCGCGTCGCCGCATCGGTTGGCGGGGGATCGGCAGGGCCCGTTGTTCCGACTCGTACGCGCGTATCGGGGCCGAGTTCCAGCCGCATGACGCCGGGGAACTGCAGGACGGCCAGGCTGTCCGGCCCCACCGTGCGCACCCATTCGCCCGGGGCGAACCGCTCGCCGCTGCCCGGCGCGGTCTCCAGCGCCGATCCGCTCTGTTTCAGGACACGGCCCGCGGCCGACTCCAGCACGGCGACTTCGGCGTGAGCCGGGCCCGGCAGCCAGGCGCGCCACCGTTCGCGCTGCACGACGGCCACGGCTATCAGGATCCCCGCGGCCAGAGCGGTTACCCACCGGCCCCAGCGTCGGACTGCACGGTGCGGCGCGGGCAGCAGCGGCCCGCGCCGCGACAGGCGAAGCGGCCGGTCCGTTCGCGGTCCGGCGGGTGACGGCGCGTGCTGCGCCGGCCCGACGGCGACCAGCCCGGCGGCGCCGAGCAGCATGCGGAGCATGGCCTCGTCCGCCGTCGCCTCCACGAAACGACGCGCCGCCACCGGCTCGGCGCACAGAGCACGGTCCAGTTCCGCCTGGTCCGGCGCGGATATCGTGCCGTCCAGATACGCGTCGATTCGAGCTTCCAGATCCGCCGTGTTCATGCTCTCGCCAGTTGGCTCTCGATACAATCCCGCAGCTTCTTGCGCAATCGTGACAAGACGATCCGCACCGCCGTCGCGCTGCGTCCGATGCACTGCGCCACACCCCCCGCCGTGAGGCCCCGGCCATAGTACAGCCCGAGCACCTCGCGGCCCTTCCCCTTGACGCGCTCCAGGCAGGCGCGAAGGGCCGCGCGGCGCGCATGCCACCAGTCCGTATCCAGCGTTCCGTGCGCGGACTCGAGCGCACGCTCGGCTTCCGCCGAGAGCGGAACACTCCGTTGCCGGGCCCGGAAGTACTCCTTCATCCGGTTCCTCGCGATCGACCGGGCCCAGGCTCCGAAGTCCGTGCCGGTCCGGAACACGCCCTGCTCACGGACCATCACGCGCGCCGTTTCCTGAAAGACGTCTTCCGCCCCGTGCGGGTCGCGGACCCTGCCCAAGACAAACGCGTAGAGCATGGTCCGGTGCTCCTCGAAGAGCGCCTCGAACTCACCCGCGCGCACGTGCCCCCCTACTCTACCAAGGACTCTGCCTCAGCGTGTGTTTCACGTCTTTTTGCCGAAAAACAGCCCGCCCCCCTTCGGCGCATGTGTACTCTAGCGCCACACAAGAGCCGGGGCAAAGCCCTTTCCAACGGTGTATCGAGGCCTGTTACCGGCGGGCCGGCGCACCCAGGCCTCGCCTTGGGGGAAGCGGCGAGCCCGCGCGTCCCGAGACGCAGTGCGCTCGGGGCTTCGGCGCGCCAGGGACGCCCCGTCTACTCATTCGCGGGCCAGAGCCGGTCGAAGTAGTCCATGCAGGTACGCACGTAGGCGCGCTTCTTGGCGTAGTCGCCCGGGAAGAAGCTGCGCTTGAACCCGTAGACCAGGATGTTCTTCAGCTCATGCCGGGACAGCCCGAAGGTCGTGACCGCCTTGTAGACTTCGTCGGTCACCGTCGTGTTGGAGACCGTCCGGCTGTCCGTGCAAAGGCTGACCGAGAGCCGCTTCTTCATCATCTCGCCGAACGGATGCCTGGCCAGCTCGCGGTACGCCGGCTGCGTCTGCTGATTGGACGTGAGGCAAACTTCCAGCGTGATGCGGCGCGCGGCGATGTATTGGGTCAGCTCCTCCACGTATCGTTCGCGGTCGGCAATGGCCGGGTTCTGGATGGCGGCCGGGTTGAAAAGCGACGTCGCGTGGCCGACGCGGTCGGCATGCAGTTCGGTGATCGCCTCGAAGATGCTTTCGGGCCCGTAGTCCTCGCCGGCGTGTACGGTCTTGTGCAGGAAGCCGCGGTGCGCATGCTCGTAGGCGCCGCGGTGATGATGCGGCGGATACCCCTTCTCAGGCCCGGCCAGATCGAGCCCGCTGACGGGCAGGCCTTCCTCCCGGCGCGCGTGAATGGCCGCCTGCGCCAGCTCCAGCGAGGCCTGCGCGTAGGCCTGGGCCGGATGCCCGTAACGCAGCAGCCCGAGAAAGGTCCGATAGTAGGAGGAAAAGCGCTCGTCGAAATAGCGCATGGCGCAGGCAATGATGGCGTAGTCGAACGGTGGTTCCGCGCCCGATACGACCTCCGGCCTGACGTTGAACGCCTGTTTCGCGCGCGCCAACCCGTTCGAAACGGCCCGCAGCGTGTCGACAATGTCGAAGTCCTTGTGCGTATGCAACTGCGGCGCGAAGCGGACTTCGATGTAGCGGACGCCCTCCGCCTGGTTGTCCACTCCGAGCTCGTAGGCGATCCGCTCGATCGACTCGGCCTGCTGCATCACCTTCGTGGTATAGCCGAACCCGCGCAGATACTGCTCCAGGTTCTCATAATGCTCCTTGAACACCGTCTCGCGCAAACCCTCCTCCGTCTCCGACGGCAGTGCAACCCCGGCTTCGCGCGCCAGTTCGATGAGCGTGGCGATCCGAATCGAACCGTCCAGATGCAGATGCAGGTCGGTCTTGGGCAGTTGCCGGAGGAATTCGCGGGTTATCCGTTGCGTGGCCATGCTGCAGTATACGCGCGGGCACGGCCGGAGACAAGACCGCTGCCCGGCCGCCGCCGTCTGCTTCATTCACGCGACACGTCGAAACTCAACGCCGCCCGGACGTGCGACAGACCGGGATGGCTCCGTCCTTCACAATCCCGAGTGAGGCCCCGGCAGCCGCGCCGCGTCTCGCCCTGCCCCGGCCATTCACGCGCATACACCCCACTTGAAGGAAACGATTCCGCATTCTACACGTTTTCCTCTTGAAAATCTGTTCACATGTTGGGACACTTACTTTGCGCAATCGTTTCCTCAAAAATTTGGATTGTGTGGCTCGTGGCGCCTCGGACGGACCGTGCCGGGCACGCTGGTGGGCAGGGAGTTTGGCCAATGAAAGAAGCCAGTCTGAGCCTATCGGACATTGCGAAAGCCGCGGGCGTGTCGACCACGACGGCGCACCGGGCTTTGGCGGGCAAAGGCCGTATCAGCCGCGCGACACGGCGCCGCGTGAGCAAGGTGGCCGAACGGCTCGGGTACCGTCCGAACCTGATTGCGCGCAGTCTGCGCGCCCGGCGCACCGCGACGCTGGGTGTGGTGGTGGATGCGCTGGACAGTTCATTCTATGCGCACGTTGTGGAGGGGATTGACGACGTGGCGCAGGCGCAGGAATACGCGGTGCTGCTGGCGTGTTCGCACGGTGTACCGGAGCGCGAACGCCGGCTGCTGGAGCTGCTGCTGGCGAAGCGTGTCGACGGGCTGATCGTCCAGCCGGCGGGGACGACGGAGAACGCGGCCTACTACACGGCCCTGTTGGAGCAGGCGGTGCCTGTGGCATTTGCGGACCGATACCTGCCGGGCGTACATGCGGATTCGGTCTGTACAGACAACGTGCTGGGCGGCTATCTCGCGGGCCGGCACCTGGCGCAGCTTGGCCGCCGCGCGATTGTCCTGGTGGCGCCGTCCGCGCGGGAAGGCGCAACGACGTCGCTCCGGGAACGCATGCAGGGCTTCGCCAGAGCGCTGGAAGACCAAGGCGTGCCGGCGGCGCGTGTGCTCGGCACCGATCTGCCCGCTGATCTGTCCCGGCAAGAACGTGCTCGCCGGGCGGTGCACGCGCACCTGGCATCGAACAAGACGGCGGACGGCCTCTTTGCGGTGCAGGACGGATTGGCGGTCGGCGCGCTGCAGGCGCTGCGTGAGGCCGGCGCAAAGGTCCCCGGCGCCGTCTCGGTGGTCGGGTTCGACGACGAGGACCTGTGCGCCTACACGCACCCGCCGCTGACGACGATCCATCAGCCCATGCGCGAGATCGGCGCGACGGCCGCCCGGCTGGTCCTGCGCCGGCTGCAAGAGGGTTACGCCGGCCTGCCCAGCCAGCGTATCGGGCTGGAACCCCATCTCGTCGTGCGCCAATCTTGCGGCGGCGGCTCAGACGGACACAGAAGAACAGAAAGGGACGCGTGATGTCGCGCAAGTACAAGGATTCCTACCGGGGTTATCTCATCGATCACCACTCGCCCGACCCGCCGATCCAGCCGCTGGACAAACTGGACGTGGGCGAGTGGGAAACGCGCCTGAAGCGCGCGCGCGTGAACTGCATGCTCACCTACTGCAAGGACCACTACGGGGTCACCTACTACGACACGAAGGTCGGCCGCAAACATCCCGGGCTGAAAACCGATTTCATTGCGGAGCTGGCCGCGATGATGAAGCGGCTGGATATTGAGTTCTGGGCCTACTACAGCCTCGGCTTCGATCTATGGGCGGCGAAGACACACCCCGACTGGGCGGCCAGAGACGAAGAGGGCAACGTGCGCCGGCACGGGAGCAAGTGGCCCCACTGCTGCGGCAACACGGGCTACCGCGACTACATGCTGGCGCAGTTGGAAGAAATCCTGGCCTACGAACCCGACAGCCTCTTCCTCGACATTGTCCACACGCCGCTGTGCTACTGCCGGGATTGCCGGCGCCTGTTCCGCGCGCGGTACGGTTTCGACTTGCCGAAAGGCGAAGAGAAGGCCGAGAAATGGCGGACCCTGCGCGACTGGTACGACGAGGTGCTGCAGTACGATCTGTTCCGGGCCATCCGCGAACACGTACGCCGGATAGACCGCACCGTGCCGATGAGTATGAACGGAAGCCACCTGCGCCACACGCGAAAGGTGCAGGAACTGATGGACTGGACCTATGCCGAACCGTGGGCGGGAAATTTCGTTTCGGCCGGCTTCGCGCGCGGCACGGGGGTCGCTCCGCAGCTTGGGCCGGGCGGCGTCTCGCAGGTGTACAACCCCTACCCGTCCAGCGTGTTCGTGGCCGAGATCGCGGCCATCGCGGCACAAGGCGTGCGGCCGTTCCTCTTTTCCGGCAGCCTCAAGCCGGACGGCTCGCTCGACGGTCTCGAATTCGAGGAAATCGGCGCGGCGTTTCGCGAAGTGGAAAAGTCCGAGCCGCTCCTGAAGAACCGCGACGCCGTTCGGGAGGTGGGCATCTTCTACTCGGAGCCCAGCCGCCTGTACGGGCTCGACCGGATCGGGTTCGAAGCCGGCAGTCCGGGCCTGTTCGACGAGACGGCCTACACCGACGCCATCGCGGGCGCGATTAACGCGGCGGCCGTGACGAAGTATCCGTGGGACGTCATCCCCGACTGGAAGCTGACCGGGAAGGAACTGGCGGGCTACAAGGCGCTGGTTCTGCCCAACGCCAACGCACTCTCGGAGACGCACGCGCGGCGGATCCGGAGCTGGGTCCGCGCCGGCGGCAGCCTGCTGGCCACGTTCCGGACCGGGCTGAAGGACGAAACGGGGGAGGCGCGGCGCGACTTCGCCCTGGCGGACGTGCTCGGCATCCGCTATGCCGGGATGGACGAGACGTATGCCGGCGCGCAGGCCTACGGGAGCTATCTGGAACAGCGTGCCGGACCATTGTGGGAGGCGCTGCCGGACACCAGTCTCGCCGTCGCGCCGCCGATGGTGCAAGTCAAGCCCGGCACGGCGCAGGTACTGGCGACGCACACCCTGCCCGCCTGCAAGGTGACGGCGGACTGCTGGGTAAACTGGTGGCCGCCGCCGCCGGCGGCGAAGACCGATTGGCCTGCGGTGACGCTGAACCGGTTCGGAAGAGGGCTGGCCATGTATGTCGGGTTCGACCTGTTCACCATGTTACGCGGGCGCGGGCACGCGTTCGCGTGGGCGTGGCTGTTTCTCAAGGCCGCGCTCGAACAGGTGCTCCTGCCGAAACCCGGTATGCGAATCGTGACGCGTCAGGCCCGCTCGCTCGACGCGACCTTCTTCAAGGTCCGCGGCAAGCGCCAGGTACTCATCCATCTGCTCAACAATTCCGTGAAGCCGCAGAACGGCGACGTGCTGATCGTCCCCGGCGCCACGCTGGTTGTAAACGGCGGGCCGGTTCGGCCGAAAACGGCGCGCGTGATCTATCCGCGCGCCCGCAAGTTGAACATCGTTCGACGGGGCGAGGCGCTGGAGGTACGCCTGCCGTCCGTAAACATTCACACCATCGTCAGCCTGGAGGGCTGATCGCATGAACTTCCTGATCGACAGCGCCCGGAACGTGAAGGAAGCGCGCGCCGGCATCCGCGTGACGAAGACGGGCAACAGGATCGAGGGCAACAACGTCACGATGAACGAGATCGGGATCGAGGTGACCGGCACGAACAACCTCGTCGTCCGCAACAACGCCAGTGCGAACACGACGAACTACTGGATCGGCGCGGACAACAGCGTGGGCGGAATCTCGGATGTGACCCAGGTCACGTTCACGAACACCAATCCGTGGGTCAACTTCGAGTTCTGATCACTCCGGCACGGCGATGCGGTAGAACAGCACGCTGTTGGTGGCGTTCTCGTCCAGGATGTTGGTGACGCTCAGCGTGGGCGGCTCGATCGTGAAGATCGTCTCCCAGTCGTTCGAGATCAGGTTCGTACACCGCTGCACCCACTGCGTGGCCTGCACGCCGCCCTGCCAGGCAAGGCGGATGTCGCCGGCGTCCACCTGCACGTCCGTCATGGCCAGCACCGAATTGCTGTCGCTCGGGTCGGTGTCGGCCGCCAACTCGTGGACGTCCTTGACAGTATCCCCGTCGGAATCGGCTTCGGCGTGAACGCACTCGTAGGCGCCCATGTCCACGCCGTTCGTTCCGTCGTTGTCGCCGTCGAGCGGGCGGCCGACGCCGTCCAGATCGAACGTGTGCTCGACCAGATTCGTACCGGTGTCGATACAGGGCGAGCCTTGCGCGAGGCGGAAATTGCCGTTGGGCGAGTCCAGGAACTGGGGTGCCGCCGTCGTGTTGCCGGCGCCGGCGTACGACGGGGTCGTACAGGAGCACTCTATCGAGGCGACGCTGTACCAGTTGGAGGAACTGGGCGCGATGTTATCGTAGAGAACGCTGTTCAGCACAACCGCCTGGTTGTAGACGCCCCCGCCCTGGGACGAAGCCTCATTGTGCGCGATCGTGCAGTTCCAGTTGGTCGTGTAATCCGAACAGCCGGCGCCGAGCAGCGCCGTATTGGAGACGATCAGGCAGTGCGCGGCGCCGCAGCGAAAGGACAGGCCGCCGCCTGTGTTGGAGGCGGTGTTGTCCGCAATCGTGCATTGGTGCAGTTCGCTCTGGTAGGCGCCGCCGCCCGCGTAGCGCGCCACATTCCAGTGGAAGAGAGAATGGCTGGCGAATGACCCGGCCGCGCCGCCGCCCTTGTAGGCCGAATTGCCGTAGAGCGTGCAGTCGAAGACGTCCGCCTCGTAGGCGCCGCCGCCGTCGCGGGATCCGGTGACCGTATTGTGGCTGATGACCGATTGGCGGCCCGTGCTGTAGGCGATCCCGGCCCCGTCATTGACGGACGTGTTCCACGTGACGGTACAGGTTTCGACGAGCGCGGCGCAGGCGCCGCCGCCGGACGAGGCGGTGTTGCCGGCCACCACGCAGTCCAGCAGGGTCCCCCCGTAGGCGCCGCCGCCGCGCTGATTCGCCGTATTGCCGGCGAGCATGCAGTTGGAGACAACCGCGCCGGGTGCGCACCAGACGCCGCCGCCGCTCTGTTCGTGGGTGCTGTCGCCGCTGCTCGCGGTGAACCCGTTGGTGAGCGTGCACCCGAGAAGCTGCGCGCCGTCCGCCACGTAGGCGCAGCGCACGGCATTCGTGCCCACGGGGCCCTGCCCTTCGATCACCACGCCGCCGGGCCCGTCGAGCCCGCAGACGCGCACGGGGTTCGTGATGGCGATCCGGTTCATCGCCGCCCCGTACACGGCGACTCCGCCGGCGGCGTAGACGGCATTGGTCACAAGGACCACGCCGCCAACCACGGTATTCGCCGCGATGGCGTCCTGGATGTTGGTCGCCGCGTCGGCCCAGGTCAGGAACGGGGCGACACCGTTGCCGGAGGGTGCGACATAGTTGGTGAACGCGGAGAGCACGTGCACTCTGGCCGTGGCAGCCGCGGAGCCGTCTCCGTTCCAAGCCGTGAGCACGGCGTCATAATCGCCCGGCGCGGCATAGGTGTGGTCCGCCACACAACGGTCGGCCGCGCTCTCCCCATCGCCCCACTGCCACTCGTAGCGACTGGCCATGCCCTCGATGACGGCCTCGAATTCAAGCGGGAAACCCAGCACGGCGTTGGTGAAATCGGTTCGGATCGCAACGCAGAGCGTGCCGGTGTCGCTGCCGGCGTTGAACTCGTCACAGCCGATATCCACGATCCCGTCCAGGATCCTGGCATCCCCGTCCGGATCGGCGGCGCCGGCCATCCAGCTCAGGTTGGTGCCGGCATTGACGCAGGGCGAATTGGAGACGATGTGCGGGTTGCTGAAGCCGAGCAGGCCTGGCGCGTTGGTCATGTGCCCGCTCCCGGCCGGCAAAGGAACGGTGCAGCAGTGGCTCATGCTGTCGAGCTCGAACCAGTTGGCGCCGGAAAAAGCGGTGTTGTAGTAGACGATGCAGTTCTCGGCCGTGCCGCCGCGAACCCCGCCGCCTTCGTCGCCCGCCGAGTTGCCGGCCACCGTGCAGGACTCCAGGCCGGCATAGCCCGCGCCGCCCCCGTCCGCGTCGGCCCGGTTCTCGCTGATGAGACAGTTGCGCAGCGAGCCTTTGTAGGCGCCGCCGCCGTACGCGGCCGAATTGCCGGCAATCCGCAGGTTCTGCCCCACGCACCGGTACAGGCCGCCGCCGAGACTGCCCGCCGTATTGGCCCGCACGAAGCAGTCCACCAGCGTTCCGTCATAGGCGCCCCCGCCGTACTGCCGGGCCGAGCAGGCGGTGATGAGGCAGCCGGAGACCACGGCGTCCGGGTCGCACCACACTCCGCCGCCGCTCTGTTCACGGGTCGTGTCGCCGTCTGTGCGGGTGTACCCGTTGGTGAGCGTGAACCCGCACAACTGCGCTTTCGCGCCCACATAGGCGCCGCGCACCGCATTGCTGCCGAGCGGGCCGGCGCCTTCGATTGCCGTGAACTCCGGCCCGTTCACGCTCGTGACGACAACGGCATGAGTGAGGGCCACACGGTTGGGCATGGCGCCGTACACAGCCGCGCCGCCCAACGCATAGACGCCGTTCGTTACCAGCACCACGCCCCCGGCGGTATCGTGGGCGTCGATCGCCGCCTGGATATTGGTAGCGGCATCGGGCCATGTGGTGAACGGGGAATTGTGGCCGCCGTCAAGCGCCACGTAGTTTGTGACGCCGCCGACGATATGCACCGTGACCGTCGCCGCGACCGAACCGTCGTTGTTCCAGGCGGTCAGTTCTGCGTCGTAATCGCCCGCCGCGCCGTAGGGATGCTCAACGAGGCACTGGGCGAGATTGCTCTGGCCGTCGCCCCACGTCCAGGCATAGCCGCTCGCGCGCCCGTCGATCACCGCTTCAAACTGCAGCGGGAAACCCACGACCGCGTTGGTATAGTCCACGCTGATGGCGACGGCCAACCCGCTGGTCATGCCGGCGGGCACGAATTCATCGGCGCCGATATCGACAGTGCCGTTGTCAATCCGGGCCTCGCCGTCAATATCGGTGGCCGTCGCCATCCACCCGGCGTTCAGGCCGGTGTCGACGCAGGGCGAATTGGAGACGAGGCACGGATTGTCCAATCCGAGAATGCCGGGCGGCCCGGTGATATTGCCCGTGCCGCCGGAGTCGGGGGTCGTGCAGCAGTAGTCCAGCGCGGCATCGGACCAGTTGGCATCTTCACCCGCCGTGTTGTAGTACACGATGCTGTTGCTCGCCGCGCTGAGGTAGAGGCCGCCGCCCGTTCCGGAAGCGGTGTTCCCGACGATGGTGCAGTTCTCGAAGGTTCCGTAGGAGGCCGCGCCGCCCGTGCTCCCGGCATTTCGGATCAACAGGCTGTTCTTGACTTTACAGGCGTGGACACCGCCACCGAAACTTGCGGAATTGCAGGCGATCACGCAGTTGCTCACGCTCGTGCATTCGAAAAGGCCGCCGCCGTACTGCGCCGAATTGCTGGTGAGGGTGCAGCCGCTGAGCGAACTCTTGGCCGCACCGCCGCCGTAGGAGCTCGCGCTGTTGCGGTCGAAGGTCGAGCCGCGCACGGTACAGTCGTAGGCGCCCGCGCCCTCGCCGGCCACGTTGGTGACAAAGGTGCAGTTCTCCACCGTACCCGAAAAGACGCCGCCGCCATATTCGTAGGCCCGATTGCCCACAAACAGGCTGTCATACGTCGCGCCTGCGTAAACGCCGCCGCCGTGTTCCCAGGCCAAGTTCCCCGCGATGATGCAGTTGGAGAGCACGACACTGCCCACACAGACCGCGCCGCCGCCGTACAGGTCCAGGACCTCATCGCCGGAGAAGGTGGTGTACCCGTTCGTCAGGGTGAATCCGCTCAGGCTTGAGCCGGGGCCCAGATACACGCAGCGTGCGGCCCCGGAGCCCAGCGGGCCCTGGCCCTCGATGACGGTGAGTTCGGGCCCGGCAACGCCCTCGAGCGCGACCGACTTGTCGACGACGAGGCGGTTCGTGAGCACGCCTCCGCCCGGCACACGCCCGCCGGTCGCGTACACGCCGTTCGTCACCTGCACCGTATCGTGGTCGGCGGCCGCATCCACGGCGTCCTGAAGGGCATGAAAGGCGGTAGCCCAGTTCGTGCCCGGCCCGTCCGACGGGCTCTCCGGCCAGACGAACCAGGTTTCAGCGCAGGCGCCCGCCGCAGCGAGCAGCAGAAGGGCGATTGTCGGGGTGCGTCGCGTCATGCGAGCTGGACTGTAGCACGGAAACGCGTGCCAGGCAATGCCAACCTGCCGGCTCACACAACGTCCACGCCGCGGCCCTTGAGATATTCTTTCAGCGCCGGGATCGGAATCACGCCGAAATGGAACACGGAAGCCGCGAGCAGGACGGTCGCGCCGGCTTCGACCGCGTCGTAGAAATGCGACAGCTCGCCCGCGCCGCCGGAGGCGACGACCGTCGCGCCGGTTGCCGCCTTGATCTCGCGAATGAGCGGCAGGTCGTAGCCGGTCCGCACGCCGTCGGTCGCCTTGCTCGTCGGCAGGATCGTCCGCACGCCGTAGCCGCTCGCCTTCTTCGCCCACTCGATCGCGTCGGCGCCCGTCGCCGTGCGGCCGCCGTCGATGTAGACCTCGTACCCGGACGGCAGCGTTTCGTTCGCGTCGGCATCGATCGCGACCGTCACCTTCTCGGGCCCGAACTCCCTGATCATCGCGCCGATGACGTCCGGGTTCCGGAACGCCGCGCTGCTGGTCGAGACCTTGTCGGCGCCCGCCTCCAGCACCTCGGCGGCGGATTTCACGTCGCGAATCCCGCCGCCGACGGTGAAGGGGATGGTGGCCGCCTCTGCCACCTTCCGCACGACGTCGAGCATCGTCTGCCGGTTTTCGACCGTGGCGGTGATGTCGAGCAGCGCGATTTCGTCGGCACCCGCCTCGCAGTAGGCCTTGCAGCATTCGACCGGGTCGCCCGCGTCC
Source organism: Kiritimatiellia bacterium (assembly GCA_016929905.1). Classification (GTDB taxonomy): domain Bacteria; phylum Verrucomicrobiota; class Kiritimatiellia; order JAFGHX01; family JAFGHX01; genus JAFGHX01. Next base: position 33,280 of record JAFGHX010000034.1, read on the forward strand.
TTGATGTTGACGAACTTCACGCCTTTCACCACGCGCCCGTTCTGCATGTCCAGACAGGGCATGATCTTCACGCTCATTCGCTTCCTCCTGGTTCTGCGCCTTCCCGTTCGTTTTAGCGGGTGCGAGAATAGCGCGTGTATCCGACCGCGTCGAGGTCCAAATTCGGCGACCTGCCCGGCCGGGCCGTAAGGGCTGGCGCAGCCCTGGAAGAGGCGCCGGATTCGCGGTGCTGCGGGGCGCCGCGCGATCGGCTTGTCACGCATGTGCCGGGACTGGCATAATCGGGACCGGCCGTATCCGGCGTATGCACGGCGGCGAACGGTCAAGGGC
>JAFGHX010000316.1 GCA_016929905.1 Kiritimatiellia bacterium
ACGGTCCCACGGTCCTACAGTCCCACGGTCCCACGGTCCTACAGTCCCACGGTCCCACGGTCCTACAGTCCCACGGTCCCACGGTCCCGCCATCGCACGAACTCCTCCGACAGCCATCTGTCCGGCTCGCTCTCGACGATGGCAAGCCACCGCTCGACCATTGGCCGGGCCCGCGCGCAGCGCAGCGTGGCCGAGCCGAGCGTGCCGTAGCGAACGATCCCTTCCTTGGCGAGGATCTGCTCGATGCCCTCGCGGCCCTCGCTGCTGATGGCGGGCCAGATTCCCTCCTTCATCCAGCCTTTGAGCTCATCGGCCAATGCGGTTCTTCGGTCCGGCGCCGCTCGTTCGAGCGCGCGTTCGACCAGCCGGCTCTCGACGTAGTGCACCATCGTGCAGACCCGGAACGTGACGCCGACGAAGCCGTAGGCCGCGTTCCACTCCCGGAGCCGCTCCCACGGACTTGCCTTGGCAAACGCGGCGTCGCCCCACGGGCTCGGCCGTGCGCCGGAAGCCCCGTGGTTCGCGGTCAATTCGACCGCCCGCGCTCCGATCGCGGCGACCGAATGCGTGGCATGGTTGCTCCGGATCGCCTGCGGCCGGCAGCGGAACGTTTCGGGGACGCGGCCTATATACGCCGGAGTCGTCTTCGGATCCCAACGCTCGAAAGCCAGGGGCTGTTCCTCCGGCTCATACCGGCACAGCGTGGGCACGGCGACCGTGCCGGTGGGGCCGACGGCGTCGAGGAATCCGTCGATAACCGTGTCGGCCCCGCCGACAACGGAGCCCATACTGCTGAGCGCGATGTGGAACAGGACCGTGTCGCCGGGTGACACACCGACAGCCTGCAACGCACGGGTCACGTCGTTGCGGGTGACCTGGATGGATTTGTCGCCGGGTTCGGGGTTCATGGTTTTGCGTCTTTGGGCACGCCCGGCCCAGCAAGAGGGTCATTCTTCCGTGACCGTCGTTCCCTCCCCAGCCGCCTGCGGCGGTTGGGGAGAGGGGAAGGGCGGTGGCGCGCCAGCGTTCTTCCAGTCGCTCTCCCACCCGGCACCCTTCGGCAAGCTCAGGGACTTCGTCAAGGCCGTGGGGGCCGTGCGAGTACCCAATCAGTCTATTCTGCAGGCACGAATCATCTCATCCAACTCGGCGATCTTGCGTTCGATCAGTGGCCGATCGAACAGATACCCGTGCGCCTCGCCGTGGAAGCCGAGGCGCGGGTCGGCATCGACCAGCGGCAGCGCGGCGGCACAGTTTTCACGTTCCCGCTCGGCGATCTCACGGATCCGCCCGTTGAGCTTGGCCTGCTCATCCTCCGCCTCTGCGGCGTCGAACTCGTTCCGCGTCAGAAGGAATTCTATCATGTTGAGCGTGGAACGGAATTGGATGATGCACATTCTGGCCACGCCGATCTCGCGCTCCAGCTCGCGCGTCCCCGATCCGCGCGTGAGCGGCAACGCGGATTCCAGGCACCCGACGGCTTGGGTCCAGTCCTCATCGAGCGTGCGCAGGCAGCGAACCACGTGTTCGGCGCCGAACCCCTCCAACCACGGGTCCATGTGATCGGCATGCGCATCGTCCACCAACAGCCAACCCGGCGGAAACGGGCGGTTCAGCCTTTCCATCGTCCAGGGGAACGCCGGCCCGCGGCTGAGGGGGCTGTTGTACAGAAAGGGGATGGTCCCCGGATGCGCACGCTGCATGGAATCATGCATCATCCGCCACGCCTTCACGAGCACCGGGGCCGCCTGCATCCCGACGTAACGCGACGCCACCCGGCGCAACGTCTCGTCCACGGTCTGGTCCTGCGGCGCCCAGGCGAAGGCGTTCGCCGCCTCGGTGGCGATGCACGGCATGTTCCCGAAATTCCAGCAGGTCATCATTCCGGCCACGCCCGATTCCGCCAGCGCCCGATACTTCAGGCCAATCGAAGGCAACACGGGCAGATACGGGACAGTCGGGTTCTCGTGCGTCGTGCCGATCTGCAGCTTGGCGTAGGTCCGCGTGCCGAGGCGGCGTTGATGCGCGACGACACCGCTGAAACGCGGGGACGGTCCGACGACCTTCAGGTTGTATTCCTCGCATACGTATTCGGCCTCCAGCGCGCGGGCAGGCGTGCCGGCCTCGAAGTTGCCCATCACAACCACGTCCGGCGGCAGCCGTGCCAGGATACCCGCCTGCGGGTCAGGCTCGTACCGGTTCCAGGCCCAGTTCCAGGCGATCAGATCGGCGTCCGGCTTGGCCGCTTTCATACCTGCGCGGATTTGCGTCACGACTTCGGCCACCACCTCGCACGGGTCGCGCCCGGCGCAGCGCGGGCAGCGCGTGCCACGTTCAAAAGACGCTTCATGCGCCATGTTCGGCGCCGGCGAGTGGCTCCAGCAGTGCGTCGGGAATTCGGATGCCGTGATGAGCAGCGTGCCCGCCAGTTCCGGCACACGGCTGAACAGGGTGTGCATGCCTTCGCGGAGATAGTCGAGGACCTGCGGCTGGCTCGTACACAGACAGCAGTAACTGTCGAGCCGCGTGCGCGTGCCTTTCAGCTCGGGATGTTCCAGCCAGAACGGATCGTCTTCGGGGAACCCCATCGGTTCGTTCAGATAGACGTAGACCCCGATGCCGTAGACGGCCGCGCGCCGGCACAGGTCGCGCAGGCGCGGCAGGGCCTTCTCCGCATCCGCCGCGCCGGCAGGATAGAGCGCCGTTGCGGTGAGCCGGCGCAGGCAGCCGCGTATCCAGATCCCGTTGAACCCGTGCCGGGCCAGCCCCAGCAGAATCGGGTCCGCGTAGTAGCCCTCCGGCCCGGCATCCTCTTCCGCAAAGGCGGAAAAGAGAATGTCGTACGCGCCGATTCGCTTGATCTTGTACGGGATCCCGTCATACCCCGCCAGTTCCTCGACATAGAACGGCGAGACCGCCGAGCGATGGATGCGGCGCTCGAAGAGCGGTGCGCGTTCTGAAACGCCCCGCTCGACGCAAGGCGCGCCGTGTTCCCGCATCAGATCCTCGAGGTGGAAGACCCCGTGCAGCACGCCTGCTCCGGTATTGCCTTCGATGACGATGGCGTCCTCGGTGACGGTGAGCCGATACGCTTCCGGCAGGTTGGATCCCAGCGTGCCGGGCTTGACGGCCTGAAGCCGAATCCGATTGCCCCGCGCCAGTCCTCCGTCGAGCGGAACCCTCACCCCGAACGCGGCCTCCAGTATGCGGTGCAGGTCCTCGGCGGCCACTCGGATCGTCTCGGCATCGGGGCTATCGTCCGTCTCAACATTGATTCCCCACTGCGCCGTCACGGCCGTGGCCTTCGCCGAACACGGCGTCGCTGTGTGATCAACCCCTCCGGTGAGGATCGGGTTGCCCAGCGAGTCATAGAACGGGAACCGTTCGGCCAGCTTCATGACATTGACGATTGACGATTCGCGATTGCGGCAGTCAGCACAATCGCCGGTAGCCATCAACAGCATTAAGCATATGGTTATGTTATATATTTTGTCAAGTGTTGCTGGATATGAACTTTATGTTGACATCTACTATTTATATCGATATGTTTATTTGTGACGGAGGCGGCGATGAAGCGAGGCAGACCGGAGAAGTACTTCGCGCTGGCGGGACAGATCCGGCAACTCATTCGCGAGCGGAGGCTGGGGCAGGACGACAAGCTCCCGTCCGAGCGCGAGCTGGCGCGGATTCTGGCGGCGAGTCACCTGACGGTACGCAAAGCGCTGGAGGTGCTGCAGGAGCAGGGGGTCATCCACAAGCTGCCGGGCCGCGGGAGTTTCGTGGGGCGGCGACGGCCGGAGCGCAAGCAGACGCCGCTTGTCGGGATACTGTTTCCGGAGCGGGAGGTGTTCTTCTTCGATATTCTGGCGGAGTTGGAGAGCAAGCTGCACGTTTCGAATCTTGACCCCGTCGTGCACTTGACCTACGGGTGTCCGGAGAAAGAAACGAGCATCCTGGCCCGCTTCATCGAACTTGGCGTCACGGGCATCCTTGCGGCACCGAACCCGGCGTGCGCGGCGACATACCGCGAGATCGGCGTTCCGGTTGTGTTCTTCGACACCTGGATTCCCGGCCTGTCCGTTCCACACATCACGACGGACGACTCGCGCGGTGCGCGGGAAGCGGTCGAGCATCTGATCGCGCTCGGGCATCGGCGCATCGCGCACATCGGCGCGGCGGGCGATGCCACGAGCGAGCAGCGGCTCGCCGGCTATCGTGAGGCTTTTCGCCGGCACGACATGCCCGTCGATGCCGGCTGGGTGAAGCAGAAGGACTACAGCCGGGAGTGGGGGTACTACGCGGCCCGGGAGCTATTCGAGCGGGCGACGCGCCCAACCGCCGTCTTCTGCGGCAACGACACGATCGCCGCGGGTGTCTTTCAATATCTGCGCGAACACGGGCTTTCGTGCCCGGACGACCTGTCCATCGTGGGCTTCGGCAACACGGCGGTCGGCCGGGACCTGGCGTTGAGCACCGTGAACCAGTCCTGCAGCGCCATGGCGAACGCGATATGGACGACCTTCAAGGCGCTCCGGCAGGGACGCCATCCGGTGTCCGACACGACGATCGGCACGGAACTCATTGTACGCCGCACGAGCGCCGCCCCTGTGCACCGCGGCTAGCGAAAATCGATCAGGCTAGTGTCCTGTCCGGAAAATACGATGAATTTTGATTGGCCTATTTTGGATGCAGAAGTGCGCCGGGGCAGCGCGTGCATACCCGG
>JAFGHX010000035.1 GCA_016929905.1 Kiritimatiellia bacterium
CGATGTTCAGTGTTCGATGTTCGATGTTCGGTCTGAACCCAGTGGCTCGGGCGGGCCGGGAACATGACGACCTGGAGCGCAGAACCACCCGCTGGAAGGATCTGGCCACCGTCCGACGCTACGCCGCCTCGCATAGCGGGCCGTGCCACAAGTGGTCGGTGGACACCCGGGATGTGCGATATCACCCAACCGCTCGCCGCGGGCAACTGGGGCTTCTCGGACGTGGGCACCATCCAGGAAGTCTACATCTCCTGTTTCGGCGCGACCGAGTACGACTGGGAGCACCAGACCAAAGGCGTGCGCGTCAGGTAGGACGGGCTTTCCAGCCCGTCCCGTGCACTCCTGCGCCAATAGGAGACGCGGACGGGCTGGAAAGCCCGTCCCACGCGGAGCAGACGACCGATCCAAATGTAGGACGGGCTTTCCAGCCCGTCCCATGCAGTCGCGAGCCAGCAGGAAACGCGGACGGGCTGGAAAGCCCGGCCCACGCGGGAACACGCCGCTTGCGGGCTTCACCACCCGAAGTGGTAGCTCTTGACCTTGCCGTCGGAGGATTGGAGGACGTACCACATGCCGCCGGGCGCCCGGACACAGAGGTCCGTCTTGCCGTCGCCGTCGTAGTCGGCGGGGCGCGGCGCGGCCTCGGCCCAGCCGAACGGCCTGGCCAGGAAGCCGGCCTGGGTCCGGAGCAGGTACCAGGTACCGGACGGCTGATCGTAGAGCGCGACGTCCGCCCGCCCGTCGCCGTCGTAGTCGGCCGGCACGGGAGTCGGCCCGTTCCAGCCGAACGCGTGTGCCTGGAAGCCCGCCGTCGTCATGAGCAGGTACCAGACGCCGTTGGCGGCGTCATAGACGGCCAGATCGGTCCTGCCGTCGCCGTCATAGTCGGCCGGCACGGGTGCCGGGGCATCCCAGCCGAACGCGCGCGTCGTGAACCCGGCGGTGCTCCGCAGCAGATACCACGTGCCGGCCGCGCGGTGACAGACCGCCAGGTCCGTTTGGCCGTCGCCGTCGTAGTCGGCCGGGACCGGCTCGGCCGCCGGCCAGCCGAACTGAGGCGCCTGGAACCGGCCGGCGGAACCGAGGATATACCAGGTTCCCGAGCTCTGATGGTACAGCGCCGGATCGGCGAGCGTGTCGTCGTCGTAGTCGCCGGGCAGCGCAACCGGCTCGCTCCAGCCGAACTGCACGGCCCGAACGCCCGCACCGCCGGATTGCCGGATGTACCACATGCCGGACGGCGCGTCGTAGAACCAGATATCGGAGATGCGGTCGCCGTCGAAATCGTAGCGGATCGGCGCCGGGGCGGACGCCGCGTTGGTTGGGCTGTATCCGCGTGCGATCTCTTCCGGATCGCGCCAATGGTCGCCGTCGCTGTCGCGCGCGGCGGGGTCGGTCCCGTAGGTGTTGACCTCCGCGCCGTCGGTCAAGCCGTCGTTGTCGGTGTCCGGCAGCGTGGGGTCCGCCCCGTTCTGGTATTCGGCCAGGTTCGTGAGCGAATCCGAATCGGGATCGCCGTTCGGTCCGTTGGCGGGGTCGACGGACCCGTCGTCCATCGGGTCCAACCGGTAGGTGACTTCCCAGCCGTCGGGCATGAGGTCGCCGTCGCTGTCGGGACTGGCGGGGTCGCAGCCGTTGTTGTATTCGCCCAGGTCGTTCAATCCGTCGCTGTCGCCGTCGGCGGTGCCGTCCTTGTTCGTGATGCCGCCGAACTGCGCGATCTCCCAAGCGTCCGCCATCTGGTCGCCATCGCTGTCCACGAACTCATCGGCGCCCATATCGACGGAGGACTCGACGTTCGTGCGGGCGGGGTCGTCCCAGCGCGGCTCCCCGTCCAGATCGGCCGGCGGCGCGTTGGAGGCCGTGCCCGCATCGATGCAGGGCGAGTCGGAACGCAGCCGGTAGCGCGCGTTCATCAGCGGCGCGTTGGTGGTGTTGCCGGCGCCGCCCGGATCGGGGTTCGTACACGTGTAGGACAACGTCCCGCCGGCGCAGTTCGCGTTGGTGGGCGCGGTATTGTAATAGACAATGCAGTTGTCGAGCGTGCCGTCCGAGGTGCCGCCGCCTGAGACCGAAGCGGTGTTGCGCGCGGCGGTGCAGTTGCGCAGCACGCTCGCGTAAGCGGCGCCGCCCTCCGCCGCCGTATTGGCGTACAGCAGGCAGTTGTACAGCGCGCCGCCGTACGCGCCGCCGCCCGGCCCCGCGGCGGTGTTGGCCGACAACACGCAGTTGCTCAGCGTCGCGCCCTCCGCCCACACGCCGGCGCCGGACACGGCGGCAGCCGCGCCGTTCGACTCCGTCGCGCCGGAGACGAGGCTGAAGCCGGCCAGCAGCGCGTTCGTCGCGAGATACACGCACCGCACGGGCGAGTCGCCGGGCGCACCGCCGCCGGCAATGCAGGCCGCCAGCGGCCCGTTCACGCTCTGCACCGTCATCGGCCGGAGCACGCACACGCGGTTGCTCAGGCTGCCGTCCGGCGTGAGGCCGCCGCCGGTCTGATAGGTCCCGTCGTCCACGAGCACGGTATCCCCGTCGTCCGCCGCATCGACCGCGTCCTGGACGGCGGTGGCGGCCGTAGCCCAGTTCGTGTAGGGCCAGACGTTCCCGCCCGCCGTCGCCACGTAGTGGACGGGCGACGCGCCGCCGCAGACGCGCGAACGCGTCATCGTCACGCTGGCGGCGTACGCGTCGCCCAGCGCGTTTGTCCCGGTCACGACGATCACATTCTCGTCGAACGCCAGGCCGATGCCCTCGATCGACCACGGCGAACCGGCGGCGAACGTGCCGTTGGAGCCGGTCAGCGTATTGGTCCAGACGAGCGTACCGACCACGTAGTCGTTGTGGGTGCCGCCGATGTCGCAGGTGTCGGTTTCGCCGGCAAACTCGCTGTCCTGGTTCGTGATCACGAGATCGGGCCGCGGGTATTCGTAGGCGCCCATGTCGACCGTGCCGCCGATGAGGCGGGGATTGCCGTCCAGATCAAGGGACTCCGGCGCCTGCTCGTTGAGCCCGGCGTCGATGCAGACGGAGGTGTAGACCGCGTGCAGGTCGCCGCCCGCCCTGTTCACGAAGGCCGGCTCGTCGGTTGTGTTGCCGAGGTAGCCGGGATCGGGCGTGGTGCAACTGTAGCCCAGCGTGGCGCCGTAGTGGTTCTCGCCGATCCGAGCGGTGTTGTAATAGACAATGGAATTGGAGGCGGTGCCGTAGCACACGCCGCCGCCGCGCGCGTCGGCCTCGTTGTCGGCCACGGTACAGTTCCGCAGCCTGGAGTCGTAGCTGCCGCCGCCGTAGGCCGCCCAGTTCCCGCTCAGCAAGCTGTTGCCCACCGTGCAGTTCTCGACGCCGCCCCCGCCGCCCGCGGCGGAGTTGTCGGTCACGCTGCTGCGGTAGAGCGTGGAGAACGACGCGCCGCCACCGTCCTCGCCCGCCCAGTTCCCGCTGATGGTGCAGTTGGTGAGTGTGGACGCGAACGCGCCGCCGCCGTCCTCGCCGGCGGCGTTGTCGATCAGGAGGCCGGTGTCGAGCGAGCAGTTGTAGGCGCCGCCGCCGTACTGGGAGGCGCTGTTCGTGTGCAGCGTGGACCCGGTCAGCCGGCAGTGCGACGCGCCGCCGCCAAGCCCGGCCACGTTGCCGGTCAGCACGCAGCCGACCAACCCGGCGTAGGCGGCGGCGCCGCCGTCGTCGGCGGTGTTGTTCGCCAGCGTGCAATCGACGGCCGTCCCCTCGTAGAGGGCGCCACCGGACCAGTGCGCGGAATTGCCGCTGAAGATGCAGTTGGTCAAAACGGCGCCCTGCGCGTAGGCGCCGCCGCCGCACAGTTCCTTGAAGGCCGCCCCGACGCTGAGCGTACCGCCGTTGGTGAGCGTGAAACCGGACAGGCACGTGTTGGGCCCCAGATACGCGCAGCGCAGCGCCGAGTCGCCCGACGGCCCCTGCCCCACGATCAGCGTGGCCTCCGGCCCGCCCACGCTGCGGACGGTGACGGCCTTGGTGAGGCACACGCGGTTGCTCAGCGCGTAGCCCGGCGTGAGGACGGCGCCGGTGTCATAGACGCCGTTGCTCACCAGCACGAGCGAGCCGAGCACGGTGCACGCGTCGATCGCGTCCTGGATCGTGACGGCCGCGTTCGACCACGCGTCGAACGGGTAGGCCGCCGCGGCGTTGTTCCGGTCCACATAGAGGGTCGGCTGCTCGACGATGCTGACAACGACGGTGGCCGCGAGCCCGTCCGGATAGCTCTCGTTACAGGCCGTGAGCACGACGGCATACTCGCCGGGCGCGGACCAGGCGTGCGAGACGTAGGGTTGGTTCGTCGCCGCGGCCCCGTCGCCGAACGACCACCCGCTCGCCCCTGCCCGGCCGTCGATATCCGCGGTGAACGCGAGCGGGCAGTCGACGGCCGCGTTCGTCCACTCGGCGCCGACGGCAACGCCGAGCGGGCCGGTCACGGAACCGATGACGATTTCGTCGCAGCCGATCGACGGGGGATCGGCCCAGTCCTCCGCGTCGATGTCGGAACCGGCGGCGTAAGCCGCGCTGCCTGCCGCGACGCAGGGCGAATTGGTCGCGAGCTGCCAGCAGCCGGCCAACGCGGGATCCGCCGCCGTATTGCCCGTCCCGTCCTCGGGGTCGGGGAACGTGCAGCAGTAGGTCAGCACGCACTCATAGGTGTTCGGCCCGCGCCGCGCCTCGTTGTGGGTGACGACACAGTTGTTCAGGCTGCTGTTGAAGGCGCCGCCGCCGGACCAGTCGGCCGAGTTGCCGGTGAGGGTGCAGTTGTACAGCGTACTGCCGCCCGCGCCGCCGCCGGCCTCGTCGGCGGCGTTCGCGCACAGGGCCGAGCTGTAGGCGGTGCACTCCGAAATGCCGCCGCCCTGTGCCTGCGCCGCGTTGTCGCGCACGATGCAGGCGTAGAGCGTGCAGACCGCCGCGCCGGCGCCCTCCTCGCCGGAGTTGCCCTGCAGGAGGCAGTCGGCCAGCGTGGCGCCGTAGGCGCCGCCGCCGCCCTTGACGGCCGCGTTGCCGACCAGCACGCAGTTGCTCAGCGCGCCGTCCTGGGCGTACGCGCCGCCGCCGAGACAGTCGACCCATTCGCCCCCTGTCCAGGTGTGCCCGTTCGTGAGCGTGAACCCGGCCAGCACGGCGCCGCCGCCCAGGAACGCGCACCGCACGGCCGATTCGCCGAGCGGGCCGGCGCCGACGATGAGCGCGGCGTCCGGCCCGTTCACGCTGGCGATCGTCACCGCGCGAGTCGCCACCAGCCGGTTGCTCAGCCCGCCTTCGGGCGTGAGCGCGCCGCCGGTGTCGTAGACGCCGTCGGCCACCAGCACCGTGTCGCCCGCGCCCGCGGTCTCCACGGCATCCTGCAGGTTCACAGCCGCGTCCGTCCAGTTCGTGTAAGGCCACACGCCGCCGCCGCCCGGCGCGACATAATGCGTGGCCGACACGCCGCCATGCTCGCGGGTGCGCGTGATCGTCACGCTGTCCGAGCGCGCGTCGCCGACGGTGTTGGTGCCGGTGACGACGATGACGTTCTCGCCGAACGCGAGACCGATCCCCGCGACTTCCCAGGCTAAGGCCGCGGCCAGGGTCCCGCTCGAGCCCGTGAGCCTGTTCGTCCAACACATCGTACCGACGACGTCCGCGTTGTTCGTGCCGGCGATGTCCGCCGACGCGATCTCGCCCAGGACCGATTCATCGGCGCTGGTGACGTCGAGAAACGGGAGCGGCCACGCGTACTCGTAGGCGCCCATGTCCACGGTCGCGTCGACGATCCGCGTGTTGCCGTCCAGGTCCGTGCCGACGGGGGCGTAGTCGTTGCAGCCGGCATTCACGCAGGGCGAATCGCCGGTCAGCCGGAAGTCGCCGCCGGCGAAATCCGCGAAAACCGGCTCGTTCGTCGTGTTGTCCGTGCCGTCGGGTTCGGGCAGCGTGCAGCTGTATTGGAACGTCTCGTTGTAGTAGTTTGGCCCGGTCCCGGCGTTGTTGTAGTAGACGATGCAGTTGTTGACGGTGCTGTAGCGCACGCCGCCGCAGTACTCGCCGGCGGAATTGGCCACGACCGTACAGTTGTTCAGCGTCCCGTAGTAAGTCGCGCCGCCATCCTCGTAGGCGTGGTTGGCGCTCAGCAGGCAGTTGTTCAGCACGGAGTAGGCCGCACCGGCGCCGACGTCCGCCGTGTTGGCCGTCAGCGTGCAGCGGTCCAGCGTGGATTCGCAGGCGCCGCCGGCGTAGCGGCTGCCGGCATTGGCCGTGAGCGTGCAGTCGCTGAGCGCGGCGCGATACGCGCCCGCCCCGTCGTAGGCCGCGTTGCCGCTGAGCAGGCAGTCGAACAGCGCGCCCTCGCAGACGCCGCCGCCGTAGAGATAGGCGGCGTTGCCGGAAATCACGCAGTTGGTCAGCGTCGCGCCGGATGCCCAGGCGCCGCCGCCCGCGCGGTCGATGTCCTCACCCGCGGTACGCGTGTAGCCGTTGGTCAGCGTGAACCCGCTCAACAGGGCGTTGGTCCCGAGAAACACGCAGCGCACCGCTAAGTCGCCGGCCGGCCCGGCGCCGACGATGCTCGTGACCGCCGGCCCCTCGACACTCTCGATCGTGACGGCGTTCGTGCACACGACCCGGCACAACAACGCGGCGCCGGGCGTCGCCGCGCCGCCGGCGTCATACACGCCGTTGGTGACCATCACCGAGTCGCCGTCCGCCGCCGCGTCGATCGCCGCCTGGATAGTCGTGGCCGCGTCGACCCAGTTCGTGTACGGCGCCTGGTGCGCGCCGAACGGGGAAACGTAGCGGACCTCGGCCACACTCGCCGCGGGGAAAACCAAACCGAGAAGAGCAAACAAGCAGACGGCGCCGGCGCTGCGGAGCACCGCTGGGTCAACCCTGTGATTCATGTTCCCATCTCGTTGTCAACATGCCCTGCCGGGACCGCCCGTAGCGGTGCCACGCACGATTGTCGAGGATGTCTCGCGGATAGTCCCGGCCAACGGCGCCACAGCAAACCCCACCCAAAAAATGAAGGCCCGGGCATCATACTACATATTCGGCCCTGAATCAATGCGGAAAAAAGGGGGCGCGGGGGGCGCTGTCTCAAAACCCGACTCGCACGTTGCCACACGCCTTACGGCGTTAACTACAAACCACATATCTGGTGGTTTCTGCCGTTTGTAGTCAAGCCCGTAAGGGCTGTTCCCCGCTTTTGAGACAGCCTCGGGGGGCGAGCAGGTTTCACATCAGGCGCCCCCCGGCATGCCCGGGGTTGCCGGCCCGCCACTCCGGGTTCGCGCCGCCATTCTCATGACGGCGGCGCCTTGCGCCGCAGCCCACACACCTTCAGCGTCTCCTGCACGGCGTACCTGGCCAAGGTCCAGTTGGCGCCGCGGACGATCTGGCTGGCGAAGGACGACATGTAAAAGGGCGTGAAGTAGATGCGCCGCATGACTCGCTTGCACAGGTCGTCCAGGACCCGTTTCTCCCGCGCCCAGGGCAGGCGTACCCAGGGCATCTGTTCGGCGTCCGGGTCCCAGTCGCCGACAAGATCGCCGCTCTCCTTCGCCGTGTGATAGGCGCGCGTCTCGGGGTATGGGCGCAACACCGCCACGTTCACCGTGCTCGGCCGGTGCTTGAGAACGAAGTTCACCGTCTCCTCGACCGTTTCCGGCGTCTCGCCCGGATACCCGATCACCCAGCTCGAATGCGAGAGCATCCCGTACTTGCGGCACAAGGCGCAGGCGCGCGCGCTCTGTTCCAGCGTGATCCGCTTGTGCATGGCGTCCAGGATGCGTTGGGCGCCCGACTCCATGCCGAAGGCGACGAGGTAGACCCCCGCTTCGCGCCCGCGGCTGGCCAGTTCCTCCGTGAAGACGTCGACGCGGCTCTTGATCCGGAACGAGATATCGAGATTGCGCTCGATGATCTTATCGAAAATCGCCAAGGCCCGCCGATGGTCGATGGTGAAGGTGTCGTCGCATATCTCCACGTCGCGAATGCCGCGCTCGCGGATGCCGCCCAGCTCGTCGACCACCTCTTCCGGGTCGCGGGCGCGGTATTTGAACCGGAAATTGTAGCAGAACCCGCACTTGAACGGGCAGCCGCGACTGGTGAACAGGGTGTCCACCGGCCGGCGCCGCACCATGAGCGTGTAGTAACGCTTCTCGGAATAGGCCTGTTCGACCAGATCCCGGGCCGGGCGCGGCACGGCGTTCACGTTGGGAAACGTGTATGGCGGGCCCGCCGTGATCTCGCCGTTGCGCCGGTACACGACGCCCGGGATACCCGAGACCGGCGCGCCGTCGGTCAACGCACGGCACAGAGCGGGAAACGAGTCCTCCGTCTCGCCGGTCAGCAGACAGTGCACCGCGCCGAATTGCTGAAGCGTCTGGCCGGGCACGGCGGTCGCGTGCGGGCCGCCGAGCACGAGGAACGCGTCCGGGCAGGCGCTTTTCAGCCGCAGCGTCAGGTCGCGCACCTGCCGGAGAATCTCGGAGTAGAGCGACAAGCCGATCACGGCCGGCCCCAACGCGCGCGCGCGGTCAATAAGCTGCTGATCGCTCAGGCGAAACGCGTTCGCATCCAGGACCTCCACCCCAAACCCCGCCTGCCGCAGGCAGGCGGCCAGGTAGAGCAGATGCATGGGCGGATAGCACTTTTGCGCGATCTCGTCGACGTACGTCGCGCGCGGGTTGATCAGAAGCACTGTTTTGTGGGTGTTGGGCATGATTGGCCGTCGCCGCCGCTTTGTCTCGCTCTTCGTCTCTCCCCAATCAACCGTCGTAATCAACCATCGTAATCATGCGTCGCAATCATGCGTCGCAAGCCCGCGTGGCGCCGAATTTCGATCAATGACTGCGAGCGCTGACTACGACAGATGACTCCGCCCCGTGACTTCGATGGATGACTACGATTACTGACAACGATGAGTGACGACCTCTCATCCTTCCAACCTTCCACCCTTCCAGGCTTCCGCCGGTGGCCTCATTTGTCCTCTGCGCCCCCCCCCCGCGGCGCACTCACCAGCCGTCGCAGGAACCACGGCACCCACGGAATCCCGAGGAGCATGGGGATGATATGGACCGTGAGGGTCATGAGCAAGCCGACGCTGAGCAAGGTGCTGTCGGAGGCGAGCCCGGCAAACAGGGTCACGATGGCCGCCTCGCGCGCGCCCAGCCCGACCGGCGGGCCCGGGATATGAACGGTGAGCACGGCGACGGACCCATAGGCAAAGATCTGCGTCAGGCTCGGCGCCGCGCCGTAGGCGCGGAACAGCAGGCAGCACACCGCGAGCGGCCGCAGTTGGAACACGAGGCCGTAGAGCAGGAAGAAGAGCTTGCGGGGCACGGAGAAGTCGGCGAACGGCCCGATGATCCCGCGGGCGACCTTCTCCAGCTTCGGCGAGACCCGTCGCGCGATGCGCATGCTGAGCGCCTGCATCGGCCTGCAGAAGACGAACACCAGATAGGCGGCACCGACCCCGGCCAGAACAAGCACCTGCCAGTAGACGGGCAATCTGGGCAGCAACAGCAAGCCGAACAGGAACCAGAAGACCGCGCCCAGCGCGTTCAGGCCGCGATCGAACAGCACCGCGCCGCCGGCCCGCCCGAACTCCATGCCTTTCCGCCGCCAGAAATAGAGCACATTGAGAATGTCGCCGGCCTTCAGGGGCACCAACATCCGCAACGGACCGGCGCCGAGCCGCACCCACAGCAGTTCGCGATACGGAATCTGCACGCCCATACAGACCAGAACCCGCCACAACTTGTCGGCGCCCACAAAGACGTGGAACAGCAGCGAACCCAGAATCGTCAGGGACAGGATCCGCTTATCGGCCTTATGCCATTCCTGCGCCACGCCTTCCAGGCTGATGTTCTTGCGAAAGTACAGAAACGCCAGGATCGCAGCCGATACCAGGAGGCCGACCAGCACGCCGATCACGTGCCGGCGGATGTCTCTCTGATGTGGGTTGTTGGTGTGGGTCACCCTATGCTCCCGACCGAACGGCCTGCCTCACCGGACGATGACAGACGCTTCCCATCGGCTGTCATCGGTACGGTGCAGGCAGATGTTCGGCTCCCTGTTCTTGGGCCCAACGTTCAACGCTCAACATTCAACGTCCAACTTTCAACGGCAGCTACGTTGAACGTTGAATGTTGAGCGTTGAATGTTGAACGTTGGCTCCCTCCCGCGTCTTTTCCACTTCGTCGTTTCCGTTGCCTGCCGAACAGTCGTTTATCGTCAACGCCGTAAGGCGTGTTCCCCGTCATCCGGCAACGCCCCTGACGGGGCTCACTACAAACCCGTCGTTGGTCTACCCCCGTTCCACCCACGTCCGCCAGACCTTGATCGGGTAGATCCGCAGATAGGTGGAAAAGCGCAAATCGCCGCTGCGCCAGGCCATGAGGCCCTGCAGCAGAGCCATGATCGGGCCAGGAATCCAGCGCATCAACCGGACACGGTTGCCCCGCAACAGCCAGCGAACAGCCGCTTGCGGAAGGATCGGCAGCAGCTTGTACAGAGCCGCGAAACCGGCCACCGTTGCACGCTCCTGCTTGGTGCCCGTGCCCTGGTCGTAGAAGTCCGACTCCCAGCCTTCGGCCAGTTTGGCGTCGACATCCTCGGGCAGAATGCCGGCCTCCCGGGCATGGTCCAGAATGCCCGCCGTCGGCAGATAGACCAGGAAGTGGACTTTCACGCGGTTCAAGCACTTCAGCTTGCGGTAACAGGCAACGCCCTCCCGGTGATCGCCCTGCGTTTCACCCGGCAGGTTGAACATATGATCGACATCGTACCAGAGCTTGTGCGTGGCGCACAGGTCGAACACACGGAAGGCGGCTTCATTGGTTTCGCGCCGGTTCAAGACCTCGCGCCGCAGCCGCTCGTTCCATGTCTGGAGTCCGAACTCGATGCAATAGCAGCCGCCTTCCTTCAGCAGCCGCGCCGTATCTTCGTCGAACCCTAGAATCGTACAGAAGCACTTGAACGGGACGCCGATTTCGGCGCGGTAGCGGCGCATCAGTTCCTCGAGCCACGTGCGGTCGCCGGACAGATAGGAATCCTTGAAGATCATCTCGCGAAAGCCGTAGCGCCGCTTGGCGGCGACGAGTTCGGCCATGACGGCATCGACGCTGCGCCGCCGGAAGTACTTCGGGCCGTGCACCTTCTTCGCGCACGTTTCCTCGCAGAACGTGCACTGGTAGGGACAGCCGCGGCTCACCATGGCCGCATAGCTGTAGGCGTGCGACACGTACGGCCGGAACAACTCCTTGTCGGGCAGCGGCAGCCGGTCCAGATCCACCAGGTCCGCGCGCGCCGTGTGCCGGACGGCCCCGTCCTGCCGGTACCAGAGGCTGCCGATTTCGCACACCGTGCGGCCGGCGCCGGCGGCTTCGATCAGCGGATTGATCACGGCTTCGCACTCCCCTTGAATGACGTAGTCCACAAACGCGTCCTGCATCACGCGTTCGGGGACCAGAGACGGGTGCAAACCGATGAACAGGATCGGGGTTGGCGCGGCGGCGCGGACCCGGCGCGCGATGTCGCGCGCCCAGGCGTAGGTGTTCGGCAACACGCTGAAGACGACGATGTCGGCATGCGCGTCCACGATCCGCCGCACCACGCGGTCCGGCGCCGCTATCAGGCGCGCGAGCCAGCGGATCTGCAGCACGTTGTCCGTCACGCCGAACGTGTCCGGATCGTAAACAAAGGCGAGCTCGTGCCCGCCGTTGCGGATGACGACCGCCAGCGTCTCGAGTTCCAGCGCCTGGCGCACGTGGTACCGGCCGTGATAGACTAGCGCGACACGCACCGCCCCCCCCTCGCCCGGGAGTGCTGACGTGTTGGAGTATCGGCGTGATGGAGTCATGAACAGCCACATGCCGGGCACAACCATTCCAACACTCCATCACGCCAACATTCCATCACTCCAACACTCCAACACTCCAATCCCCTAGAACGGCAGACTCCACTTCGCGAGCTTCTTGTACACCTTGAGCTTGCCGATATTCTCGCCGTAGGCGACGAAATGCTCGTCTTTCTTCGAAACGAGTTCCTGGCGGAATTTCATTTCGAGCCACGCCATGAACTTGCGCTTGAATTCGTCGAACGAGCGGAGCTTGAGCACGTGCCGCAGCAGGAAGAAGGGCCGGGAATGGTAACGCACATACGCCCGCCTGGTGAGCTCGTCGATCTCGTCGTTGGTCAACTCGGTCCAGGGCCGCGGCAGCGCCGCCTCCTCCGCGTTGCCGAGGATGTACTCCTTCCAGTAGTCGTAGCCGGTGTCATCGACCAGCTTCTTCCACAGCGAGGTGAGCGGCTTGGCCGTCGTCTTGGAGAACTGGACGTAGTCCAGATCGAGCGACATGGCGAACTTGACCGTCTGGCGCAGGGTCTCCCGGGTCTCGCCCGGCAGGCCGGTCATGAAGAAGCCCAACGCCCGGATGCCGTGTTTGCGCACGAGCCGTATCGTCTCCCGCACCTGTTCGAGCGTGATGCCCTTGTGGACCCTGTCCAACATCTCCTGCAAGCCGGACTCGATACCGAAATAGACCCGGCTGCAGCCCGACTCCTTCATCTTCTTCAGTAGCGCCTCGTCGACGGAATCGATTCGGGCACGGCAAGCCCAGATGAGGTCGAGCTTGCGTTTGATCATTTCGTCGAGTATCCCCTCGGCGCGTTTGCGGTCGATCAGGAACTCGTAGTCGAAGATGTCGATCTCGCGGACGCCGTACTTGTCGTAGCACTCCTGCATCTCGTTGATGACCGTCTCGACGCGGCGCGGATTGTAACGCGTGCGGCCGGCCTCGCAGAAGAGACAGCCGCGCGGGCAACCCTTGCTGGTCACCATGACCGTGAAGTTCTTCCGCTCCGTCGGGAATTCCGCGTACAACTCGTTCGGCAGCAGATGGCGGGCAGGATTGGGATACAGGTTGAAATCCGGGTCCTCGCCGTAGTCGGTCTGGATGATTTCGCCGCCTTTCTTGTAGATCAGGCCGGGCACGTCGTCCAGATTGCCGTTGTTCTCGAGCGCGTCCAGCAGCGCCGGGAACATGTGATAGGCCGAATTGAAGCAGCCGAAATCGATCGCGGCGGGCGTCACCGATTCCTTCGGATAGACCCGCAGGTTGTAGCCGCCCACCACGATCTTCACCTTGGGCAGGTTCTCCTTGATGTACTCAAGCCAGCCCAGTGTCTCGCGGAACATGTAGGTGGTCATCATGGCCCCAACCACGTCCGGCTTGCGTTCCTTCAGATGCGCGACCACCTGCTCGGGGGTGAGCCGCAGGGTGCGCGCGTCGATGATCTCGGCATCGTGTCCGTGCTTCTCCGCAATCGCGGCCACCCAGGCCTGAGACAGAGGCGGAAACAGCCCGAAGTAACGCTGCACAATGCGCAGGTTCTCCTCGTGCAGCTTGTAGGAGAACGGATTGAAGACGAATGAGACCTTCATGTCGTTACCCCCTGGTCTGCGGCGCCGCCGCAGAGCAACCGTCGAAAGTCGTCCTTCCGACCTTCGTCCTTTGACTTCTGGCTTCTGCCCCTCAGTACCCCCTCTTTCCCAGCGCGTCACGGACCTTCTCGAACACCGCATCCACCGAAATCGCCTGCATGCACCGATTGTCCGTGCATGGCGAGAAGCGGTGATTGAACACATTCACGCACGGGCTGCACGCCAGGCCCGAAGCGAGCACCTGCGCCCGTTCGCCGAGCGGCCCGAACAGAAGCGGCGTTTCGGGCCCGTACATCACGATCGTATCCATGTTCGCGGCAAGCGAGGAGAAGTGGGCGGGCCCGCTGTCGTTGGTCACCATCAGCTCGGCCAGCGTGTAGAGGACAATCACCTGCCGCAACGTGGTCTTGCCCGCCATGCACACCACGCGCTCGGACCCGATCTGCGACGCGATGCCGGCTGCCGGGCCCGCTTCGGCCGGCGCGCCGGTCAAGGCCAGCGTCACCCGCGGATAGGCGTCCAGTATACGCCGGCCCAGTTCGACGAACCGGTCCGTCGGCCATTTCCGGATCGGAAGCATGTCGCTGGCGTTCGGATTCAACAGCACGATCGGCCGTTCCACACGCCGGCCGGCCACCTCATCGAGGATCCGCTGAACGGCGTCCACCTCCTCCTGACCCGGCACAAAGGGCGGCGGGGCGTACGTCTCCCGCGGCGGCTTCTGTTTGAGCATGGGCACCTCGCCGGGAACGGCAAACGCGGC
This sequence comes from Kiritimatiellia bacterium, assembly GCA_016929905.1. GTDB lineage: Bacteria > Verrucomicrobiota > Kiritimatiellia > JAFGHX01 > JAFGHX01 > JAFGHX01. The sequence goes on from JAFGHX010000035.1 coordinate 14,205, forward strand.
CTCCACCAGCACGTCATACGCCGCCGCCGCATGCAGGTACGGATTGTACTGGACCCGATGGGTCAGCAGATCGCCGCGGTACGGCCCCTCGCTCGTGAAGCGGTGCAGCCCGACGCGCCGGCGCGCGCCGCTCAGATAGGCCAGAATGGCCGGGGCACGCGTGAAGAATTCCATGTCGATGGTCGTGTCGATCCGCTCCCGCCGGATACGCTGCAGGGCGCGCAGGACGTCGGACACGAATGTCGGGAACCGATCGGACCGCAACGCGAGCACGTTCTCCGGGGACACGACGTCCAGCACATCCAGAATGGCGCGGTTCTTCTCGAACACCCAGAAGAAAACGTTCTCCCGGCCAACCCGCTCCGCTGCCTTCTTCAGAGCCGGGTACGCCAGGACCGTCGCGCCCTGCTCGATCATCTTGATGAAGAGAATCTTGCGCGGGGGCTCCGCCGCCGGCGCGCCGCCCGTGAACAGCCCAAGCAGCCGGCGCACGAGCGTCAGAACGGCACAGCCCGGCTTGCCCAACCCCACGTCAATTCTGCGTATCGTCTCCGGGTTCATGTCCGGTCATTGCCGCTCGACACAACATCGCGTATGCCCGCAGACCCTGTACGGTCCGGCCCCGCATTCGGAAGGAAGCATCATGATAGCCCGAGCGTTGTGACTTGTCACGATCAGGATTGGGGGCGGAGACTCTGCCCGGCAAGCTCCCTCTTCGCCTGACTTGCTCGAGAACTTACTCGAGAACTTGGCTCGACTTCGCCTGTGGGCGGGATCGCACCGGGCGAATCAGGTAAGCTGCGCCCGACGGGGCATCCACGCTTCGCGTCTCATCGCCACGCGGGGCAGGCAAAGGGTGACATAGGTCTGTCGAGCAAGTTCCCGAGTAAGCATGCCCGCCGAAGCTATCTGAGCGAAGGCGGGTTCCCGAGCAAGTTCTCGAGCGAGTGCCTCCCCCTACAACCCCCTCAACTCTCTCGACAGCACGCCCACGTGGCCGCGTTCCTCGTCGATAATCCTGTCGATCTTGTCCTTGCCGAGCCGCGCCGGCACCATGTCCTTGAGCCCCAGGTAAAACAGGATGGATTTCTTCTCAAGGCCGATCGCGATGGTGAGAATGTCGGCCAGGCTTTCCTTGCCGGTCAGCGCGTCGGCCGCCTTGGGCGCGCCTTCCCCGCCGTGCCCGTCCGCCATGGCCTGCAGGTACAGGGCCGCCTCGCCGTCCGGATCGAACGTCGTCGATTCCTTATCCGCGGCGCCCAGTCCGGCCCGCATGGCGGCAAAGGTCTGCTTGTGCTCGTCTTCCATGGCCGCCAGTCCGTTCAGGAACTGCACCTTCCCGCCATCCGATTGCCCGCCGGCCGCCTTCCTGTAAAAGGCCGCCCCGTCTTCCTCAATCCGCTCCGCCATCTCGAACACTTCGTCCGCGTTGAATGCGATTCCCATCGTCTCCCCCCCCCCCTGAAGAATGGTTAATGGTTAATGGTTGATGGTTCGCGCCGACTCGCCCCATGCCGTTCAGCTGGGTCCCATCCTACACGGTCGTTTCCGAGGATGCAAACTTTACAGACAGAATCCGTGTCGGCCCGCCGGCGCGGGCACCGGCCGACAAAGGCGGCCGGCCAATCCGCCGCCGCCAGCAATTCTCAATTGTGGCGGCGCCCCGGTGAAATCCGTTCGTAGTCAAGCCCGTTCAGCCGTGCGCTGATCGGCCTCCGGCCGAAAGGGCAGTCCGTACACGCCTTATGCTCCGGGAACGCCCCTTACGGGGCTTCCACCACAGGCGGATCTTCGACACTACAAACGGGCGCAACGCCATAATGAGAATTGCTGCGCCGCCGCATCCGGCCCTTGACACGCGTCCGGGAGTGTAATACAAGTTCCGGCAATCGTAACACCCAGGGTGGGAATCATGTCGACACTCACGCGTTTCAGCGTCTCGCTGAAAAAAACGCTTCTGGACCGGTTCGACAGGCAGATTCGGCGGGAGGGGTATCCCACCCGTTCCAAAGCGGTGGCGGATCTGGTCCGCAACAGTCTGGTCGTGCGCGAGTGGGAAGCCGGCCGGGAGGTCGCGGGCGCCGTGCTGCTGGTCTACGACCACCACAAGCGCGAGCTGTCCAGCCGGCTGGTCCACGTCCAGCACGACTATCACGACCTGATCATCTCCTCGCAGCACATTCACCTGGACCACGACAACTGCCTGGAAATCATCGCGGTGCGCGGGAAACCGGGCGAGGTGCAGGCCCTGGTCCGCAAGCTGAAGTCGATCAAGGGCGTGAAATTCACGCGCCTGGCGACCGCTTCGACGGGGCGCGCGCTCTGAAACCTGGTGAGTTTCTTGGTGCTCCCGGACTGAACCGTTGTGGGGCCGCCGCGCGGCACGCATCACAGCAGCAGCTCGATCCCGGCGTAGAAGGTGTCGAACGTGGTGTCGTCGCTGTGTGCGTAGGCACGGTAGCCGACATGGCCGGCCACGGCGGGCGAGAAGTACTCCTGGATCTTCAGGCCCCAGGCCTGTGAACTGAAGTCGTCGCTGTCGGTGTAGTAGCGGCAGCCGAGCCGCACGAAGGTGCGCCCGCCCAGCCGCTGGTAGAGGTGCGCGACGTACTCCTGATAGGTGAGCGCCGCGCGCGTGTCGTAGTGCTGCGCCTGCAACCGCAGCGACGTCAGCTCTTCAACCAGCCATGCCGTCCCGAACACCCGCACGTACCACGGGCCAAGTTCGTTGTCCTGATCGGAAGAAACGGCCGCCTGCTGGCCGAGGACGATCCGCTCGGAGGGCAGCATCCAACTTGCATATTCGGCGAGCTGGTGCCCCAGCGTCTCGCCGCGCTCGGTCATCAGCCGATACTGGAGCGAGAGATAGAGCGATTCGTGAAAAGACTTGTCGTACCCCGCATACCAGTACTCGCGCGGCACGTTCTCGCCGTCCGGCGTTCCGCCTTCGCGGCGCCGGAAGCGAAGCGTGAGGTAATCGGCTTCGTCCAGACTGGTGGCATAGACGTCGACGACGGACAGCGGCAGGCGCACGCGGAACGACCATTCCCGCGCGTCCAGATCCTGCTCGTTATGCCACATGGCATAGCGCGCGCGCGCGCTGGACCGGTCCTCGAGGAACAGGCGGGCCTCCGACGAAAACATCTGCGACGGGAACTGCGCGTAGCGCACGTCCTCTTCGACGACTTCGTCGTCGTCCGCCGTGAGCTGAGTCTCCGCGCGCAGCCGCAGGGCCCACGCGCGGCCGACGATCGCGTTCTCCAGCGGAACGCCGCCGAACAGAACGTCCTCCCCCATCTGCGCGCGCGCAGCCGCCAGCAGGCCGAACCACGCGGCGAAACAGAAGCAACCCCGTCTGATGGTTGTGTAACCGTTCACACCCAAACTTGCTCGAGAACTTGCTCGAGAACCTACTCGAGAACTTACTCGCGAACTTGCTCGCGAACTTTCGGCCAGAGGCCGATCAGCCTCCGGCTGAACTCGATAACTTGCTCGGGAACTCACTCGCGAACTTACTCGCGAACTTACTCGCGGGCCAGTTTCTCCCGCTCAAAGCCGTTCCTCGCGGCGTGCCCACGCCGTCGTCAGATTCCGAAAAGGACCAGGGGCATTCTGCTGAGTTTCTTTGAGGCCAAACCTTGGCCCCAACAGTCGGCGTCGAAGTGTCATATATCCGGCGCCCCGCCCTGATCGCCGGGGTCAAAGGCTTCGGGCGCCACGAAGACGTCGGTGGCCCCCTCGTCAGTCTCTTCCGGCGCCACGGCGTGGTCGGCATAGGCAAGATCGGCGTTCTCGCCGAAATAATCGTCCGTCCCGTAGGTCATGTCCGTACGCATGCGCAGGCGGGTGACTTCATCGGCATCGAGCGGGAACAGCGCCCTGGGAAAGACCAGAACGAACGCCGCGACCGGGAGCAGGCGGGCGATGTGCCGCCCGGAGACGGGTCGGCGCGGCGCGGCGGGTCCGCGCCCCGGCGCGCTGAGGCGAAGCTGTCGCATGAATGATCCCCCCGATTCCAGGCCAAGCACCCCGAACCGCCCTCTTTTCGACGGCACCAGGGAATCGTAGACTGGACGGGGGGCTTTCGTCAAACACAACCAACCGTCAGACTTTCGTTGTGGGCCGGTGTAAGATCTGGTATACTGTCGGGGACCAATCGAGGGATATGGCGCCTGCCCCATCCAGTGAGGAGGCCGAACGGTGACGGTATGGCGGACTGTGGCGCAACGATGCCGGCTCGCGCAGCGCGGATGCACCGAGAATGCCGTGTGGCGTGTCGGGGTCTGTCTGGCGCTGTGTGCCGCGGTATGGGCGGGCCCAGCCCGCGGCGACGACTGGCCGTACTGGCGCGGGCCGAACCGGGACGGTTTTTCGACCGAGGCCGGTTGGCTGACGCGCTGGCCGCCCGAGCCGCTGTGGACGCGGGCGCTGGGCGAAGGCTACTCCGCCGTGGCGGTCAGCGAAGGCCGGCTCTACACGATGGGCTACGATGCGGCGGCGGGCCGTGACGTGGTGTGGTGCCTGGACGCGGAAACGGGCGCCGAGCTCTGGCGTTACACCTACACCTGCGGCCTTGTGGACTACAACGGACCGCGCGCCACGCCGACGGTGGACGGCAATGAGGTGTACACCTTCAGCCACGAAGGGCACTTGCACTGCTTGAACAAGGTTTCGGGTGCGTTGCTCTGGAGCACGCTCGTGAACTTCGGGCGCCCCTTCTGGGGGATGGCCAGCTCGCCCCTGGTCGAAGGAAACCGCATCGTGCTCAGCGCGGGCGGCGCCGGCGCGGCGGTGAACAAGAACCCGCCGCACAACATCGTCTGGAGCACGGCCGGCACGACCGGCTACGCCTCGGCGATCCCGGTCGAATACAACGGTGTGCGCAGCGTCGCCATGATCGGCTCCGCAGGCATCTACGGGCTCGCGCCCGATACCGGCCGCACAAACTGGTGGTTCGCCTACAACGGCAACGGGAAGGTGGCGGACCCCGTGCTCTGCGGCGACAAGCTCTTCATCAGCAGCCGCAGCCCGAACTATTCCGTCCTGCTCCAACTCGGAAGCGGCGCGCTCGCGCCCGCCTGGGAATTGGCTCCGCTGTACACCGACACGATGACGACGCTGCGCGTGGGCGACTACCTCTACGGCTCCGAGCCGAGCGGGCTGGTCAAGTGCATCGAGATCAGCACCGGCGCCCAGAAATGGTCCACGCGCCCGTTCGGGAGGTCCGGCGAAGTGGCCATGAGCGGGGCGGAGGGCCGGCTGCTCGCCCTGCACCGAAAAGGCAAGCTCGACATCGTCCTGCCGTCGCCGACCGGCTACAACACGGAAGGCCGCCAATCGTTCCTGGTCACCCCCGACGCGGACAGCCAGGACTGGTGGACGATGCCCGTGCTCTCGGGCGGCAGGATCTACTGCCGCAGTGAAGAAGGCACGCTGGTCTGCCTCCGGATCGGGGCCGGGCCGGAAAGCGCGGTGGCGGGCACCGTCTCCTATGCGGGCGCGGCGAGCGGGGCGCTTGCCGTCGGCGTATTCGCCGACGCGTCGCTCCAGGAGTGGGTCGGCCATGTGGAACTTGCCGGGCCCGGCGCGTACGAGATACAGAACCTGTTTCCCGGCACCTACTACGTGGCCGCCGTGCTCGCGACGAGCGGCCGGCGCGACCAGATCAAGGCAGCCGATCCCTGGGGCGCCTACCGCTCCACCGCGGACATCACACCCGTCTCGGTCGGCCCGACCCAGACGCTGGCCGGGCTGGATTTCGAGTTGGTGGATCCGGGGCCCGGCGAGCGCAACCCGCTCGCGACCTGGGTGCCGGCCAACGACTTTGACGGCGACGGAAAATCGGACATTGCCCTGTACGATCCTGCGCTCGGCACGTGGTACTTCCTGCGCAGTCGCGACGGGTTCACGACCCGCCAGTTCGGCTACGGCGGCACGCTGCCGATCACAGGCGACTTCGACGGCGACGGGCTGTGCGACTACGGCGTGCACTGGCCGCCCGGCGGGAACTGGTATTTCATGCGCAGCACCGCCGGCTTTGCCGCCACCTGCTGTGCCGCCGGCCGTACCGTGCCGGTGACGGGCGACTTCGACGCGGACGGGCTCTGCGACTACGGCGCCTACTATGCCGCGCGTGGGAACTGGTTCTTCATGAAGAGCAGCGCCGGATACGCACGGGACCGGCTCGGCTCGGCCACGGCCATTCCGGTTGCCGCGGACTTCGACGGCGACGCGCAGTGCGACTTCGGCGTCTATGACCCGCCCACCGGGATCTGGAGCCTGCAGCGCAGTCTCGACGGGCCGGGCACGCTCGCGTTCGGCTACTGGGGCACCGTCCCCGTCAACGGCGACTTCGACGGCGACGGGCGCCATGACATCGCCGTCTACGACATGCGCAACGGGGCCTGGTACTTCCTGAATAGTACCGCCGGGTTCAGCACCGTGCAGTTCGGATTTGGGGGTACGGTCCCGGTCGTGGGCGACTACGACGGCGACGGGCGCGACGACTACGGCGTGTACTATGCGCCCGGCGGGAACTGGTATCTCATGCGCAGCACCGCCGGCTTCGTCACCGTCGCGTTCGGCTACGGCGGCACGCTGGCGATCGGCGCGGCACACACGACGGCGACGTATTAACTCATCGGTCTCTGCCCCGCCCTTTCGCGGGCAAGCCTGACTCTTTCGAGCACCGGAGGCGCCCTTGACTTCCAACCTTCGGTTCCGGCAGAATAGCGCAAACGGAGGGGGTGTGCGTCGTGCGGGATCATCCAGGCGTGCGTAGGGCGGTTCTGGTCGGCCTGCTCTGGGCGGCCGCCGCACCGCGTGTGCGGGCGGCGGAGACTGCCGAGGCCGGGGGGACCGGCTGGCGCCTGAGTGTGGGTGCGATCTACCGCGCGCTGCGCGGCATCTCCTGCGACGATGCCTCTTACGCGCAGCAGGAACCCACGCAGGTCGACCCCGGCAATTCCGGCATCCGCGCCGAGGTCGGCGCCGCCGACAGCGCCGACGCCGACCGCGCGTACGACGACGGCTACGTGCGGCTGGACGACTACTCCGCGCTGGATGGGCTGACCGTCTATTGGGGCTACCCGAGCAGCGACCAGGTCCGGGACGGCGCGCTGCTCTTCCACGCCGCCGACGGGAACTACATGGCGCTCGATCGCACCAGCGCGACCCGCGGCGGCGATGCGGACGGCGCGGGAGCGGGCGTGCTTTGCCGTGCCGAGAAACGGCTGCGCCACGCGCAACGCGTGGAGTTCGGGCTCTCGCTCTGTCTCTATCGCGCCGCCTGTTCCGCTTCGGAAACGACCCGCGCGTTTACCGACGAGCAGGCGTGGTCCTACTCCCGCCAGACCGTCTGGGACGCCTACGACCTCGAGGGCCGCACGCCGCCGGCCGCCCCGTATGAGGCGGCCTCCGACGGCAGCCCGGACTTCTTCCAGATCAACCAGGCGCCGACAACGCGCGTGTTGGAACGCGACGCGGTGAGTTCCGGCGCCTATGCGGCCTACGCCGACGTCGCCACCTCGGCGGACGTCGACCTCACGTGCGTCTCGGCCGGGGCCCGGGTGGAGCTGGCGCTGCGCGCCGCGCGCCTCACCTGCGCGCTTGGCCCCGCCGTCACGCAGGTCGAGACCGAGATCACACGCCGCGAATCGCTGTTCGGCGGTGCGCCCGGCCAGGCGCCCGTGCTGGTGAACACATGGGAAGACCGCGCCTCGAACCGCGAATGGAAACCGGGCCTCTTCGCCGAACTCGGGGCCGGCCTGGCGCTGACCGAGCGGCTGCACCTGGCCCTCTTGGCCCGCTACGACTGGGTGGGCCGTTCCGCCATGACCGTCGGGCCCTCCGTCTACACGCTCCAACTCGACGGCCCATCCGTCAGCGCAACTGCGGGGTGGACGTTCTGACTTCTGACATCTGACCTCTTGAGGCTTGAAAACTTCCTGTGTTTCGTTGCCGTTTTCGAAGACGAAGCCACTAATCACCGATCAGGACCGATCCGACGCAACCGCGCGACGACATTACGGGTGGTTTCATCGGGGGTCGAGGCGCCGGCCATGACGCCGACGCGGCGGGCGCCGGTGAACCAGTGCGGCTTGAGATCCCGCGCGGCCTGTACCCAGTGCGTCCGGCGGTTCAGCGACCTGGCGATTTCGTAGAGCCGCCGCGTATTCGCGCTGGTTTTCGAGCCGATGATCACCATCGCGTCGTTGGCCAGCGGCATCCGCCTGGCCTCCTCCTGTTTGCGCCGGGTCGGCCGGCAGATCGTATTGAAGAACTTAAGCTCGCGGATCAACCGCTCGAGACGCGCGACGATCTCAAGCACCTTCTCCAGATTCTGCGTCGACTGCACGACGACGGCGGCCCTGCGCACGCGGGCAAGCGCGCGGCGGGGGACATGGTCCAGGCGGTCGACAACGAGCGCCTTCCCCGCAAGCTGCCCGACAATCCCCTGCACCTCGTCGTGGTTCGGATCGCCGATCACGATGATGCGGTAGCCCCGCCTCTCCATTTCGCCGGCGATGCGGTGAATGTCCTTCACCATCGGACACGTCGCATCGACGATCCGATAGCCGCACCGTTCGGCTCGCTGCACGACTCGCAGCGACGCGCCGTGCGCACGGATCAGCAGCGTCTTCCCGCGCCCGTCGGTCAGGCGCCGGCGCTTCGTGATGCCGGCCGCCCGGATCCGATTGACGACATCCTCGTTGTGCACGATGTCGCCCAGCATATGGACGGCCCCACCGGCACGGGCCGTCTCGAGCGCCACGCGAATGGCGCGTTTCACCCCCACACAGAACCCGGCGGACTTGGCAAGGTTCACCTTCATGATGACCCACGCGGGCTTCGGCCGCCATCCAGAGGGCAGAGGTCGGAGCTCAGAGGTCAGCGTCTCTTCCCGCTGGCGGGGTGCCCCATCCGGAACTTGCTCGAGAACTTACTCGGGAACTTGCTCGCCGTTCGGCCTCTGGCCTCTCCGGAAGTCGGAAATTTCCTGTTTTTCGTTGCAGTTTCCGACAACTGAGCCACTATAGCACGGAACCGATTGGAAGGGGAAGAGTGGAAGGATGGGTGGGCGGCCGGGCGCCGGAGGGCCTGGCGGAGGGCCAACCGTGACGGCTGATTCGCGCGCACAGAGGCAGGAGACGCTTGCGGCGCTGGCCATCGCGTTGGCGACGCTGCTCGTCTACGCGCCGGCCCTCCGCGGCGGCTTCTTCTGGGACGATGAGGTCGCGATTCTGAAGGACCCGCTCGTGCACGCGCCGGACGGCCTGCTGCGGATGTGGTTCAGTACGGAGGCGGCGGACTACTTCCCGCTCACCTCCTCCCTGTTCTGGCTGGAATGGCGCCTATTCGGAAGCGGCCCGCTCGGGTACCACGCGGTGAACGTGCTGCTGCACGCGCTGAATGCCGTTCTCCTCTGGCGGGTGCTGCGTGAGCTCCGCGTTCCGGGCGCATGGTATGCGGGGCTGTTGTTCGCCGTGCATCCGGTCAACGCCGCCAGCGCGGCCTGGATCACGGAACAGAAGAACACCCTCTCGATGGCCCTGTTTCTGGGCGCCGTGCTCTGTTTTCTGCGGCACGATTCCTCACACGGCGGCCGGAACCCGGCTCCAGGCGCGGAAGCAGCGGGGCTCCGCACACGGAAACGGCGGTGGGACCGGCTGGCGCTGGGGCTCTTCGTGCTGGCGCTGCTGGGCAAGACCTCGGTTGTGATGGGCCCCTTCGTGCTGCTGGGCTGCATGGGGTGGCGCCACGGCCGGCTTTGCGCCCGGCACCTGCGCGAGACGATCCCGTTCTTCGCCGCGGCCGTCGCGCTCGGGCTGGTGACCGTCTGGTTCCAGACTCACAACGCGATTGCAGGCGACGTGCCGCGCAGCGACGGGTTCGCCTCACGCCTGGCCACCGCGGGCCGGGCGCTGTCTTTCTACGCGCGCAAAGCCGTCTTCCCGTACCGGCTTTCGATCCTGTATCCGCGCTGGTCGCTGCCGGCGCAAGGCTTTCTCGCGTTCACACCCGTCGCCGGGCTGGCTGCCGGCGCGGCCGTGCTGTGGGTCTTCCGGCGCACGTGGGCGCGGCCGTGGCTGTTTGGGCTCGGCTCATTTGCCGTCATGCTGTTCCCGGTGCTCGGCTTTTTTGACATGTACTACATGCACTACGCCCTCGTAGCCGATCATTGGCAATACCCCGCCATCGGCGCCTTGATCGGCCTGGCCGTCGGCGGAAGTGCGTGCCTGCTGGCGAAGGCCGGGGCCAGCCGAGCCACGCAGGCCGGGCTTGCAGGGGCGACCGCCTGCGTGTTGGGCGTGCTGACCCTGGTCCGCGCCCATACCCTGGCCGATGCCGGGCGTGCCTGGCGTAAGGTACTCGCAGCCCATCCGTCCTGGGTCGCACACCTGAACCTCGGTACACTCGCCCGCCAGTACGGCCGGGACGAGGACGCCCTGGCCCACTACTCCCAGGCACTCCGCCTGAACCCCGGCTACTGGCGCACCCACTACAATATCGGGAACGTCTTTCTGGAACGCGGCCGGCCGGCAGCGGCCGTGCCGCATTACTCCCGGGCGCTTGCGCTCAGGCCGTGCGAGGCGGCCGCCCTGAACAATCTCGGTTATGTACTCGCACAGATGGGGCGCGAAGAGGAAGCCGTCGCCGCGTATTCGCGCGCAGTCGAGGCGTCGCCGCGCGCGACGCCGGCCCACGTGAATCTGGGCGATATCCTGATGCGAAAAGGCCGTTCGGCCCAGGCGGTTGCCCATTTTTCCCAGGCCCTGCGGCTGAACCCGCGGGATGTCAACGTCTACGCAAAGCTGCTGGCCTGCCAGCGCAAGCTGCGGCAGAGCGAGGGCGAACGCGGCCCGCAAGCGAACGACGAAGCGCGGAAGAATGGAAGGATGGAAGAAAGGGAGGATGCGGCGCGGGATGAGTAGCGACCGGGAAGAAGACGTGAACGGCAGGCTGGCGGCCCACGCGGCGCGGCAGACGCCCGGCTCGCCCGCACACCGGCGCGACGCGCTTGCCGGGCTGGCGCTGCTGGCGGTGACGCTGGCGGTGTACGCCCCGGTCATCGCGGGCGGCTTTGTGTGGGACGACCACGTCTTCCTGGTCGACAACCCGCTGATCCACGCGCCCGACGGGTTGTGGCGGTTCTGGTTCACGACGGAGCCGACCGACTACTTCCCGGTTACCTCCTCGCTGCTCTGGTTCGAATGGCGGCTGTTCGGCCAGAGCGCGGCCGGCTACCATCTCGTGAACGTCCTGTTGCATGCGCTCTCCGCGGTTCTGGTCTGGCGCGTGCTGAGGAAGCTGAACGCGCCGGGTGCGTGGGCCGCCGGCGTGCTGTTTGCGGTGCACCCGGTGAACGTGGCGACGGCCGGCTGGATCACCGAGCACAAGAACACGGTGAGTCTCGCCTTCTTTCTCGCCGCCGTGCTGGTGTTTCTCGACTACGACGCGGACCGCACGGCACCGCCCCGGGCACCCGCGGCCGCCCCGCCGGCTGACCCGCCGCGCGCCCTGCGCCGGGACTGGCTGGCGCTGGCCCTCTTTGTTCTGGCGCTGCTGAGCAAGACGTCCGTGGTGATGGGGCCGTTCGTTCTGCTCGGCTGTCTCGGGTGGCGGCACGGCCGCCTCACACGCGCGCAGGCGCGTGACGTCTTGCCGTTCTTCGCCGCCTCGCTCGCCTTGGGGCTCGTCACCGTCTGGTTCCAGTACAACAATGCGATCGCGCACGAAACGGCACGGACCGACGGGTTCCTGTCGCGGCTCGCCGTGGCCGGCGCCGCCGTCTGGTTCTACCTCGGCAAGGCCGTGCTGCCCCACGACCTCTCCTTCATCTACCCGCGCTGGCCGCTGCCGGCGACGCAGGCCGCGGCATTCCTGCCCGTTGCCGCCCTGACGGCGGCGGCGGTCGTGCTGGTTCTGTTGCGGAACAAGGGCGCCAAACCGCTTCTTTTCGGATTGGGCGGCTACGCGCTGATGCTCCTGCCCGTGCTCGGCTTTTTCGATATGTACTTCATGCAGTTCGCGCTCGTCGCCGACCATTGGCAGTACCCGGCACTCCCCGGCGTGATCGCGCTCGGCACCGGCAGTTTCGCCGCCGTGCTCCAACGCCGGCGCGCGCCGGCCGCCGTGGGCTGGCTGGTCCTGCTCGTGGTCGGCGGCGCACTCGGCCTGCTGAGCCGGGAACGGGCGGTCATATTGGCAGACGAAGAAACGCTCTGGCGCGACACCCTTTCGAAAAACCCTGCCGCCTGGATGCCCGAGAACAATCTGGGCGTGCTGCTGCTGAAGCGGGGCCGCTATGAGGAGGCAGCCGCCCATTGTTCGAATGCGATCCGAATCAAGCCCGACTACTGGCTCGCCCATTACAATGCGGGCAACGTCTTCCTGGAATGGAACAAACCCGAACGAGCCGTCGAACACTATGCCAGGGCGCTCGCCATCAAGCCGGACAACCCGGCCGCCCTCAACAACCTGGCCTACGCCACCGACAAGCTGGGCCGCGAGGAGGAGGCCGTCCGGCTCTACTCGGCCGCAGTCCGGCTCCACCCCTTCTATGCCACCGCCCACTCGAACCTGGGCGACATCATGGTCAGACGCGACCGGATCGAGCAGGCCATCTACCACTACTCGCAGGTGATCCGCGTCAATCCGAACGATGCAGAAGCCCACATCGCGCTCGCCGTCTGCCTGCTGGAGCTGGCGAAACGGGAGGAGGAAGGCGGGCAGCGGGACGGGGCCGCCGGGAACCCGCAGGACCCAGCCGAACACTGACCCCGCTTTGCTGCAAGCTTACGACAAAGAGGACCCATGCGGGCTTCGCCCGCAACCCAGAGGTCAGAGGTCGGAGGTCAGAGGTCAGCGGCTTTTCAGCTAGCATGGCGTTCTGCCTGCCCTCTGACCCTACATTCGGCAGTTCAACGGCTCCGCAGTTGACGATAACAGCCACAAAGCGCTGAACACCAGCCACTTGCGAGCATTCTCCGCCG
>JAFGHX010000317.1 GCA_016929905.1 Kiritimatiellia bacterium
ACTGTCCGGCTGCCCACCGCCAACGTCGTGGGGGCCTGGACTGTCCGGTTGCCCACCGCCAAGGTCGTGGGGGCCTGGACTGTCCGGTTGCCCGCGACCGAGGTCGCGGGGCCGGAGCGCTCAGCCGAGCACCTCGTCGACGGCTTGCTCGAAGGCCTGGAGCGAATCGCGCAGCGCCTCCTCGGTAATGACCAAGGGCGGTGCGATCTTGAGGCACTCGCCGCCGACGCCGACAGGCGCGAACATCAGCAGGCCCTTGTGGAAACAGGCGACGTTGATCGCGAGGGCCGTTTCGCCGTCCGGCTGCTTCGTACCCGGCTTCACGACCTGTATGCCGGCCACCAACCCCTTGCCGTGCATGCAGCCGAGCCGGTCGGGGTACTTCCGCCGTATCCGCTCCAGTTCCGGCAGCAGGATTTCGCCCATCGCCGCGGCCCGTTCGTGCAGCCGTTCCTTCCGGATAATCTTGAGGTTCTCCACAGCCGCTACAGCCGGGAGCGGCGAACCGGAGTGCGTCGAGGTCATGGAGCCCGGCGCATAGAGGCCCATGATGTCCTCGCGCCCGATGACGGCCGAAATAGGCAGCGAGGACGAGATGCCCTTGCCGCAGGCAATAAGGTCCGGTGTCACGCCGTAGTGTTCGAACCCCCACATCTTGCCCGTTCGGCCGAACCCGGCCTGGACTTCGTCGTAGCACATGACGATGTCGTGCTCGCGACAGAGCGCTTCAAGCTTCTGCGCGTAGTCCACGGGCAGGAAATCGGGCCCGACGCCCTGATAGGTTTCGGTCATGACGCCGGCGATCTCGGGGGGCGTCACGCCTTTCGCTTTCAGCGTGTTCAGGAACAGATCGAACGAGGTGTCCTCGTTCTTGTAACCGTCGGGGAACGGCACCTGGACGAAAGTCCTGTCGCCGTCGACGATCCAGGTCTTGAGCTTCGGCATTCCGCCGGCGAGCTGCGCGCCGAGCGTGCGCCCGTGAAACGCGTTCTCGAAGGTGACGAAGTACTTCTTCTTCGGGCCGTGTTTCTCGACCGCATAGGTTTTGGCCAGCTTGATGCAGTTCTCCGTGGCCTCGCTGCCGGTACTCAACACGAAGACGCGGTAGTTCGGCGGGTCCGGCGACATCTCGCAAAGCAGCCGGGTCAATTCCGCGCGTTTCTCGTGCACGAAGACATAGGTCGAGAGCAGGTTCTGGTCGATGATGGCCTTCAGCGCGTCGCGGATCTCCTTGCGGCCGTGACCGGCGTTGGCAACGAGGACGCACGAGGACCAGTCGATCCAGCGATTGCCCCACTTGTCCGCCACGGTGAACCCCTCGGCCTTGTGCCACACGATCGGGGGCTGCCCCCACATCGAGCGCGGCTCCGACTTCTGGAGCGTCTCGAACACCGGCAACGATTCGGGGACCGGCAGCTTCGTCTTGATCGTTCTGTACGTCGTGTCGACTTTCGGTACGTCAACCGGCTTCAAATCATAACTTCCCGCACCCATCGCTCACTCCTTTCCGCAGAGCTGGAAGGCTATGGAAGGTTGGGGTCTGCTCCCGGCCCCAGTCTCCCATTCTTCCACGCTTCCATTCTTCCACGCTTCCATTCTCCCATTCTTCCATTCTTCTACGCTTCCACACTTCCGTTGGCTACGCCCCGCGCTTGACCACGTGCGGGTGATCTCCGTATACGATCGTCGCCGCGTCGCCGTCTGCCAGGATCGACATACGGGCGGCCTCGACGACGAGCTCGTTGATGTAGCTGTTCGCCGGCGTGGCGATAATGCCTTTCGCGTCCACTTCTCTGATGATCTCGCGCCGCTTCGCGAGCGCCGCCTCATCGGCGAGCGCGGCCACCTCGTTCTCGATGCGGTGGATCATGCGGATGCTCGCGGCGACAGAGTCGAATCCGTAGCCCACCGGTTTGTAGCCGTCGCCCTCCCAGGGCACGAGCCGGTAGAAATCGGGATTGATGTAGTTGAAATAGGAGCCGGCGCAGCCGATGGGGTCGAGATAGCTGTGGCTGACCCCGCGGAACTGGTCGTTATGCTTGATGAGCCCGCTCTTGCCTTGGCCCTCGCAGAACATCGTGAGGCACTGCTCGTTACTGCCCGCGCCGTCGTCGGGATAGCCGAGCCCGTCGGTGACGGACAGGAGCGCCCCGTTCTCGTAGCGGACCCGGCCGTTCGCCCACATGTAGCCCTCGTTCCCGTTCGGGAATTTGCCTTTCACGCCGCTGACGGAGACCTCGACCGGCTTGAGGCCGGTGATGAAGTAGACCAGATCCACGTAGTGGCAGCCGACGTAGACGAACGGGTCGGTCTTGTCGACGGTGAACCAGTTCTGGAAGTTGGACGAGCGGTACAAGTAGGGTTCGATCATCTTGGCTTCGCCCATGACGAACTCGCCGAATTGGCCGAGCCGGTACCCGCGCCGCGCAATGAGGGCGCGCCGATCGAACCGCTTGTGGTATTCCACGCCCACGAACAAGCCCTGCTCCAGTGCGATTTCTTCGATTTCCCGGTCCTGTTCGTATTTCAGGACCAGCGGCTTCACGCACAGCACATGCTGGTTGTTGCGCAACGCCTCCATGACGACCCCGTAGTGAAGCGGGTCGGGCATGGCCACCACCACCGCCTGGCGCGGCGGCATGCCGGCCAGGACCTCTTTGAACAGGTCGGGGAACTTCTTGTCCGGCGCCTCGGACAGGGCCGGGTGCGGCGTGAAGGCCTGCCCGGGGAACGCCTCGCGAATTTCCGGGTTCTCGGCCAATGCCTTCAACGGGGGGGTATTGAGCGCGCAGATATCGATGCGGCCCACCGTGCCTGTTCGTTGCAGATGATAGATGGAGGGCAGGATCAGGTCGTTCGTGATCATGCCCCCGCCCACGATGGTGACGTCTACCGGCTTTGCCATGGTCGTTCCTTTCCGTACGGTCCGGCGTTCAGATCCTGTCGGGATCCACTCTCCCGACTTCGATGACTTTCCCGGCTATCGGCTTGTTCTTGAGAATCGTGCCGCCGGGGTAGAACCCCCGTTCGATCATGCACAGGGCATAGGCCACGCTGCGCTTCCCGATCAGGGTACCGGGCGAAATGACGCTGTTACACCCGATCTGGGTGTAGTCGCCCATGACGACCCCCATCTTGGTGAGGCCCAGGTCGTAGGCGACGCCGTTGATCCGCACCACAACGCTCCTGCGCTTCGCGCGCGCGCGCAGGCCCTGGAAGATCCCGAAATTGGCGGCCGTCACGCCGTTCCCGAAATGGGTATGCGCGCCCATGATGCTGTCGCCGACATAGGAGGGGTGCGGGAAACTCCCCTCGTTCATGATCACGGCGTTCTTGAATTCGCCGCGGTACACCGCGTTGCCGCCACCGGCCCCGATAATCACGTTCTCGCGCAGGTACGCGCCCTGCCGGATCGCATTGCCCTCCATCACAATGCCCGGCCCCGCCACGCCGGCGGACGGTTCCACGACCGTCTCGGCCCCGAGGTAGACGTCGCCGGCGGTCAGGTAGGCGACGGCGCCGAGGAACCGGGCGTCGGGCGCGAGGCAGAGGGTTCGCACAGGCCGGCCCTCGTCGACGCCGATGACATAAGCGGGATCGAACTCAGCCCCCTCCGCCAGGAGCGCACGAAACCGGCCGCGGCTGCGGGCGGGGTAGTCCTTCTCCGTCACGGTCCGTACAGACCGGGCCCGCCCCAACTCCTCGATGGTCGTCTCGAGCCACGTCTTCGCGTAGGCCCCGATTCCGGAGATGGCGTGCACCACGGACCTCGCGCCGGCCAGCAACGCGGCATGCGCGAACGGGTCGGCGGCGAAGTCGAAGTAGTAGTCGGCCCTGAGCTCCTCAGGCACCGTATTCGCGGTCAAGTCCGCCAATTTGACGACATCAGCCATGCTCACCGTTCCTTATCGCGACCAAGGCGGCGTTTCGGGCAACAACGTCTTGAACCCCTCGATCAGCGCGGTTTCGTACGAACCGGCGAAATCGCCGGCGAGGAACCGCCCGTAGCCTTCCTCGCAGAACCGTTGCCAGCATTCCGCCTCGTGCCCGGGCCCGATCGGGAAGAACAGCGCGCGGCACGCCCGGGCGGCCTCGAGATCGCCGAGGGCATCACCGATCATGAGCACGCGGCCGGCCCCGTACTTTCCGGCCGCGGCCAGGGCGAGCTGTTCGGCTTTCGTACCCAGTTCCTGCCCGGCGATCACGCGCACACACGGCGCCAGCTCGTGCTGCTGCCACTCGCGCATGAGGGCTTCGCCCGGCGTCTGCGACACGCAGATGGCATCGGAATGCGCGCTGATCCGCTCCAGGCCCTCTTTGGCCCACGCGAAGGCGGGCACGTTGCGGGCCACTCTGGCCACTTCGGCATTCACAGCCTCGCTCCAGCGCAGCAGCGAATCCAGGTCCGGATCCGCGGTCTGCGCCACGGCCTGCGCCAGCGCCGGATTGCCGAGCGCAACGCCGGACTCGATGAACCGGCCGAGCGCTTCCGTCGCGGGCAGTTTCACGCCCGACTGCTGCACTTCCTCGCGTTCGGCCAGCAGGTCGAACAGGATCTTGAGGGCGCGGAACCGGTTGGTTCCGCGCCACTTCGAGTACAGATTCACGAACTCGGCCGTCTGGCGCACATACTTGCCGATCGGCTCGAGGTGCCAATGCGCAATGATGACCGGGTGAAAGCACTGCTTCTGCTTGACTTCCATCGTGTCGAACACGCACCCATCCGAATCCACGCCCACGAAGGTGTCGTGTTCGGGCTGCATGTTGACGAGATCTTCCCTGCTGACCCCCGGCCCTGCCACGATCACCGTCTCCCAGCCTCTGAAACTTGCTCGAGAACTTACTCGAGAACTCGCCGCCCCCCCGCTCACACCCCGCTGAACGCGGAGAACCCGCCGTCGACGGGCACGACGATCCCGGTCACGAACCCCGAGGCGGGCGACACGAGCCACAGCAGCGTGCCGAGCAGGTCCTCGGGCGCGCCGTAGCGCCCCATCGGCGTGTGGTCGATGATGACCTGGCCCCTGGGCGTCAGGTTGCCTGTCTTCTCGTCGCGCAACAGGAACCGGTTCTGCTCGGTCTCGAAAAACCCGGGTGCGATCGCATTCACGCGCACGGCTTTGGAGTAGTTCTGCGCCATATGCACGGCGAGCCACTGCGTGAAGTTGCTTACCGCCGCCTTCGCCCCGGAATAGGCCGGGATCTTGGTGAGCGGCTTGAACGCATTCATCGAGGAGATGTTGATGATCGAGCCCGCGCCCCGCTCCACAATGAGCTTGCCGAAGACCTGGGAAGGGAGCAGCGAGCCGATGAAATTGAGGTTGAAAACCCATTGTACCGCATCCGGCGGCAGGTCGAAGAACGAGAGGTCCGGGCCCGTGGTCGCTTCCTTCTTGTTGCCGCCGGCCCCGTTGATGAGAATGTCGATCCCGCCGTAGGTGTCGACCACCTGCTGCGCGGCAGCCTGCACGCTGGCCTTGTCCAGCACGTTCGCCTCGGCCGCGGTCGCTTCGCCGCCCGCCGCTCGGATCGCGGCTGCCACCTTCTCGGCGAACTCCAGGCGAATGTCGAGGACGGCTACTTTCACCCCGCGCGCCGCGAGCCCCTGCGCCATGGCGCCGCACAGCACGCCGCCGCCGCCTGTAATGGCCACGACCTTCCCTGAAACATCGAACAGTTCGGCTGTCTTTTCATTCATCGGGCGTTCCCCCTGCTTGCGTTTCAGCCCCGCCCGGGGCCAGGATTTCCGCCACTCGGCGAAATTTACACTATGACAGGTATGCGCGATTGCGTCAATAGCAACGCTCATCGCCTGCCGCGGCATCAGTCACGGGCAGCCGATAGGGGGCATGGGGAATGGTTGAGGGTTGATGGCCTGCCTCCGGATTCCCGTGCCGACGCCTGCCCGGAGAATAGCGTCAACGATCACGTGCGGCCAGCGAAGCCCGCAAGCTGTTTCCAACGGACGTCGAAGATCCGCTGGAGACCTCTCGGGTCTTCGTTGCACTTCGAACACGGTGGCGCTCACGGGACGGCGCGGTTAGCGCCGGTACCGTGCAGGGGCTGGTTCGGCTCCTTGTTCTTGTGCCCATTAACGTTCAACGTTGAACGTTGAATGTTGAGCGTTGAATGTTGAACGTTGGCTCCCGCCCTCGTCTTCTTCACTTCGTCGTTTCCGTTGCCTGCCGAACAGTGGCTCGACAGACGCCTCCGCCATCTGATAGGGTTGCCGGGAAGCGGATAAGCGAGGGCCGGAACGCAAAGCAGGGAGATGCGGGCCATGCGAGGCTACGGGCGGATCACGCAGCGTCGGTTTGTGCTGTGTGTCGCGTCAGTCCTGATCGCGTCAGTCCTGCTGGCCGGACTCGCCCCGGCCGCGCCCGACAGCGCGGCCTCGCCACCGGATGAGGCGGCCGCGGCGCAGGCCGAGCCTGGATGCGCGTTCCCGTGGTGGGGCTGGCTCGTGCTGTTGTTCGTGATCTGCTTCCTGATCGGACTGGTGGCCGTGCCCGCCGGTGTGGGGGGCGGCGTCCTGTTCGTGCCGATCGTAGGCTGTTGCTTTCCGTTCCACATCGATTTCGTGCGCAGCACGGGGCTGCTCGTGGCGCTCTCGTCCAGCCTGGCGGCCGGCCCCAGCCTGTTGCGGCGCGGGTTGGCGAACCTGCGTCTTTCCATGACGATGGCCCTGGTCGCCTCGGCCTCCTCGATCGCCGGAGCCCTGATCGGGCTGGCGCTGCCCACGCGGGTCGTGCAGGTCGGGCTCGGTGTGACCATCCTCGGTATTCTCGTCATCATGCTCAAAGCCGGGCGCACGGATTTTCCGAAGGTCGACCGCCCGGACCCGCTCGGCCGCCTGCTCGGGTTGGCCGGCGTCTACCACGAAGAGTCGTTGGGAACGGACATTCCCTGGCAGGTACACCGCACGCCGCTGGGTCTGGCGCTGTTCGTCGTGATCGGGATGCTCGCCGGCATGTTCGGGATGGGCGCCGGCTGGGCGAACGTCCCCGCACTGAACCTGCTGCTCGGCGTGCCGCTCAAGGTTTCGGTGGCCAGCAGTCAGTTCCTGCTCTCGATTACCGACACGGCCGCCGCGTGGATCTACATCAACAAGGGCGCCGTTTTCCCCGCCCTGGTCGTGCCCTGCATCGCCGGCGTGATGATCGGCTCCAAGATCGGCGCCCGGATCCTGCGCAAGACCAAGCCGCCCCTGATCCGAAAGGTGGTCTTGTCGGTCCTGTTTCTCGCCGGTCTGCGCGCGTTGCTGAAAGGATTGAACGTCTGGTAGCCGAGGTGGAAGGTCGGCGGTCCGAGCGCGGAAGCCGAAAGTCAATAATCGGAAGGCGAAGCCCGACGCAGCCGCGAGGGGCGGGGGAATTGTGTATGAACGAGCGTACGGCGGACAACCAGGGCGGCGCGGTCCAGCAGCGCTATGCGGTCGTGCTCGATTGGGGCGGAAAGCTGGGGCTGGCCGTGTTGTTGATCGCATTTGCCGTCTATCTATGCGGTGCGCTGCCGCCGCTGGTGCCCCGGACGCAGATGCATGAGTACTGGGGCCTGTCGGCCGAGGCGTACATGCAGGCCACCGGCTCTCAGCCGGGCTGGTGCTGGGTGCGCCGGCTGCACAAGGCCGACTGCCTCACGTTCACCGGCATCGCGCTGCTCAGCGCCGTCACAGTCTTCTGTTACCTGACGGTCATCCCCATGCTGCTCAGGCGGAAGGAACGCGTCCTGGCCGTACTGGTCTGCCTGGAAGTGGCGGTCCTCCTCCTGGCGGCGTCCGGCGTATTGAGCGGGGCCGGGCATTGATGGCTTCGTTATCGAAAGCTGCAACGAAAAACGAGAATTTTTCGCGTGCTGAGAGGTCAGAGGGCAGAAGTCAGAGGTCAGGCAGAACGCGATGCTGGCCGAGAAGCCGCTGACCTCCGATCTCCGGCCTCTGACCTCTGGGTTGCGGGCGAAGCCCGCATTGGACGGCTTTCCGATCAACCCACGCAAGTGCGTGTATCCGGGCCGCGCGGTCCTCCTCACGACCCGTAGCCGGGAATCTTCTGCCGTTTCGGGATGAGCGGATCGTAGGTGAAGCCCTGGGTGCGGCGGCGGAACTCGGCACGGATCGCGCGCATCGCGTCCTGGCGCTCGCACAGGTCGAGCGCGGCGGCGGCGAAGACTTTCGCCGCCTGGAGCATGCCGCGAATGGCGAACGGAGTGGCGGCCTGCGCCGCGCCGTCGCGGTGGTGGCCGCGCGCGCCCTGCGGCGAGCAAAGCATGCCGAACCGGCCGAGCGGGGCGAGCCAGGAGACGGTGTCTTCGTCGGAAGACGCCCGGCCCTGCGAACCGAACCCGTCGCCGACTCTCGTGTTGAATTCGCCGCTCAACTTGCTGGCGCGCGCGCGCTTCCTGTCGGCGGGCCGGACGGGGGTCGGCCCGATCAGCCGCACGTTCTCGAGCAGGAGCCTGGCCAGCGCGTCGTTGGGCAGCCGCGGATAGATGGCGGTCAGCCGCGTGACCTTGAACCGCGTCTCGGTGGCCAGCGCGGCGCCGCGCGCGCAGCGTTCGAGCCGTTTGCGGACGGCATCGACCTGTGCGCGATCCTCGCCCCGAACGTAATACCAGATCTTCGCGTAGGCGGGCACGACGTTCGGGGCGCGGCCGCCGTCGGGAATCACGGAATGGATCCGGACGTTTTCCGGGATGTGTTCGCGCAGATAGTTGACGGCGACGTCGAACAGGATGACGGCGTCCAGCGCGCTGCGCCCGCCGGCGGCGTGCGCGCCGTGCGCGGTGCGGCCGAAGAATTCGTAGACGAGCGAATCCAGCGCGGAGCCGCCCGCGTTGTTCACGCCGGTCCCGCCCCCGGGATGCCAGGCGAGGCACGCGTCCAGGTCGCGGAACGCGCCGTCGCGCGCCATGTAGACCTTGCCGGCCAGCGCCTCTTCGGCGGGGCACCCGTAGAAGACGATCTTGCCCGGCCGACGCATCGCGCGCAGAACCGCGGCGGCGGCCGCCGCGCCGGCGGCCGCGCCCGCGCCGAGCAGGTTATGGCTGCAGCCGTGGCCCCAACTGCCGGGCGCGGGCCCGCAATCGGGCAGCGCGTCGTACTCGCCCAGCATGCCGACCACCGGCCTTCCGCGCCCCTGCTCGGCGCGGAAGGCGGTGGGTATGTTTTTGAACGGGAACGCAACGCGAAAGCCGTTGTTCGCCAGGAACTCGGCGGTCAGCCGCGCGGATTCCACCTCCTCGAACGGCGGTTCGGCCAGTTCATGGATCTTGCGTGCGAGGGCCCCGGCCTGCGCGGCCTGCGCCTCTACGGCTCTCTCAACTCGTGCCTTCCTGGCTGCCGGTCTCATGGGTCGCTCCCTTCAGTAAGCCGAACGCGATGGCGCGGCTGTGGATGGCCAGATCGAGGTGATACTGCAGGAACAGGCCGAGCGCCCGCGTCGCCTCGCCCAGCTGCCGCTGGTCGCAACGCGTGTTCGCGGCGGCGCGCGGCGTGGCGGCGCCCAGCCACTTGCGCAGCATCGCCAGCACGTCCGGCCCCATCGCGACGACGTCCGCGGCGTCGCGCTCGGCGCACCGCGCGCAGAGCGCCCCGCCGCGCGCGCTGGCAAAGCCCGTCTGCCCGGCCGGCGTCTCGAGGGGCCGGCGGCAGCCGACGCACTGCGCAAGGCGCGGGGCGAGCCCCAGCGCCGCCATGAGCCGCAGCTCGTACCAGAACACGACCGTCGGCGCCGCGCCCCTCGCGTGCACATGGTCGAGCGCCGCCTGCACCAGGGCGTACAAGGCCGGCTGCGGGGCGCCAACGGGCGTGACGCGCAGCAGCAGATCGCAGAAATAGGATGCGCAGCCGGCGGCGCACCAGTCCGACCGGAACTGGCTCCGCGGCTCCAACACGGCGCATTCCTTGAGAATGTGCATGCCCGCGCGGTCCCGGGTATAGAACAGGATCTCGCAGGTGTAGAACAGGTCGATCTGCCCCAGAAACGCGCTTTTCGGGCGTCGCGCGCCTTTCACGACCGTGGCGATCCGGCCGTGGTGCGGCGTGAGCCAGTTGGCGACAAGCGACGTTTTCGAAAAAGGCGACACGCGCAGGGCGAGTGCCTCGGTCTTCTCGAACACGGCACGGTCCCTTCTTCTGCCCGCGGCACGCCGGCCTAGCCGAACGCCCGGACCAGCACGACGGTGAACGCGAAATAGATGAGCAGGGCCGACAAATCGTTGGTGGTGGTGACGAACGGGCCGGATGCCACGGCCGGGTCGATACCGATCGCGTTCAGGGCGATCGGGACAAAGGCGCCGAACATGGCGGCGAACGTCATGGCGCCGAACAGCGCCAGGGCCACGATCAGCGCGATCTCGAGCGGGGAATGCGACGGCGCGTATCCGGGGCTGATCCGCACCAGCAGCACGGCCCACAGCGCGATCGCCAGCCCGCACACGGCCCCCATGATCGCCCCGACCCCGATCTCCCGCAGCAGGATGCGCCAGATGTTCTCGGTGTGCAAGTCGCCGAGCGCGATGCGCCGCACGGTCAGCGTCGAGGACTGCACCCCGGTATTCCCGCCCATCGCCAGCACGATAGGCACGAAGAAACTGAGCACGAGCACCTCGGCAATGTGGGCGACGAACTGCTTCAGGATCATGCTGGTGACGAACCCGGTCACCAGCGTGATGAGCAGCCAGGGCAACCGGATCCGGCAGGTGCGCAGCACCGAGACGTTTTCCAGCTCCTCGTCGTCCGAACCGGCCAATCGGAGGATGTCCTCGGAGGCCTCTTCCTCCATCACGTCGACGACGTCGTCGATCGTGATCCGCCCGACCAGCCGCCGCTTGCCGTCCACGACGGGCAGCGCGCTCAGGTCGTAGCGGGCCATGAGTCTGGCGACTTCCTCCTGGTCCATGTCGACGGCGGCCGAGATCACGTCGGCATGCACGAGATCGTCGAGCGGGCGCTGGCGGCCGCGCTCCTTGAGCAGTTCCCAGAGGTGCACATAGCCTTTCAGCACGCGCCGATCGTCGACGACATAGGCGTAGAAGAACGGCGCGTCGCTTTCGACGTAGGCGATGGCCTCCACCGCCGCCTGCACGGTCTGCGCGCCGCGCAGGGCGACGACATTGGTCGTCATGATCCCGCCGGCGGTATCTTCGTCGTACTTCAGCAGGCGGCGCAGCTCATGGGCGTCCTCTTCATCCATGAGGTGCAGGACCTCTTCGGATCGGTCTTCCGGCAGGTCGCCGAGCACGTCGGCGGCATCGTCGGGTGCCATATCCTCGACGATCTCGACGATGTCCGAACTGCTGAGCGCCTCGAGAATATCGCTGCCCGCCTGGCCTTCCAGTTCCGAGAGCACGTGCGGCTTGAGATCTTCGGGGACGCGATCGAACAGCTTGCGGTACGTGGCCGAGGGCGCCCGGGTGATGATCCGCGCGATATCGGCCGGGTGATAGGCGGCCAGCGCGGCCGCGACCGCATCCCAGTCTTCGGCTTCGATGCGTTCGAACAGGAATTCGTCCTGGACGTCACTGGCCGGCATGCGGGTCGTTCTCCTTGGTGCTCTCGGGCACGGTGTGCGTGCGGCCCTGCAGCAGGTCGAGCAGGCTGTGCTCGCTCTCGTCGACGGGGTCGCCGGCGACGAACGAGCCGCCCGACATCACCAGCTTCATGGCGTCGGCCACGCTCATCTGAAGCGGGATCAACTGCGCGCGCGGCAGCAGCAGCAGAACGCCGGAAGTCGGGTTCGGCGTGGTCGGGACAAACAGGCACACGCCCGGCTGCGCCGGGCCGCCGCCGCTGACTTTGGCGGCGATCTTCGGCGGCAGGTTCGACGTCACGAACGCGACGGAGTAGGCGCCCTTGCGCGGGTACTCGACAATGACGGCTTCCTCGAACAGCGCTTGCCGCGAGCGGAAGACGGACTCGATGATCTGGCGCACGAAGATATACACACGATTGATGCCGGGGATGCGCGTAATGAGCCGCTCGGCGACCCGGTACAGCGTGCGCCCCAGCACGTTGCGGGTGAGCAGGCCGATCAGGTACAGGACGGCGACGACCACGAGCAGCACGCCCACTTTCAGCACCCAGTCGGGCAGGGCCACGCCGAACCGCGCCTTGAAGTGGACGGGGAACGAGGTCCAGTCGGTGAGCAGGCCGAAGAGGAAGTTAACGATCACCACGGTCAGCACGAGCGGCGTGACGAGCACGACACCGATGACCACGTTCGTGCGGACCGATTTGAGCCAACCCTTGATGAAGCCCATGCCTGTTCAACTCCCCCGGCGTCGATCGGCGATCAGGGCGTGCGCCAACCCCGCTTCACGCGCCTGCCGCAGCCAGCGCCGCTCGCGGCGGCGCATGCGCAGCCGCGCCGCGGCCGTCGCGTCCGTCTGGCCCATGAGGTGGTCGCAGCCGTGCGCCAGATACAGAGCCAGTTCCGCGGACGCCCCCCCGCGCCCGCGGCCCTGCGCCCGCGCCCGCTCCACGTTGACGACGATCTCGCCGCTCGACAGCCCCGCGTCGGCGGGCGAAGGCGCATACCGGAAACTGATCACGTCCGTGGTCCGCTCGGCTCCGAAATACCGGCGCACAAGCGGCAGCATACCGGCATCGTCGAGCAGCACGACGGAAAGCTCCGCCCAGCGCGTGCCGGGCTCAAGCCGGGCGGCCCGTTCCAGCAGGAACGCTGTGAGCGTCCTTATTCGGCGCTTGCTTGGCGGACACACCGTCTGCCTGTTGCTTATCTCGATTCTCATCCTTCGGGTACGAAACCCTGCCGTGCAGCATATTGGTCAACGAGAAGATGAACGAACGCTTCACCCTGGTCAGGTCGGCGAACGTCAGCGTGCAGGCGGCCAGTTGATCGTCCTCGAGGCGGGCCGCCACGACTTCGTTCACGAGCGTCGTCAGCCGGGCGGGCGTCGGTTTCTCGATGGAGCGCGATGCGGCCTCCACCGCATCGGCGAGGCTGATCAGCGCCGCTTCGTTGGAGGCCGGCTTCGGGCCGGAATAGCGGAAGCCGCCTTCCTCGACCGGGGTCGGGGCCGCCGTTTTCCCGCCGTTGGGCGCGGTCTCGCCCCGCTCTTCCAGCGCCTTGTGATAGAAGTACGAGACAAGGCTCGTGCCGTGATGCTCGCGGATAATGTCGAGAATGGGCCGCGGCAATTTGTACTGCAGGCCGAGACTGACCCCCTCCTTGACGTGCGAGAGGATGACCAGCGCGCTCATGCTGGGCGAAAGCGTGTCGTGCGGGTTGTCGCTGTGCTGGATGTTCTCCGAATAGAACTCCGGCTTCGTCAGCTTGCCGATGTCGTGAAAGTAGGCGCCGACCATGGCCAGCAGCGAGTTGGCCCCCACCTCCCCCGCGGCGGCCTGCGCCAGATTGGCGACGACGAGACTGTGATGGTAGGTGCCGGGCGCCTCCATGGCGAGGCGCTGCAGCAGTTCATGCCCCAGGTCGGACAGTTCCAGCAGCGTGATGTTCGTGGTGATCTTGAACAACGCCTCGAACAGCGGCACGAGCAGAAGCACGACGACGGCCGAGAACAGGCCGCTGGCCGCGCAGGCGAGCGCCTGCCACAGCAGGACCGCGGCCGCCTGCTGATTGAGCGCGCCCACCGCCAGCGCGCAGGTCGCTTCGGCCAAGCCGACCAGAAGGCCGGCCTTGAACACCTTGAGCCGTTTGCGCGTATCGCGCGCGACATAGGCGGCAACGACCGTCGCCACCAGCCCCGTGACCAGCACCGTGAAACTGTGGCCCGCGAGCACCGCCATGACGAAACTGAGCCAGGCGCCGAGCACGAGGGCGGCCGTGCTGCCGACCAGCACCGTGACCAGCAGCGGGCCGAGCGAAAGGGGCAACAGGAACTCCACCACGGCCGGCATGGCCCAGCGCACATTGTGGCTGGCCAGCAGCAGCACGCGGCACAGCAGCAGCGTCATCAGCGAAATCAGGAAGAAGAGCACCAGCACGGCGTTACGACGCAGGAGTTCGGGCCGCAGGATGGCGAGCAGGCAGGCGGAGACGAACAGCCCCACCATCAGCAGCCCGCCGTTTCCGACCAGATTGAACGCGCGGTCGAACGGCGTCTCGGCCTCTTTCGTTCTGGAATAGTGCATGCGCAGTTTCTCCAGGATCTGCGGCACGACCTGCTGCCCCTGCCGCACGATCGTATCGCCGCTGCGCACGACCATCGTGACCTCCGCGGCATCGGCCCGCGCCTTTTCGCGCAGCGCTTCCGTCGTCCGCAGGTCGTAGATCAGGTTCGACAGGTTCGGCCGGACCCAGGTCTGCAGAAGCGAGGCGACGGCCTGCTTCGGCAGTTTGCCGCCCGGGAAATCCGCCGCGACGCGGTCCTGAACCATCTGCAGCGCGCGCGGCGGCGTGGGCATCTCCGCCAGCGACATCGGAACCGCCGGTTCGCCCGCCGCCGATTGAACCGAAACGCTGCCCACCTTGGCGAAGCCCCGGAACAGGTTGTCGCGCTCCGACTGTGCGACGATGCCGCGCGCCCAGACCGAACGCAGATGCTTCTTGATCAGACTCGCCACGTCCGACTCCTGGCCTTCCGGCGCCAGGCCGAGCGTCTCGGCGGCCGTCAACTGGATGTCGAGCAACTCCAACGCGTCGATCGTTGCCGCGCGGACCGCATCCGGGTTCTCGGCGCCGGTCTGCTTGCGGATCTGCGCGATGCGGTTGAAGAAGCGTTCAATGGAGTTGGCGACCGCATCGTACTGGGTATAGTCAATCGCAAACACGGGCGGCACCGCGGCGGCGGCCTGGTCCTGGTTCGCCTTGGTCAGCGTCACGTTGCCACATTCGAAATCCACCTCCGCAATCACCGTCTCCGGCGCCGCCTGGCCGACGGCCAGCGACCAGATCCGCGACCGGCGCGAGCCGAGCAGGAGAATGACGGCCGAAAGCCACAACAGCCAGAAGACCAGCAGCCCCACCAGCGGCCGGCTCAGGCCGCGCAGCGAACGCCGCGGGCCGGCCGCCTCGCCCTTCTTGAGCCGGGTCTTGGCCTTGCGCACTCTCGATTTTGAGATCCAGCCTCTCATGATCTGCCCTTCGGCCGCGGGTTGGGAGAGGATACCCGACAATCGGTCCGGCATGAAAGAGGGTCGCGGAAGTGCCGGCATGCCCCAATACGGCATGACGCGATTTTCTTGCTCTGGGCCGCTATGGCCCGATACTATAGCATCGGGGTTGCCCCCTGACAAGAAGGGTATCCTGAAATGGCGAAACGGACCGAACCGGCGTGCGTTTACCTCTTTGCCGGCGACGACGACCTTCGCGCGGGCCAATCGGCCAGGGAGCTGGTGGCCAGACTGGTTCCGCCGGAGCAGGCGGCGCTGGGCCTGGAAACGGTCAGCGGCACGGCCGACACGATCGACATGGCCGTGCAGGCGTTGGATCAGACGCTGGCCGGGCTGCTGACGCTTGGCTTTTTCGGGAGCGGCAAGGTCGTGTGGCTGCGCGAGGCGAACTTTTTCGATCCCGAGCCGCTCGGGAAGCATGAGGCGGTCAAGACGGCCGTGCGCCGCCTGGGCGACACGATCAAGCAGGGCCTTCCCGCGGGGCACATCCTGGTGATCACCGCCACGAAGGTGGCGAAGAACTCCGTGTTCCGCAAGGCGTGCGAGGCGGCGGGCGAGGTACGCGACTTCACACGGCCGCAGGCAGGCTACCAGGCGGGTGAAAACCAGGCGCGAGAGCGGGCGCGGGCCGTCTTTCAGGGCGAAGGGCTGGCCCTGAGCGGCCCGGCGATGGATCTGTTCATCGAGAAGGTCGGGACGAACCCGCGTCAGATCGAGAACGAGGCGGCCAAACTGGCCACCTACGTCGGCGTCCGCAAACGGGCCGGCCCGGAAGACGTGATGGAGATCGTCTGCGCCAGCCGCGAGTCGGCGGTGTGGGAGTTCACCGAGGCCATCGCCCAGAAGCGGCTGGCGCAGGCCTTGCGCATTCTGAAACGGAGTGAGTTTCAGAAAGACATGCCCCCGATCCGGCTCATCTACAATCTGGAGTACAAGCTGCGCGAACTGCTGATCTTCCGGGAAGCGCTGAGCCGCGAGTGGGTGCGCCGGGAAGGCTCGCGCATGCGGGCGAACGTCGTGTGGGATGTCCCCCCGGAAGCGGAACCGCTGCTCGCCGCGCTGGGCAGCAAGGACCCCAGGAAGATGAATGCGTTCCGGTGCGGCAAGCTGCTGGAGCAGGCGGCCCGCTTCACGGAAGCGGAACTCGCGCGATGGCACGGCCTCATCCTGGCCGCGCACGAGAAGTTCGTCTCCAGCAGCGTGCCGCAAGGCCTGCTGCTGGAATTGCTCGTGTTCCGGCTGATCGCGCCGGCGCAAGCGGGATCCCCCGGCGTATAGCCGCCCGTTCGCGCTTCTCTCGCGTATCTTCGCGGGCAGAGGCGGCACGCAACCGGCCACAGGCTACCGCCGCCGCGCGGCGGCGCGTTCGGCTTCGCGCTCGGCCGCCTTGCGCCGGAGCGTGTGGCGCTTGTCGACCAGGTGCTTGCCCTTGCAGAGGCCGAGTTCGACTTTGATGCGACCCCGCCTGAAGTACATGTTGAGCGGGACGAGGGTCTGGCCCTGGACCGCCACTTGCCCGTACAGCCGCTTGATCTCCTGCTTGTGCAGCAGCAGCCGGCGCGGCCGGTCCGGGTCGTGGTTGAAGCGGTTGCCGTGCTGGTAGGGCGAGATGTGCAACGCGTAGAGGATGACCTGCCCGTCTTCGACCCTGGCGAAGGACCCGGTGAGGTTCACGCGCGCGTTGCGGATGGATTTGACTTCCGTGCCTTTGAGCTCAATCCCCGCCTCGAGCCGGGCGAGCACGTGGTAGTCTCTGAGCGCCTTGCGGTTGGTGCCGACCTTCTTGAGGGCGTCCTGTCCGTCACTCTTGGCTGAGGCTGGCATTGTCGGAACCGCTCACCGGACTACTGCGCGTCGGGGATCCGGTCCTGCGCGGGCGTGAAGCTGATCTCCGCGGTCAGCTTGTCTTCCCGTATCTCGCGCAAGGCAAGATCCATGGGCGACTCGCTGCTGTGCTGCGGTTTGACGTAGGGGCGGAAGCCCCGGTTGATCTGCCGCACGCGCCGGGCGACCATATTGATGAGGATGGGGACGTTCGGGATCTTCTTCTTGGCGTCTTCCAGGTACTCAATATTCAAATGACGGACCTCCAGAGATAGAAACGGGGCGCTATATTATAGCGCCCCGTTCCGTCGTGTCATCTGTTTTTTTCTTTTTTTTCGGCTCTTAGTACATGTCGCCCATGCCGCCGCCCGGGCCGCCCGGTGCCGCCGGCTTTTCCTTCTCCGGGATCTCGGTCAGCATGCACTCGGTGGTGAGCAGCAGCGCGGCGATACTGGCCGCATTCTGCAGGGCCGTCCGGGTGACCTTGGTCGGGTCCAGAATACCGGCCTTGACCAGGTCGCAGTACTTGGAGGCGGCCACGTCGTAACCGTAGTTGCCCTTGCCCTTCTTGACTTCCTGCACGACGATCGTGCCTTCCTCGCGGCCGGCATTATCGACGAGCTGACGCAGGGGCGATTCGAGCGCCTGGCGCACGATCCGGACGCCGATCGCCTCGTCGCCGTCGGCCTCGACCTTGTCCAGCGCCGTCTGTCCGCGAATCAGGGCGACGCCGCCTCCGGCCACCACGCCCTCTTCGACGGCGGCCCGGGTGGCATGGAGTGCGTCTTCCACGCGCGCTTTCTTTTCCTTCATTTCGGTTTCGGTCGCGGCGCCCACGTTGATGACGGCGACGCCACCGGCCAGCTTGGCGAGCCGCTCCTGCAGCTTCTCGCGGTCGTAGTCCGAGGTGGTTTCCTCGATCTGGCGGCGAATCTGCTGGACGCGGCCCTGGATGTCGGAGGTCTTGCCCGAGCCTTCGACGATCGTGGTGTTTTCCTTCTCGATGGTGATGCGCTTGGCGCGGCCGAGATCGTCGAGCTTGACGTTCTCCAGCTTGATGCCGAGATCTTCGGTGATGCAGCGCCCGCCGGTGAGGATCGCGATATCCTCGAGCATGGCTTTGCGGCGGTCACCGAACCCGGGCGCCTTGACGGCGCAGCACTGCAGCGTGCCGCGCAGCTTGTTCACCACCAGGGTGGCCAGCGCTTCGCCTTCGACGTCTTCGGCGACGATCAACAGGGGCTTGCCGGTCTTGGCAATGTTCTGCAGCAGCGGCAGGAAGTCCTGCAGGTTGGATATCTTCTTCTCGTGAATGAGAATATGGGCATCCTCCAGCACGCATTCCATGGCTTCGGCGTTGGTGACGAAGTACGGGGAAAGGTACCCCTTGTCGAACTGCATGCCTTCGACGACGTCCAGCGTGGTCTCGATGGACTTCGCCTCTTCCACCGTCACGGTGCCGTCCTTGCCGACCTTGTCCATGGCGTCGGCGATGATCTCGCCGATCGTGCTGTCGCCGTTGGCGGAGATGGTCGCCACCTGGCAGATCTCGGTGTGTTCCTTGACCTTCTTGCTCTGCTTGGCGAGCGCCTCGACGACCGTCTCGACGGCCTTCTCGATTCCGCGCTTGAGGCTCATGGGGTTGGCCCCGGCGGTCACGTTCTTCAGGCCTTCGCGGTAGATCGCCTCGGTCAACAGCGTGGCGGTCGTGGTGCCGTCGCCGGCGACGTCACTGGTCTTGCTGGCGACTTCGCGCACCATCTGCGCGCCCATATTCTCGAAGGGGTCCTCGAGCTCGACCTCCTTGGCCACCGTGACACCGTCTTTGGTGATGGTGGGCGAGCCGAACTTCTTGTCCAGGACGACGTTTCGCCCAGCGGGGCCGAGCGTGACCTTGACCGCGTTGCTGAGCTTTTCGACGCCGCGCAGCAAGACCTGCCGTGCGTCGGAGTTGAATTTCAACTGCTTGGCTGCCATAACCACATACTCCTTCTCTGCTTCTTTGCACTCAACTGATGATGCCGAGGATGTCTTCCTCGCGCACGATCTGGTATTCGGTCTCGTCTATCTTGACCTCGGTCCCGCCGTACTTCGGCATCAGGACCTTGTCGCCTTCCTTGACGTTGAACGGAATGGTCTTTCCGTCCTCATCGCGCTTGCCCGTCCCCAACGCGATCACTTTTCCCTGCTGCGGCTTTTCCTTGGCGGTGTCCGGAATGATGATTCCGCCCTTTTTGACTTCCTCTTCCTTCATAGGCTCGACCAGAATTCGGTCGCCCAGTGGCTTCACCTTCATGCTCCGTCCTCTCCTTCTTGCTTTTCTTGTTCCGGCCGGCGGACCCGGCCTTGAAAGCATTACTTGTTCTTGTCTTCGTCGACCATCTCGAAATCGGCGTCGATCACCTCCCCTTCTGTTCCTTTGGCCTGTTCACTTTGCGTTCGACTCTCCTGTGCGGCGTCCGGCTCGGGGGGCGGCGCTTGTTGCCCCGCGGCGCCCTCGCGCCCCGGCTGCGCGCCCGCCTTGGCGCGGGCGTACAGTTCGGATGAGAGTGCCTGCATCTCGGTGTTGAGCGTCTCCATCGCGGACTTCATCTCGTCCACTTTCTCGTTCTTGAGCGCGAGCTTCAGTTTCTCGAGAACCTCCTGCACCTTGGCCTTCTTATCGCCCGAGACTTTGTCGCCGTGCTCTTTGAGCAGCTTCTCGGTTTCGTACACCATCGAGTCGGCCCGGTTCCGCGTTTCGACCGCCTCCCGCTTGCCCTGGTCTTCGGCCGCGTGCTGTTCGGCGTCCTTGACCATCTTCTTGATTTCCGCCTCGTTCAGGCCGCTGGAGGCCGTAATCGTGATCTTCTGCTCCTTGCCCGTCCCGAGATCCTTGGCGGAGACGTGCAGGATGCCGTTCGCGTCGATATCGAACGACACCTCGATCTGCGGCACGCCGCGCGGGGCGGGCGGAATGCCGTCGAGGTGGAACCGGCCGATGGTCTTGTTGTCCGCCGCCATCTTGCGTTCGCCCTGCAGGACGTGGATTTCGACCGTCGACTGGCTGTCGGACGCGGTGCTGAAGATCTCGCTCTTCTTCGTGGGGATCGTCGTATTGCGCTCGATCAGCGTCGTGAACACCCCGCCCAGCGTCTCGATACCCAGCGACAGCGGCGTGACATCCAGCAGCAAGACGTCTTTGACTTCGCCCTTGAGGATACCGCCCTGGATGGCCGCGCCGACGGCAACGACCTCGTCGGGGTTGATCCCCTTGTGCGGCTCTTTGCTGAACAGCTGCTTGGGACACTGCTGCACCTTGGGCATGCGGGTCATGCCGCCGACGAGAATGCACTCGTCGACGGTGTTGAGCCCGGCATCCTGCATGCAGGCCTGCACGGGGCCGCGGCTACGCTCGATGAGGGTGTCCACGAGCTGCTCGAGCTTCGCCCGGGTGAGGGTGATGTTCAGGTGCTTCGGCCCGCTGGCGTCCGCCGTGATGAAGGGCAGGTTGATTTCCGTCTGCTGCGAGCTCGACAGCTCGCACTTCGCCTTCTCGGCGGCTTCCTTCAGACGCTGAAGCGCCATCGGATCGGCCGAGAGGTCAATCCCGTTGTCCTTCTTGAACTCGCCGACGAGCCAGTCGATGACGGCCTGATCGAAATCGTCGCCGCCCAGATGCGTGTCGCCGTTGGTGGCTTTCACTTCAAAGACGCCGTCGCCGATATCGAGAATCGAGATATCGAACGTGCCGCCGCCGAGGTCGTAGACGGCGATCTTCTCGTCTTTCTTCTTGTCCAGCCCGTAAGCCAGCGACGCGGCGGTCGGCTCGTTGATGATGCGCAGCACTTCCAGACCCGCGATGCGGCCGGCATCCTTGGTGGCCTGGCGCTGGCTGTCGTTGAAATACGCCGGCACCGTGACGACCGCCTGCGTGATCTGTTCGCCCAGATAGGCTTCCGCATCGGTCTTCAGTTTCTGCAGAATCATGGCCGAGATTTCGGGCGGGGAGTACAGCTTGCCGTCGATCTTCACGCTGGCGTCGCCGTTGGATGTGCGGGCCACGTCGTACGGCACCAGCGAGATCTCGTGCGCCACCTCATCGTACTTCCGGCCCATGAACCGCTTGATCGAATACACCGTGTTCTGCGGGTTCGTGACCGCCTGCCGCTTGGCCGCCTGCCCCACGAGCCGCTCCCCGCTCTTGGCGAAGGCCACGACCGACGGCGTCGTGCGCGCACCCTCCGCATTCGGGATGACGACCGGCTCGCCGCCTTCCATCACCGCCATGCACGAATTCGTCGTTCCCAAATCTATTCCCAGTACTTTCGACATGGTTAAGCACCTCTTTTCCAACAAAACCTATGCTACGGCCCTCCCTGAAGCAACAATCGTGCCAACTCCGGGGCGAGCTGGCGGCGGCGGAACCGCTTACCCGCTCTGAATTCCAACAAAAACGCTGTCACAAAGGCCTTTACGCCCATGCGCGACTGGGTGAAGATTTTGGCCGGCTCAGATCGCTCCAAAACGTCATCAGCGCTTCAACGCGCCATTTTGTCCCAACTTCAGAACCGGATGCGCCAAGATGGCCTTGCTCGCCGGAAGCTTTGTCGATCCCGCCGCTGCGGCGGGGAGTTCGAGCAAGTTTGCGAGTTCAGCCATAGGCTGATCGGCCTCAGGCCGAAAGTTCTCGAGGAAGTTCTCGAGGGGAAGTTTCAGGCTAGGCGGGGGGCATGTTCGAGGAGGTACTGCTCGGCCTCGATATTCCAGAGGCCGTTGTGCGCGCGGCATATCTCGCCGAGGCGCGCGAAGAACGGGTCGGACTTGCCGGCCTTTTCGAAATCTTCGATGGCGGTGAGCGGCAGATCCCGCTGGGTGTAGATGAGCTTCTTGCCGCCTGGGATCTGGGGCAGGCGCAGAATGGTGTCGGCCGCGGCGGTAATGCCGCCGATGTGCGTGATCATGACGGCCGGGTTGACGGAACCGGCGGCCATCAGCTGCAGGGCCTCGCGCATGTCATCGGCGTTCCCGCCGGAGGTGCCCACGATATGGGTTTCTCCGTAGTGCACGTTGTAGAAGTTGAGCCGCGCGAAGAACTCCTTGCGCGTGGGGCCGGCGAAGAAGTTCAGGCATCCGTTCCGGCCGAGAATGGCGTCGCCCTGCTCCACGACCGGCGTGACGGGCGCGAAGACGAAGACATCGTCGAACCCGGCGTCATTCGCGAACCCGCGCAGGAATCCGATGATGTCCGCGTGCCGCGCCGCGTTGACGTAGGTGAGTTCCACGCCGTGCCGCTTCGCCTCTGCCGGCGGGAAGATGGCGGCTGCCCGGGTGAGGCGAGCGTCGTCGATGTCGGTGACGACGAGCAAGCCCGGCTTGAGGGGGCCATGGATGAGGTAGTCGACGAAGCCGAGCCCCATGGGCCCGGCGGCGGCCAGGGCGGCGCACCGGCCGCCGGGCACGATGCCCATGATATGGTCGTAGCTGCCGTAGGCCATGTGGTACTGCGCGTGCGCCGCCCCGATGATGCAGGACATCGGTTCGCTCAAGCTGGCCTTGAAGAAACCCTCCCCGTCGTAACGCAGCAGGCAGTTGACCTCCATCACGCAGGAGGGCAGCAGGACGAAGCTGGCCATTCCGCCGAGATACCGGAACGAGTAGCCGGGCGCGTCCAGCGAGCCCTTGTAGCCGAGCGCGGGTTGAATGGCAAACTTCATGCCCGGCTCGAACGCGTCTTTCCACCGGGCGCCCACCTGGCGAATGTAGCCGGCGAACTCGTGGCCGATGATGGTCGGGTTGACGGCCACATCGTCCGGGACCCGCTTATGCTCCGCTCCGAGTTCCGCCGCCTTGTGCGAAGACATGCACACCGAGTTGGAGATGATTTCCGCCAGGATCTCGTCCTCGCCGAGTTCGGGTAGCTCGAACTGTTCCAGCCGCAAATCGTGCTTGCCGTAAATGCGTAGCGCGCGTGTCTTCATGGTTGCCGGCCAGTATACCGGCCGGTGCCGGACGCGGCAATGCCAATCGCCGGCCGGGAACCGGAACCGCGAATGGGCACGAATGAACACGAATGGGGCGCAAGGGCTCGAGAGACTGGGAGCGTGGTGTTCATTCGGGGTAATCGAGATCTCACGGGGCTTTTCAACGCGGGGCATTTTCGGTACTGTGTGGGGCGGAACGGACATGAGTTTTCTGCGGCATATCGGGGCGGGTGCTCTGCGCGGGCTGGGGGGCGTGAACTACGCCTTTGCGGTACTGTGGGGCGTCGCCGTCCTGCTGCCACGCCCGGGCACATGGCGGCGCACGGTACGCGACGTGCTGGGGCGCCAGATCCTGTTTACGGGGGTCGATGCCCTTCGGTTCGTGGGGCTGGTGGCGTTCATGGCGGGCGTCTCGGTGGTGGTGCAGGCGCAGCTCTGGGTGACGCGGGCGGCGCACGCCGAGTTGCTCGGGCCGGCGCTGGTCATGGTGCTGGTGCGGGAAGCGGGCCCGCTGTTGACGAACTTCGTCGTCATCGCACGCAGCGGCACGGCCATCGCCACGGAGCTGGCCAACATGCGGGTGACCGGCGAGGTGGGGACGCTCGACGCGCAGGGGATCGACCCCATGCTCTACCTGGTCGTGCCGCGCGTGCTGGGCGTGGCGGTCTCGGTCTTCTGCCTCACGATCGCGTTCGTGATCGTGTCGCTGGCGAGCGGCTATGTGGCCGCGCAGCTGTTGCAGCCGAACACGAGCGATCCGCTCCTGTTCGGGACGAACCTGCTCAAAGCCGTGAAGCAGGCGGACGTGTACAACGTGCTCGCCAAGACGTTGATCACCGGCCTGTTCACCGGTGCGATCTGCAGCAGCGAGGGGCTTCGGATCGGGGGTTCGATTACGGAGGTGCCGCAGGCGGTCACGCGGGCGGTGGTGCGGTCGATCGGGGCCCTTTTCATCATATCGGCCGTGGTCTCGCTGCTGACCTACATGTGAGGAGGTTGTGGCGTTGGCGGAAACGGCAAACATCCTGGAATGGCGCGATGTCACGATTCCGGCGGAGGGCTACGAGCGGATCGGGCTGCGCGGGGTGAACCTGGCGCTGGCGCCGGGCGTTCCGGCGCTGGTGCGGCTGGAGCAGGGCCGGGAACGCACGCCGCTCGGCGACGCGGCGCAGGGGCTGATCACGCCGCAGAGCGGAGAGGTTCTGTTCAACGGGCGGAGCTGGTCCCGCATGCGGGCGAGCCGCCAGTCCGTATGCCGGGGCCGGATAGGGCGCGTGTTCGACGAAGGCGGCTGGATGAGCAACCTGGACGTGGCGGAGAACGTGACGCTGTCGCAGCGCCACCACACGCGGCGGCGCGGGGCGGACATCTTGCGCGAAGCGAACGGGCTGGCGCAGTCGTTCGGGTTGCGCGAGATCCCGGAGTTGCGCCCGCGGCTGCTGCACCGATGGGATCTGCGCCGGGCCGCGTGGGTCCGCGCCTTTCTGGGCGCGCCGCTGCTCGTGATTCTGGAGCAACCCATGCAGAACGCGCCGCCCCAGGCGGATGAGGCGCTGATCGAAGCGGCGAACCGCGCGTGTGCGCGCGGAGCGGCCGTGCTCTGGACAACGGCCTCGACTCCCATCTGGAAAAGTACTACACTGTATGGCGTACGGCGGTATGTGATGCAGGGCGAGGCCTTGTTGCCGGCACCGGAGAACGAGGTATGAGCAGGCCGTTCAAGCTCCGATACGCAAGCGAGATCGCCGGTTTCTTTGTCCTGGTCTGCGTGGCCCTGCTCGTGGCGGGGATTTTCCTCGCCGGCCAGGCGCAGGGCTGGTTCGAGCCGAAGCTGACCCTGCACGCCGTGTTCACCACCGACGCCCAGGTCTACGCCACGGCGGACAACACCCAGTTCCCCCTGCTGAACGCGCTGGTCGGCAAGGTCACCGAAATCAGGCCGGAACAGCGCAGCGAAGGGGCGTTCGGGCTCCAGGCGGGCGCGGAAGTGAAGATCCTCAACACGGTAGCCGGGACGGTGACCGAAATCACACCGAACGAACGGGGCGACATCGAAGCCACCTTCGTGATCCGCGGCGTGTACCAGCGTTATGTGCGCAAGGATTCCGTGGCGCTGGTGAAGAAGAAGTTCGAGATTGCCGGCGATGCGTTCGTCGAGATCCTGCCGGGCGACCCGGCCCAGCCCATGATGCCGAGCGGCGCCTACATCCAGTGCCGCAAGGACACGGAAATCATTGAAATTGCGATGGCCGTGCTGGCCGACCTGCGCGATGCGTCGCTGCCGACGATCAACCAGTTGCGCATGTCGCTGGAGGAACTGCCCGGCCTCACCATCCAGCTTCAGGAGACGCTGCACGAGATCGAGAAGGTGTCCGAAGCGCTCCAGCGGCACTGGCTCCTGCGCCGGTACGCCGAAGAGCCCTACGAGGAACTCATCTCGCCCTCCGATGTCGGGCGCGTGAAGGGGGCCGCGCCATGAAACGAGCGGGTCCGCGCGCTTCAAGAATGAAGCGGCAGCTCGGCGCGGCAGCCTGCGCGGTGTGGGTCCTGGCCGCGACCGGGTGCCGGACGGCCGCCCCGCCCGCGCGCGCAGACCCGGAGATCGAGCGGCTTTCGCGCGTCGCGCGGGCCGCCTTTCAGATGGGCGCCGTCGAGAAGGCCGTTCTGCTGTACGAGAAGGCGCTGCTGCGGGCCAAGGCCACCGACGATACCCGCCAGATCGCGCACAACGCCTACAACCTGGCCGCGTGCTTCATCTCGCTTCGCGAGTTCGACAAGGCCACCCTGTTGCTGAAGGAAGCCGCCATCGAGTTCGCGCGCGCAGGGACCGATGGCGCCGAGGTCACGTTCCTGCGGGCAAAAGTGGCCCGATTGACCGGCCAGGAAGAGCAGGCCCAGACGCTGGCGCAGGAAGCGCTCGCCGGGTCGGACCCCGCGCGCAACCCGGCTTTCGCGCTTCAGGTCCGTCTGCTGATGGCCGACCTCGCGTGCGACCGCGGCGATTCGGCCGCCGCCCGCGCGGAGCTGGACGCGACCGAGAAGCTGCGCAGAAAGGTCTCCGAGCCCGGGGTGCTGGCCCGCTACCACGCGGTCGCCGCGCACCTGGCCGTCGTCATGACCGCCTGGCGGGAGGCCGCCGCCCATTTCGATACGGCGGCCGAGTTCCTGCGCCGGGTCGGCAACCACCGCGAGATGATCGAGGCGCTCCAGGCCGCGGCCGAGGCCTACGAAAAAGCGCCCGAGAACACGCTGGCGGCCGACAGGCTTTTCAGGGCGGCACGCTGCCTGTATGCCGGCGCGCGCCTGCAGGACGCGCAGGAAGTCATCACGCGCCTGCAGCCGATTGCCGACCGCATCAACGATGCGGACCTGCGCGAACAGATCGCCGCCCTCGCCCGGCAGGTAGCCGACGCGCTCAAGGAAGAGGAGAAGAAGGAAGCGGCGGAGAAGCGGCACGCCGACCCTATCGTCCGCAGGTTTCGGTAAGGGAGCCAACACGGCTCGCATCGGGCCCTGGCTCGGCCCGCACCTTCGGCGCGGGTGAAGCGGCGGGACGCCGCTTCACCCGTACCGCGTCAGGTTTTCTTCTGGAGCGCCGCGGCCACGGCCTGCGAGAGGTGGCTCGCCTCGTAGGGCTTCTGGGCCACACCCAGCGCCCCGGCTTCCAGTACGGCCTTGGCCGGGCCGTCGAGTCCATAGCCGGTCGAGACAATGGCGCGGACGTTCGGGTCCAGCTTCTTGAGGGTCGCGAAACAGTCCGGCCCGTCCATGTTGGGCATGACCATGTCGATGATGACCAGGTCGATCCGGGCTCCGGGCTGCCGGTAGAGCTCGACGGCCTCCCGGCCGTCGTTGGCGGTCGCCACTTCATAGCCGAGGCTTTCCAGGATACGGGTCGCGACATCGCGCACGATTTCTTCGTCGTCCACCACCAGGATCCGGCCCGTACCCGGAATGCGCTGAGCCCGGACGACGCTTTCGGCGGCCGGCGCGTCGGTGGCGAGCGGCAGATAGATCCTGAAGGTTGTGCCGAGCCCGACCTCGCTGTACACGCTGATCGTGCCGCGATGGTCCTTGATCGTGGTGTAGACCATCGCCAACCCCATGCCCGTGCCCTTCCCCTTCTCCTTGGTGGTGAAGAACGGCTCGAAGATGCGTTCCTGAATGTGTTTGGGGATCCCGGTCCCGCTGTCGGTCACGGAAGCGAGCAGGTATTCGCCGGGCGCTTCCAGCCCGCAGCGGGCGCGGAAGTCGTCGTCCACGAGGATGACGCGCGTGGAGAACTCCAGCTTCCCGCCGTCGGGCATGGCATCGCGCGCGTTCACCGCCAGGTTGAGGATCACCTGCTGCATCTGGCCGGGATCGCCGAGCACCCACGAGCGCTCGGCGCCGAGCTTCTGAGTGATCTCGATCTTCTTCTCGATGGTGCGGCTGAGCAGGCCGACCACTTCCTCGATCGTGGCGTGCATATCGACGAGCACATTCTCGCGTTCGCCCTTCCGGGCGAAGTCGAGCAACTGGTGCGTGAGCACAGCCGCGCGGTTGGCCGCCCGCTCAATGACCTCGGCGGCACGGTAGACGTTGTCGCCCGGTTTCACGTAGGATTTCAGCATATTGGAGTAGCCGAGTATGCCGGTGAGCAGGTTGTTGAAGTCGTGCGCCACGCCGCCGGCCAGGTTCCCGATGGCTTCCATCTTCTGTGCCTGCCGCAACTGGGCTTCGAGCTCGATCTCCTCGGTCACATCGCGCTTGACGGCGACGTAGTTGGTGATCGTGCCGGCCTCGTCGCGAATGGGCGAAATCGTGGCGTCCTCGGCGTAGAGCGTGCCGTCCTTCCGCTTGTTGACGAACCGGCCGCGCCACACTTTGCCCGCCGTCAGCGTTTCCCACATATCCCTGTAGAACGCGGCCTCCTGCTGCCCGCTCTTGAGAATGCGCGGGTTCTTGCCGATGACTTCCACGACGCCGAACCCGGTGATCTGCTCGAAGGCCGGGTTGACGTAGTTGATCGTGCCGTTGCGGTCGGTGACGACGATCGCCTCGGCCGCCTGCGTCACCGCGGTGGAGAGGCGGACGCGTTCCGCCTCCGATTCCCGGCGGCCGGTGATGTCGTGGATGTAGGCGATGGCCCCCTTCATGTGGCCGGTGCCGATGTCGACGAGCGGGTAGGTGAAGATCTCCAGCCAGCCGGTCTCCTCGGCCTGCGCGCCCTGCTTGGCCATGATCTGGTAGGCGCTCTTGCCGCCCTGCAGCGTGCGGTGTGCCGGGCAGTTGGGGCAGACGCTCGTGCGGGAATGGAAGACCTCGTAGCACTTCTTGCCCAGCAGCGGCATGGCGTGCGAATACCAGCGCCCCATCGTGGGGTTCGCGCGCACGATTGTGCAGTCCGTATCCAGCACGAACAGCCCGTCCTGAATGCTGGCGAAGACACTGGCGAGGAACCGCTCGGCGTCGCGCACGGTTTCTTCCGCGCGCTTGCGTTCCGTGATATCCTGCATGTGCTCGATGACCTTGACGACGTTCCCGGCGTCGTCGAGCACGGGATACGCGCGCAAATCGACCCAGATGCCGAGCTTGTCGAAGTACACCTCCGTCTGCGCGGGCTGCTTGGTCTCGACCACCGCGGAGGTC
Organism: Kiritimatiellia bacterium; assembly: GCA_016929905.1. Taxonomy (GTDB): domain Bacteria; phylum Verrucomicrobiota; class Kiritimatiellia; order JAFGHX01; family JAFGHX01; genus JAFGHX01. The sequence continues at coordinate 28,513 of JAFGHX010000317.1, forward strand.
ACGCAGCTCTCGCAGGGCGTCTCCCGGCCGACCAGTTCGAAACAATTCTTGCCGATCGCTTCGCCGGGGCTGATCTTGAAGTAGCGGTACGCGGCCCGGTTGCACCGCACGACTTTGCGATCGGCGTTTTGAATGCTGATCGCGTCCGGAATGGCATCGAAGGTCGTCTCCAGCAGCGCGGACATGTCCCACAGCGCGCCCTGCGAGCGTTTGAGTTCCGTGATGTCCCTGACGAACCCGACGGCGACGCCGACCTCGCCCGCGGCGTCGAGCAGCGGCGAGAGCGTGATGTCGTGCCAGAAATCGCCGCCCGGATAATGCACGGGATACTCGTCGCGACAGCTCTGCCGCGTATCGAACACGCGGCGAACGGTCCGCAGCCTGTCCGCCGCGTCTTCGGGGGTGAACACGTCGGCCAGCGTGCGGCCGACGATCTCATGGCTGTGAATGCCGTAGCGGCGGTCCAGTTCAGGCGGCCCCCAGTACGAAACGTACCGGCCGTCGCGGTCGAAGACGACGATGAACGTCTCGTACAGCGACGAGAGCATTCCCTTGAGTTTGGCCTCGTTCTCGCGCAGCGCGCGTTCCGCTTCCTTGCGCGCCGTGACGTCGCGGCCGACGTTCAGAATCGCCTGGCGGCCGGCAAACTCGATGAGCCGCTCGTTCACTTCCACCTCGATCCGCGCGCCCGAGGGCGCCACGTAGGTGGTTTCGAACCGCGCGCTGCCGTCCTGCAGGACACGCCGGATGTTGCGCGGCAGCGTCTTCGCGTTCTCCGGCGTCACGAACTCGGCGATGTTCCGGCCTACCAGTTCGTCGGGCGACGACTCCAGGCGGCGGGCGCCCACTTCGTTGATGTGCAGAATGTTGCCGTTCTCGTCGTGCACGAGAACCGATTCCGGAATGCCGTCCAGCAGCAGCCGGTTCTTCCGCTCGGACTCGCGCAGCTCGCGCGTGCGCTCCGCGAGCAGTTCTTCCACCCGCAGGAGCGACAGCCGCCGCCGCGCCTGCTCGCAGACGTCCACCAGGTACTCGGGCTCGAACGGCTCGGGCGCGTAGGCGTCGGCGCCCGCGCGCACGAACCGCAGCGCCAGCTCGGGGGTGGGGTCGCTGGCGACCATGACCACCGCAAGGCCCGAACCCCGCGCCTTCTTCAGTTCGTCCAGCAGGCGGTCGCCGCTCATGTCGGGCAAGTGGTAATCGACCACCACCACGGCCGGCGTCTGTTCCTCGACCAGCCGGAGCGCCTCCGCGCCCGATGACGCGGCATGGATGACGTAGCCGTGCGACTCGAACGCGGCGCGGAACTGGCCGGCCTTCGCCTTGTCCGGCGCCACAACGAGAGCGCGCAGCTGCGGTTGCGGCGTCTTGCCCGCCAGCAGCTCCCGCACGTAGGTCTGAAGCACCGCTGGCTCAAAGGGGGCGGAGAGGAAGGCGTTGGCGCCCAACCCCGTGGAGACCTCCTCCGCATCCGAGCCGGAGAATGTCGAGGAGACGACCAAGACGGGGACTTTGTTGAAACTGGCGTATTCCTTCGAACGCAGCAGGCGGCAGAACTGCCAGCCGTCGATCTCCGGCATGTGCAGGTCGGTAATGATCAGATCGACCGGCTGATGCTCCTGCAGCGTGACCAGCGCCATCTCGACGCTCTGGCAGGAGAGGACCCGCAGCGCCTCCTGCCTGAGGACTGTCCCGATCAGCTCCGACAACGACGGGTCGTCGTTGACCAGCAGCACGGTCGGCTCCCTAGTCTTCTTCGCCATGCAGGTTCCCCGTCTCCGGCAGTGTCCATCCTACCCGCCGCTCGATTCTGGAGACACCGAGCGCACATCGAGGCGGCGTCCCACACACCGAACGGCCCATCATGCCGCGGACGCAAACGCAGGATGTAGTGTAGCGCACGGAAAACGGATTCGACATGATGAGGCCGCCCTCTTATAGGCTGCCATGCACAAAAAGACAAGCAAAAAGCGCGTTCCCCCGCCTGGCTTCATTTGTTCGCGTAGCAGTAAAGGCAGCCGCGGGGACACGAATCGAAAACGCCGATATCGCGGCTTACCACGCAACGGCAGGCCGGCCGCTGCGAGGGATCCTTCCGGCGGGTGACTTCGAGCCCGAATTCCGCTCGGGCCATGGCGGAGTCAATACAGGCGCCGGGGCCGATGCCGTAGGACGCCAGTTCGATTCGTTCCGCGCAGCTCACGGGCTCGATCCCGACGGCCCGGGCCGCAGCGGCGATGTTCGTCATCATGGGTCCGAATTCCGGCCGTTCCTCCGGGTTCGGAATGGGCCTCAGATTGGGGACGGTGCGCAGGCGACGCACGACCTTGGGGTAAAAATCGGCAATACTGAGCACACAACGCCTGGTACAGCCCGACAGAGTGCCGGCCAGCGCGGCAAAATTCGCGACGTGATAGGAAAACGGGGTCAGCTCACTGACGAAGATGGGGTCGTACCGCCAGATGAGCCGGCCCGGCCCTACCCGTTTGGACAGGGCTTTGAACGCCGCGAGGATCTCTTCGGCCGGGGGTACGCCGGGCTCGATCTGGCGGGGGTAACCGGTCAGGGTCCAGTGCACGAGGAAGCGGTATCCGAGCGCGTGCAGGGTTGACGCGTGTTCGGCCAGGGGCCGTGCGTCGCGCGTCCAGAAGACGAAGAAGTCCACATCGGCCGGCGCCAGAGACACCTCTTTGACCTGCCGCCGGTTGAAAGGGTTCACGACGACACAGTACCCCGCGCGGACACGGCTCATGAACCAGTCCATGTGGAACGACGGGATATCCGTCCTGCGGCTGGCGCTGATGATCATCCGATCCCCCGGGTCCAAGCGCGCTGTGTTCCGGCCGGCGGCCGATCGGCCGGAACGGGCAACGGGTCTGAGCGTGTGTCACGCGCCTTTGTGTGGACAGGCCGGCATCGAACATGCTATAAGGCGTGAGCAGCGGGCAATGCAAGGAAAAGCGGCATGAACGAATTTGTGATCCGCGGCACGCGCGGGGGTACCCCCGTCCCCCGGCGCGAATTTCTGAAATACGGCGGAAACACCACCTGCTTCACGCTGGAGACGGCACAGGGCATACTGGTGTTCGACGCGGGCACGGGCATCGCCTCTCTGCACGAAGACCTGGCGGAACGCGGCGAGCGGCCGCCGGTCACGATTCTGTTCACGCATTTCCACATGGATCACGTGATGGGCTTGCCGTTCTTCGACGGGCTCTACATGGATCATTCCCGGCTGACCCTCGTGGGGGATCCTGCGCGGGAGACCGACTGGCGCGCAACGCTGCGGACGTTCGTGGGCAAGCCGTACTGGCCGATCGGGCTCGGCGAGGCGCAGGCGCGGTTGGAGCTCGAAGACCTGCCCTCGGCCGGCGCGCTCACGATTTACGGGGTGCGCCTGTCCTGGTGCCCGCTGTGCCACCCGCAGGAGAGCCTCGCCTACAGAGTGGAGGCGCCGGGCGTATCGGTTGTCGTGGCCACGGATCACGAGCCGGGCACGCCGGAGGTGGACGAACGGTTCCTCGCATTCTGCCGTGGCGCCGGCTGCCTCATTTGCGACGCGGAGTTCACGCCGGAGGAGTACCCGGCGCATCGCGGTTGGGGGCACGGCACGTGGGCCGCCGCCGCTCGCCTTGCCGAGCAGGCCGGGGTCGGCCGGCTCATCCTGACCCACCACAATCGGTACAGGCAGGACGCGCAGCTCGACGCCATCGTGGCGCAGGCCCGCGCGGCGTTCGCCAACACCGATGCGGCCAGCGAAGGCCTCGTCTTGACCGGGGAGGAGGGCGGCCGGCATGGCTGACCAGTATTCGCTCGGGACAATCGAAGGCGCGGTCTCCTTCCGGCTCACCCGCAAGATCGCCGAGGGCGGCATGGGCGCCGTGTATGAGGCGCAGCAGATCGGCACCGAGGGGTTCGAAAAGACGGTCGCCATCAAGATGCTGCTCAGGGAGCTGGCCGAGCCGCGCTTCTCGGATCTGTTCGTGGCCGAGGCGATGCTCGTCGCCAGGCTCGTGCACGAGAATATCGTGCAGATCTATCAGCTCGGCCGCACGGGGGATGAGTACTACATCGTCATGGAGTACGTGCAGGGCATCTCGCTGGCCGACTTCATCCGGCGGCACCGCTTCTATCGCATCCAGCTCCCGGAAGAGCTCGCCGTCTACATCGCCAGCCGCGTCGCGCGCGGGCTGGCCTACGCGCACAAGCGCAAGGACGCCACGGGCACGCCGCTGAACATCGTGCATCGCGACGTGTGCCCCAACAACATCCTGATCACGACCGAAGGGCTCCCGAAACTCGCCGATTTCGGCGTGGCCAAGGCCGCCAACACCGCCATGCTCGACGACCGCTTCCTCGTCGGCAAGTACCTTTATATGGCGCCCGAACAGGCCCAGCGCCAGGTCGTCGACTACCGTGCCGACATCTTCTCGCTCGGCGCCGTGCTCTTCGAACTGCTCACCTACCGGCCCATCCGCACACCCGATAAGAACAAGAACAAGAGCCGGGAGGACGTCGAGCGGCTTATCGCCGAACCGGTCCCCTGGGATATCGCGGAACGGAAGATGTCGCAGGACCTGGTCGCGATTCTGAAGAAGATGCTCGGCAAACGCCCGGAAGACCGCTACCAGGACACCGATGTGCTGGCCCGTACCCTGGAGTACTACATCTACCGGCACGGCTACGGGCCGACCATCCAGACGCTCGAGGCCTACCTGCGCAAGCACTTCGACTACCTCTATGCCAGCGAGGGCCAGGTCTCCGCCTGGGAGCCGCAGATGTCGACCGTCGAGCCCTGGCAATCCACGGCGCCGTTCAATACGACGAAACCGGCGAATTAGGCATTCCGGCCGGGCGGCGGCCCGGCCGGAATGCCTACTTGTGCGTCCTGACGACCTCGCCCTGCCAGGTGTCGGGCGGCGGGTTGGCCTTGTACGCCTCGACCCGCTCGCGCAGCATGATCGAGGGCCCGTCGTTCGGCTCCTTCTCCAGCGCCTGCGCCAGGCACGCGAGGCTCTCGTCCCATTTCCGGTCCCAGTGCAGGCGCAGCGCCTTCTCGTAGAGCGCCGCCATTTCGGCGCGGCCCGCCGCCAGTTCGCCCTTGACGGCGAGCAGTTCATAGACCTTGATCGGCTCGGTCTTGCCCTTGACCACCATGAGGTCGAGCAGGCGCGCCTCGATGGCGTCCTTGGCGTGCTGATAGGTTTCGTCGCCGATCATGATCTCGGTGTGATAGTCCTTGTTCGCCGGCTCGTAGCGGGCCGCCTGGTTGACGGCGTCGCCCATGACCGTGTACTGGAACCGAAGGTCGGAGCCCATGTTGCCCGCCGTCACGCTGCCGGAGTTGACGCCCATGCGCACGTGGATTTCGTGCCCGAACTCCTCCTTCAGCACCGGCCGCAGCTCCGCCAGCCGATTCTGCTGCTCCAGCGCGGCCAGGCAGCCCTGCACGGCATGGTCGTCCATGGCGAACGGCACGCCCCATTCGGCCATGATCGCGTCGCCGTTGTACTTGTCCACGTAGCCGTTGCGCGCCATGATGATCTCCGTCATCGGGCTCAGATACCGGTTCAGAAGCTCGGCCAGGCGCGCGGGCTCCAAGCCTTCCGAAATGGAGGTGAACCCCGCGATGTCCGAGAAGAACATCGTCGCCTCCGCCCGGTGGCCCGAAAGCGAGAAGCTGCCCGGGTTCTCCTCCATGTATTTCAGGACCGAGGAGGACACCATCGTGCCGAACATGTTGCGGACCTGCTTCTTCTGCCGCTCTTCCTGCCAGTATTTCAGCAGCGTGAGGAACGTGTAGAGCACCAGGATCGACATCATCAACCGGGCCGGCACGAACACCAGATGCCGCGCGTTGAGGCAGTACCAGCCGCTGAAGTAGAGCCCCCCCAGAAACAGAAGCGTGATGAGGAACGAGACCCAGGCCTTGCCCCAGTGAATGCACAGCGTCAGCGCGAGGCCGAGCAGCAGAATGAGTGCCAGCTCGATCACAAGCGTCTTCCGGATGGGGTCAACGAGCACGTCGCCGGCCAGCACATTGTCTACGACGGTCGCGTGCACCTCCACGCCCGGATACTCGGGGTCGAGCGGTGTCGCGCGGGAATCTTTCAGGCCGATGGCCGAGGTCCCCACGAAAACAATCTTGTTGGAGAATGTCCCTTCTTCGAACTGGTTCTCCAGCACCTTGCCGATCGGGATCGTCGGAAAGTGGCCACGCCGGAAATTGCACACGAAACGTCCGGCATAGTCCGTGGGCACCGTGTAGAGGTCCTTCAACGCAACGCCGACGACCTCGCCGCGGTCCACGGTAATGGTGACCGGCGCGCTGCCGATGGTATCCAGGCGCAGCGCTTCCAGAGCCAGCGAATGATAGATCTGGGAACCGTATTGCCAGAGAAGAGGGGTCTTGCGAATCACACTGTCGTCGTCGGGCTCCGTATTGAAAAACGCGGTGTTGGCCCACTCTCTGAGCAGCGGGATGGCGATCGTCATGCCGCTACCAGCCGGCACGAACCTCAGCACGGCGTCTTTCGGCTCCAACCGGTTCTCAGACGGAGGCCGGCTCGCCTCTTCGTGCCTGGCCGACCCGGGCGGCGAATCGCCGAACGGAAAAATGTAGGAACCCAGAATGCTTTGCCCTTCGCCCAGCGCGTCGGAGAACAACTGGTCGAACTCGAGCGCCTCCGCGCGGCTGCCCTCGATTTCGAACTTCTGAACGCCCCGTTTCTCGTAGGCCTGCCGGATACTGGAGAGGCTGGTTCGGTCGCGTTCGGCGAAGACGATATCGAAGGTGACGACGCTGGCGCCGGCGTCGAAGAGCGTCTTGGTTATTCGCGCCATGAGGTCTCTGGCCCAGGGCCACTGGCCGTACTCCGCCATGCTGGCCTCGTCGATGTCGACAATGGCGACGCGGCCCGACCGCGGTTCGACGGCCAGCCGCCGTAGCCACGCATCATAGAGGCTGTTCGACAGCGTGGAGAGCAACGGTGCTTCCATCTGGATCTCCGTGACGAAAGCGGTCACCGCGCAGCCGATCACAATCAAGATTCCGACCAGAGGTATCAGATAGTTCTTCATGCTTCGGTTTCTCGCCGGCGGGCACCGGGCCGCGAATCAGAACGAGAGGAGGGCGCTGACGCTCACGACGTTGCGATCGTAGTCGTACAGGCCGAAATTGGAGCTGTTGTCCGTGAACTGGTACCGGGCGTCGCAGCCCCAGCCCTTGGGGAACGCCTTGTTCAGCCCGACGGTGAACTGGACTTGCTGATCGTGCCGCTCTTCCTCCTGCAGATCGATCACGGCCTTGTCGCCGTAGAGCGTGTCCTTGTATTTCAGGCGGGCATAGAGCGTCGTCTTCCCGGGCAGGTTCGCCTCGCCCGAGCAACTGGCCTCGAACCCGGAGTTCGCGTAGGCGTCCTCGTCGGCTTCCTCGGCGAACACGCCGGCGCCGGCGCCCAGCATGTGCCGCTTCTCGGTGAGGTAGCGCCGCACGACCTGCCCGATGCCGGCGTAGGGCGCGTCGCGCTCGTCCAGCTCGGTGTAATCCCGGTACTCGACCGCGCCGGAGGTGATCAGATGCAGGTTGGGCGAGACGGCGTAGAGGAAGGCCGGGCCAAGCCCGAAATTGCTGACGAGCGACTCGTGGCTGTAGACGATATGCTCGGCTTTCACGGGCAGTTGCAGACGGGAGCGCGGGCCGCTCCACTCTGGGCCGCCCGAGATCCGGAAGAACTGCGTCTCCTGCTCCGTGGCGTCCTGCAGCCAGTTCTGGTAGTAGTCGGCGCCGCCGGCCAGCGCCCATTTCTGCTTCACGCCGGCATCGTAAACGCCCGAGATCGAGGCCGAAACGGACAGACCGTGCGCGTCGACCGGCAGCGAATCTTCGCCGACCTGGAGCGGGCCGAGGATCGTCTCGATCAGCTCATGGCTGGGCCCGAAATTGACGTTGTCGTCGTAGGAATAGGCCAACTCGAACCGCGTCCAGACGTCCCACGGTTTCGTCGTGGCGCGGATGCGCTGCATGTACTTCTCGATGTTCTGCCGCACGGCGGGCGGCGGGTTGTGGGCGAGGACCTTCTCGAATTCCTCCCGCGCCAAATCGTACTGGTTCATGGCGAAGTAGGTACGCGCCAGTTCGAGCCGCGCGCGGTCGTGATCGGGGTTCTGCTGCAGAACGCGGTCGAACGCGAGCGCCGCGTGGGAGAGTTTGCCCTTCGCGAAGGCCGCCAGGCCGAGCGCCAGGTTGATGTCGGCGTTGCCGGGCCGTTCGCGGAAGAGCTGGGTGAGCATGTCGTAGGCGCGGTCCAACTCGCCGGCGGCCAGCGCCTTCTTGGCTTCCATGAACCGGTCCTGGAACGACGGGTCCTGCGCCGCGCAGACCGCGACGCAAAGGAAGAGACATACGACCGCCTGCAGCTTGCTCATCCTGTTCCTCCCGCTTAGCGGCCCTTGCCGCCACGTGACGTCCATGTCGGATCCGCCGCTGCACCCGCCGCGTTCACACGCCCGTGCGAACGAGCCGGGCTACGCACCCTTCAAGTGCCGGATGCCGCCCCGCAGCACGGCGGATCGAATCCCCAGTTGCCTGAGCAGGAACGCAGCCGTCGAACTCAGCCGTCCGTTCTGGCAATAGCAGATGTAAAGCTTGCTCTTGTCCAGTTCCGAGGCGCGGCTGCGAAGCTCGTGGAGCGGAATGCAGATCGCGTCCGGAAGCCGGGCCCGCTCGAACTCAATGGCCTGGCGCACGTCGAGCCACTTGGCGCCCTCGGAAATCTCCTTCTGCGCCTCGGCCCGCGACAGCCACCTCAGGATAGGCGCTTTCAGATGCTCGGTGAAATGTTCCTTGGACAACCGCACCAGCGTGCCTTCGGTCTTCATCGTGACAGTCGCGTTGCGCTTGGCGTTCGAGATCAGGGCGTCTTCGCCGAAACCGGTGCCCGCGCCGATTTCGGCAATGGGCACCGCGCTGGCCTCGCCCTCCGCCTGGCGGCTGACGACGGCGGTGCCCTTCACGATGAAGTAGTAGTAGTCGCCCTCGTCGCCCTGCGTGATGAGCACGTCGCCAGCCTTCACGGGCATGGGTTCCATGCTGTCGAGCAGCCCCTCCAGGTTCTCGGGCGGCACGGCTTTGAACACGTCAGCCTGCTGCACGAGGCCTTTCCAGTCGCCAACCGCGGGGTCGACCTTCTGCTTCTTGCCGCCGAACAGCCCGCCCAGCTTGCCAAACAGACCGCCGGCCTTGGGCTTGTCCTTGCCCCGCGCCGCCTCGCCTTCCGCTTCGGCCTGCGCCAGGTGGGTGCGGTTGATCATGCTGTCAAGCAGGTCATTGGGCACCCGCAACACCCGGGTGCCCGCCCCGGCCACGGCCGTCACCTCGCGGGGCTGCATGTCGGCAATCGCGTACGTCGCGTCCGCCGTCCCGCCCGTCACGGAGTAGTCCGCGCCCTTGCCCGAAAGCTGCACGGTCCCGCTCAGCACGTAAACGGCCCGGCCGTCGGTTTCCCCCTCGCGAAACAGAGTCGTCCCGGATGCCGGCGTCTCCACCGAACAGGCGGACATCAGCTCCTCAATCCGCTGCGGGGCCAGCGAGCCGATCGGCTGCAGCTTGCCGATCTGGTCGCGAAGTTTGGGATCTACTGCCATTCACCGGCCTCCTGCCGATCGGAAAACAACCCGAATTATGGCACGTCGCACTATAACACCCCGCCTGACCGGTCGCAACTCTTTTCATTTTCCTTCATTTTTCGGGCGGCCGGGCGTAACCTGCTGAGGCCCGAGCGCGTATCACCTGGCAAGGACCGGATCCGGGCACACGCGATGCGGGATGTAAGAGCCTGCTCAAACGTCACCTGGCATCTTGGCAAAGTGAGGAGGGATGCGGATGAAGGGATTGGTTTCGGCTCTCGTTCTGACGGTACTGACGGCCGGTTCCCTGTTTGGAGGCCCGTTCCGGCAGGAGCGGGTCGCCGCGGAGGCGCAATGGGTTGTCCATGCCGATGTGGAGCGGTTCGGCGGCTCGCAAATCGGCGCCTTCATTCTCAAGCAACTGAGCACCGCCGAGGCGAACAACAAATTCGCCGCCTTCCAGGCGATATTCAACTTCGATCCGCGTTCGGATCTCCAGGCGCTGACGCTCTACGGGCAGGACAACCTCCCGCAGCACGGTGTGGCGCTGATCCGCGGCAACTTCGATGCCGATCGACTGGTCACCCTGGTCCGCGCCAAAGACACGTACGAGGAAATCGGCTACGGCGAGCACGTCATTCACAGCTGGCTGGAGAAGAAGGACGAGGAGCCCCAGCAGAAGCGGCGCGGGCGCGGGTATGAAGGCCCGTCGTTCGGGTGCATGCACGCCGACGGCACATTGGTGATGAGCGGCGACCTCGATACGGCCAAGGCCGCACTGGACGTGCTGGACGGAAAACGGCCGAACCTGACGGCCGCGGAACGATTCGGCGGCCTACCGGGCGGCAAAGAGCCGTGCTTCTTCGTTGCGGTCGCCAATCTCGGGCAAATGCCGCAGTTGAACGCCAAGACGGCGATCGTCCAGAAGACCGACAAACTGGCGCTAAGCGTGTGCGAGGCCAACGGCCGGCTGGACGCGCGCCTCGTCCTCACCGCGCGGGACGCGGACACCGCGCTCCAGATCCAGAAGCTTGTGGACGGGATGACGGCGCTCGCGCTGCTCGCGGCAGAGCAGACGCCGGCGCTGGCCAGGCTGGCGGGTGCCGTGCGCACGGAACTGCAGGGCGACGCCGTGCTGGTCTGCGTGGACTACCCGGTTCAGGACCTGGTCGCGGCGCTGGAGGAGAAGATCGCGCTGGAGCAGGCGCACCCGTGAGCCGCGCGGAAACGAGCCCGTGACAGAGCCCGGCCAGCTGAGCGACGAAGCGTTGGCGCGCGCGACGCAAGCGGGCGCCACGTGCTGTTACGAAGAACTCGTGCGCCGCTATGAAAACCGCCTGTTCCGCTTTCTGGTCCAGAAGACAGGCAACCGGCAGGATGCGGAGGATCTGACGCAGGCCGCGTTCATAAGGGCCTATCGGCACATCGGCCGGTTCAACGCGGCGTGCCCGTTCCGCGGTTGGCTCTTTACCATCGCGGCCAGACTGGCGATCAGCCACCATCGCCGCGCGCGGCCGACGGCGGAATTGCGGGATGATGTGGCGGATGCCGGAGCCGCGGACCCGGCGGAGGCCGCCGCGGCCCGCGATGAGGCCGGCCGGTTGTGGGAGTCGGCGCGGCGCCGCCTGACCGACGACCAGTTCACGGCGCTGTGGCTGAAGTACGCGGAGAGCATGGGGGTACGCGAGATCGCCGGAGTCATGCGCAAGTCGCATGTCCACGTGAAGGTCCTGCTGCACCGTGCCCGGCAGGCACTGGCCGCGGTCCTGCCCCAGCGAAAGGAGGCACACGATGCTGTGCTGCTGGTATAGATGGCGCATTTCGCTCAGCCTGGATGCGGGCGGGTCCGCCCCACCGCGGCTGGCGAAACACCTCGCGCGCTGCCCGGCGTGCGCGGCTTTCCACAAAACGAGCGCGGCCGCCGCCGCGCGGCTGAAGGAGGAGGCGAAATCGTTCGCCCCCGAGCTGCCGCCCTTCCTTCATACGAAAATCATGGCCGGGATACGAGGCGGGCCTGCACCCGCCGCAAACAGGCGCCTGCTCTTGCGGCCGGCGCTCACCTGGGCCGCGGCTGCGCTCGCCCTGCTCCTCGCCGCCGCGTGGTTGCTGTTGCCCGCCGGCCGGCCGGCCGCCCGCCCGCCGGCGCCCGCGGCGGCCGACGCCGGACGCCCTTCCGACGAACTGGCGTTGCTGACCGCACCGCTCGGGCTCGTGGCCGAGGTGCCCGCCGCGCTGCCGGACCCGCTCGGCGACGAGGTCCGCTCCCTGCAAGGCGACATCCTGGCGGCTACCGATTTCCTCATGCGTTGCATCGGGCGCCCCGCGCCGGCCGTCAGAGACGGGGGCTGAACGGCCCCGGCCGAGATCGAGAAGCCGAACGAAGGAAAACTGGCTCGCGAACTCACTCGGGAACTTGCCTCGGAATTCTCGAACGAACCGCTGAGCCGGGAATCGAGTAAGTTGTCGAGTAAGTTCTCGAGCAAGTTCTCGAGCAAGTTCTCGAGCAAGTTCTCGAGCAAGTTCTCGAGTAAGTTCTCGAGCAAGTTCTCGAGTAAGTTCTCGAGCAAGTGGGGAGAGAGCCTGGTTGCCGATCGGCTGCACGCGACCGCGTACCGCGGCGCGTGAGCCGCGCCCCGCCCCGCGGCCACGCGGCACGGGACACCGCCGCTTCGTGACGCTGCCCGGCTGCCCTTCGATCTTCGCCTTGCCTGCCCGCTCAAACCGCACCATAATCCACGTCCGAGCCCGCCCCTGTCCGAAAAGCACGAGCGAGAACGGAGTGACGGCATGCGAATCGGGATCGATGCACGGTGGATCCTGCGCGAAAGCGCGGGCATCGGCGTGTCCACGCGCGAGCTGATCGCGAACCTGGCCCGGCTCGACACGGAGAACGAGTATGTGCTCTTCTTCCGCGACCCCGCGCTGCTGAAGGAGACCCTGGTTCGCGCCGGCCTCGAGCGGCACACGCTCTTCCAGACCCGGCTCGTCCCGTTCGGCGTCTTCTCGGTCCGCGGCCAGCTCGCGCTGCCCCGTCTGCTGCGCAACGAGCAGCTCGACGTGTTTCACTCCCCCAACTATATGTTCCCGCTCCTCGCCGCGCCGCGCCGGCGGCCGGGCCCGCTGCCCTGCCTCGTCACCCTGCATGACGTCATTCCGCTGCTCTTCCCGGAGCATTCCCCTCGGTCCAAGAAGCGGCTGTTCTTTCCCGTGTACCGCTTCCTCATGCACGAGATCGCGCGGCGCGCGGACACGATCGTCACCGTCAGCGAGACGTCCCGCCGCGACATCATCCGGGTGCTGCGAATTCCCGCCGAGCGCGAGGGCAACGTCGTTGTCGTGCCGGACGGTGTCGCCGCATGCTTCTGCCCCGCCGCACCGGCCGCGCAGGCCGGCGCGGCGCCGGCGGACCGGAAGCGGACGATCCTTTACGTGGGGCGCTCGGACCCCTATAAGAACCTCGTCGGCCTGGTGGAGGCGTTCGCGCGCGCGCGGCGCGCGTGCGCGGTTGCGCTCTCGCTGCGGATTATCGGGCCCAGAGACCCGCGCTACCCCGAACCGGCCAGGCGCGCGGCACAGCTCGGCGTTTCCGAACATGTCGAATGGACCGGCTACCTGCCCGAGCCCGACCTGGTCCGCGCCTACCGCGAGGCGGACCTGCTCGCGCTGCCGTCCCGCTACGAAGGGTTCGGCATGCCGGTGCTGGAAGCCATGGCCTGCGGCACGCCGGTCGTGTGCAGCAACGGCGGTTCGCTGCCGGAAGTGGCCGCCGACGCCGCCGTCCGCGTCGAGGCGGACGACATCGACGGGCTGGCCAACGCGCTGGTGGAAGTCTTGACCCATCCGGCCAAACGGGACATGCTCATACAACGCGGGCTGGCACGCGCCGCGCAGTTCTCATGGGAATCCGCCGCGCGGCGGCTGCTGGCCGTCTATCAGGAGACGGCCGCCGCAGCGGCCGGACACAGGAATACACAATGACCTTTCCCGACGATCTGCGCGACCTCGAGCTCGCCCTCTCGCACGACTGGCTTACCGGCATGCGCGGCGGCGAGCGCGTGCTGGAAATCCTGTGCCGATGGTTCCCCAGCGCGCCGATCCACACGCTGCTGTGCAGCCCCGACTCCATTTCCGACGTGCTGCGCGGGCGGCGGATCGTGACCTCCCGGCTCCAGCGCGTGCCCGGCATCGCGAAACACTACCGCTACTTCCTGCCGCTGCTGCCGGCCGTGATCGGGCGCATGCAACCGCCCGCGGCGGAGTTGCTGATCAGCACCAGCCATTGCGTGGCCAAGGGGCTGCGCGTGCGGCCGGGCACGAAACACTTGTGCTACTGCTTCACACCCATGCGCTATGCCTGGCTGTTCTACGACGAGTATTTCGGCCGGAACCCGTTCAAAAAGGCCGTGGTCAAGCCGCTGCTCGCCTGGCTCCGGCGCTGGGACCGCGCGGCCTCCGGCCGCGTGCACCGGTTCGTGGCAATCAGCGAGCATGTCCGCAAACGGATCCGCGCTTTCTACGGGCGCGACGCCGACGTCGTCTACCCGCCCGTGAATACCGCCCAGTTCACGCCCGGCGACCCGGACGCCCCGCAGGACTACGACCTGATCGTCTCCGCGCTCGTCCCCTACAAGCGCGTTGCGCTCGCCGTGCAGGCCTACAACCGGCTCGGACGCCCGCTCCGAATCGTCGGGTCCGGCACGCAGTACCAACAGTTGCAGGCGCTCGCCGCGCCCAACGTCCGGCTCCTGGGCTGGCAGCCCGACGAGGCCATACTCGCCCTCTACCGCGGCTGCCGCGCCCTGGTCTTTCCGGGCGAGGAAGATTTCGGGATCGTCCCGCTCGAGGCGCAATGCTGCGGCCGGCCGGTGATCGCCTACGCCCAAGGCGGCGCGCTCGAGACCGTCGACCCCGAACGCAGCGGCGTCTTCTTCCATGAGCAGACCGAACAGGCGCTGATCGACGCGGTGGAAACGGCCTTGAGCCGCCGCTGGGACCCCGCCGCCATCCGCGCCCACGCCGAACGGTTCGGCATCCAACGCTTCGTCGACGGGCTCGCCGCCAGCATCCGCGCCTGCCTGGCGCAGTCCGTCGAACCCACGCGAAGCGCTTGAACCCGCGCGGCGGCTGAACGGCCGGCACGCCATCCGTCTTGCACCTTGCCCCGCGCACCACACCACAGGGATGGTCTGCGCGCGGCCCGATCCAACACCTCGCCCGGGCGGCCTTTCATTCGATTTCACGAAATCGGCCCAGGCCGTTGGCGTTGCGCCCAACACGCTGCGCAACTTCTACCAGGTTCTCGAGGAGACCTATGTGGGGTTGCGCATCCCGGCCTTCGGCCAGAGCAGGAAGAGAATCCTGCAGGCGCCCCGGTTTCTTATCTTCGATCTTGGCGTACGCCACATACTTGCCGACCTGCCGCTCAGCGATACACTCCTGAAACTCGATCCAGGCCACATCTTCGAACAGTGGGTCCTCATCGAACTGTACTACCGATGCCGCTATCATGGGCGCGGCTACCGGTTGTCGACCTGGCAGACGACGACAGGAGCGGAAGTGGATGCAATCGTCGAAACACCCGACGAAGTGATTCCCGTCGAGGTGAAATGGACGGAGACCCCCTCGCCGCGCCACGCACAGCACATCGAGCGATTCATCGCGCTGCACGGACACCTGGCCAAGCGGGGCTACGTCGTGTGCCGGTGCCCCACACGCCAGAAGCTGACCCAACACGTCATCGCCGTGCCGTGGAACAGATTCTGACACCCCGGGAGGCCCACCTATGAAGCAAGCCGTCATGCCGGAACCCGGCATGATCGTTTTCGAAGACGCCGAGCGCGCCGAACCGGGCCCTGACGACGTTGTGCTGGAGATGAAGCACATCGGCGTCTGCGGCTCGGACGTGCACGTGTTTCACGGCCAGCATCCGTTCACCGGCTACCCGATGATCCAGGGGCACGAATGTTCCGCGCGGATCCACAGCGTGCGCAAGGGCGGACAAGTCCTCGTTGTGGCGGTGGTGGGCATGGGCATCCCGCTCGACGCCGGTATCATCCAGGACCGCGAGATCGCGTTCAAGGGCACCTGCATGTACAAGAAAGAGGACTTCGCCACGGCGGCAGGCTACCTGGCCGAGGGCCGGTGCCTGATCGACAGGCTCATCACGCACCATTTCCCGTTCGCCGACTACAGGGCCGCCTATGAACGGCTCGAGAAGAAGAACGAGCCGGTCATGAAGGTGATGATCGACCTGTGAGGGCCGGCCCATCAACCGTCGGCCATGGCTCCGCTCCAGCAAGCGGCTCGCGAGGACGCTCGCCCTCCATTTGTACATCATGTTGCATCAACTGAAGGGCGAGCGTCCTGAGGCTGTCTCAAAACCGGGGAACAGCCCTTTCGGCCTGAGGCCGATCAGCCTTTGGCTGAACGGGCTTTCAGCCAGGGGCCGATCG
>JAFGHX010000318.1 GCA_016929905.1 Kiritimatiellia bacterium
AACTTTCGGCCTGAGGCCGATCAGCCTATGGCTGAACTCGAGAACTTTCGGCCTGAGGCCGATCAGCCTATGGCTGAACTCGAGAACCCCCGCCGCGGCGGCGGGATCGACAAAGCTCGCAACCCGCCTACGCCCAGCGCTTCGGCGGGCGCAGCCCGCCTACGCCCAGCGCTTCGGCGGGCGCGGCCCGCCTATGCCCGGGTCTTGCGGTTGGCAGCCTTACCGGGTGGCAACGAGGTCGAGGATTTCATCGGCGAGTCTGTCGAGCGAGACGACTTTGTCGACGCCGCCGGCCAGTACGGCGGATCGGGGCATGCCGAACACGACGCAGGAGGCTTCGTCCTGGGCGAGCGTGGCGGCGCCGCTTTCCTTCATTTCCTTCAGGCCCGCGGCGCCGTCGGAGCCCATGCCGGTCATCACGACGCCGATGGCCTTCCGGCCCGCGATTCGCGCGACGGACTTGAACAGCACATCCGCCGACGGGCGGTGGCGGTTGACGAGAGGGCCGTCTTTCAGATGAACGAAGTAGTCCCCGCCCGCCCCCTGCAGGAGCATGTGACAGTTCCCCGGCGCAATGTAGACGGTTCCCGTCGCGACCTGCTCTCCGTCGGCGGCCTCCTTGACCGACAGGGTACACAGTTGGTCCAGCCGCTCGGCGAAGGCGCGCGTGAAGTGTCGCGGCATGTGTTGCACGATAAGCGTTGCCGGCGCGTTGCCGGGCATCGCCATCAACAACGTGCGCAGCGCTTGGGTGCCGCCCGTCGAAGCGCAAATGGCAAGGATCTTGTCCGGGGCTTGGGGCAGGGGCGGGCGAAGCGGCGGTTTTGCCCGGGCCGCGCCGGCGGCGAACCGGGAGAGGTCGACTTGCGCCGCCGACCGGATCTTGTCCGCCAGTTCCACAACGATCTCGTTCACGATCGCACCCGGGCCGGGCTTGCAGACGACCTCGACTGCGCCGGCCTGCATGGCTTCCAGCGCCAGCTTTCCGCCCTTCGGCGTGAGGGATGAGACAATGATGACGGGGATCGGATGGTAGCGCATGAGCTTCTTCAGGAATGTCAGCCCATCCATTCGGGGCATCTCCACGTCGAGCGCCAGGACGTCAGGCTGCAATTCCAATATCTTGTCACGCGCGGCATAGGGGTCCGGTGCGGCGCCCACGACATCCAGGTCCGACTGCTTGGACAACTCGCGCACAAGAACATTGCGGACAACCGGCGAGTCGTCCACGATAAGAACCCGGACGGGCCGGCCGGCCCCTGTCGGATCGCGCTGCTTGTCCTCTGTCATCGTTCCCCCCAACGGCTGGTCAAGGCTTCCGATAGATCGATGCGGCCTCCTTGACGAACGCAGACGTCAGCCCGGCCAGCCCTTCCGCATGGCCGACCATGAGATACCCGCCGCTCCTCAGCAGCGGCTCAAAAGCCGCCACCAGTCGCCTGCGGCCCGCGTCGTCGAAGTAGATCATGACATTTCGGCAAAACACGATGTCCAGCGGGCCCGACATCGGGAACGGCGGCTTGGCCAGGTTCAGGCGCTTGAAGACGATCAGGTTCTTGACGAAGTCTCTGACCTCGTAGACCGTTCCGCCCTGGACCCGGCGCCTCAGGAAGTAGCGTCTCTGTCGGCTCGGTTCAACGGGGTGCATCTTGGCCTCGTCGTAGGTGCCGGCTTGCGCCGTGTCCAACGCCCGCGTGGACAGATCGGTCGCGAGAATCCGGATGTCCGGCATGAAGCCCCCCGCCGCGTCTATGGCGGACATGGCCAGCGAGTAGGCTTCTTCGCCCGTCGAACAGCCGGCCGACCAGATTCGCAGGCGCCTGCGCCCGCGCCGGAGCCAATCCCGTACGACTCTTTCGACGAATTCGAAGTGGTCCGGGCCGCGAAAGAAGTGCGTCACATTTGTGGAAATGACGTCGAGCAGCTGCACGATTTCGTCGCCCGTCTGGTCCTCAAGCATATGGCGCAGATAGGCCTCGTGGTCGTGGATGTTGAGCACGCGCATGCGCTTGGCCACCCGGGAGGCAATCATGGCCTTCTTGTCGGTACCCAGGGCGATCCCCGCCTTTTCATAGGCGAGTTCGCGAAATCGGTTCAAAATGGTTTCGTCCATGTCGGATCAAGGGTAATGCCAATTGCGGTCACGGGGGAGGCAGACGGCCCGGCGCACCCGCACAAGCCGCGGACGGTCAGAAGTCTTTGAACTCGTCGTCGTCCAGTGGGATGATTTCCTCCGGCCCAACGGCCTTCTGCTTGCCGCCGCCTGATCTGGCGCCGGTCGCCTGACCCCTTTCTGCTTCGTCCCTGTTTCCCCGGCCGGCACCGGAAAGCATCTTGCGGTTTTCCGCGGGAAGGGGCCCGGCCGGGAGCGGCCGGTGCGGGGTGGCCCCACCCGTTGGGAACAGCGTGGTGGAGTTGCCGTTGCCGCGCCCGCCCACGATGGTGACGAGCGCATTCACCATTTCGTTCAGGTCGCGTGCTTGGGCCGAAAGCTGCTCGCTGGCCGCCGCGGACTCCTCCGCATTCGCCGCGTTCGTTTGCGTCACCTTGTCCATTTGGGCCACGGCCTTGTTGATCTGCTCGATGCCCTGCGCCTGTTCATCGCTGGCGGCGGAGACCTCGCCGATGAGCTGCGTCACTTTCTGAACGCCGTCTGCGATCATCCCGAACATCCCCTCCACCACCGAGACCACTTCAACGCCGTTCCCGGCGTTCTTCTGCGCGTCAGCGATCAGGGGCGCGGTGTTCTTTGCCGCCTCCGCGCTGCGGCGGGCCAGGTTCCGAACCTCCTCCGCGACGACCGCAAAACCCTTGCCGGCTTCGCCGGCCCGCGCAGCTTCGACGGCGGCGTTGAGCGCCAACAGGTTGGTCTGGAACGCAATTTCGTCGATCGTCTTGATGATCTTGGCTGTTTCGTCGGAAGAGTCCTTGATCTTGTCGATGGCTTCGCTCATCCGCCGCCGCACGTCGTCGCCCTGGGCCGCCGCCGCACCGGCGCTCGCCGCCATTGCATTGGCCTGGCGCGCGTTGTCGGCGTTCTGACGGGTCATGGACGACATCTCCTCGAGCGAAGCGGAAGTCTCTTGCAGCGACGAAGACTGCTGGCTGGCGCCCTGGGCCATCTGTTGGCTTGACGCCGCAATCTCCTCCGCCGCGGCCGCCACCTGGGCCGCACCCACACCCAGGCTGGCGCTGATGCCGCGCAGCGTCTTGACCGCCGGGCGCACAATGAGGCACCAACCCAGCACGATGGTGACGGTGGCCATGGCCAAGACCAGCGCGTGCGACCAGCGCAGCAGCACCGCGTTGGCCTCCACCTTCTTGTCGTACATATCCACGACTCCATCAACGGCACGCAGCAGGCTCATGTTCTGCGTGCGAATGTACGACAGGGCGGCGGCAGACGGTTCGGGCGCGTCCGCTTCCTTCAGGACGATGTCGATCTGCTGCGAGAAGCTTTTCCAGGACGCGCTGACCGTGTTCAGACGCTCCACGATGTTTGCGTCGCGCGCGGCCGGCACGCCCTGTTGCGGGTCGCCGGCAGTCAGGCTGGTCAGGATGCGCTCGAACTCCTCGCGCGTTTGACGCAGGGTTGCCCGGTTCTCGGCGGTGGGCGCCGAGGCCAGCTCCAAGGCTTCCTTCGCAATCTTCTGCGAGAGCATGCGCTGGCGCGCCGCCAGGTTCAGCACGCGCCCGGCCGTCTCCTGTTCGCTCATGAATACGAGCAGAAGGCTTGCCAGCGTGAGCACGAAGAACGTCGCCAGGATGAGGGCAAGCCTCGACTGAATGGTTCTCATGCGTCTTCTCTCCTCACACCAGCCCCTCCGGCCCGTGCAGAGTCCCGGGAGGTGGTGTTCAGGCTAGTGTCCTGTCCGAAAAATACGGTGAATTTTGACGCGGGTATTCTGGATGCACGGGGGCCGCGGCGCGCACAAG
>JAFGHX010000319.1 GCA_016929905.1 Kiritimatiellia bacterium
AGGCCTGGACGACCGTCAACCAGTGCGAAGCCAAGACCGAGGTCCGGCTGCTCGCGAACGGTGTGGAACGAACCTTCCCGCGCGGCGCGCCGGTCGCCATGCGCGAACGGAGCGCGAACCCGATCGCGGTCTGGCACGACGGGATGGGCTACATCGTCTTTCCGCACGAGGGTAGCGCCGAACTCGAGCTGCGCGTCGAGGAGCGCGAGACCCAGTGGCGCGCGCTCTCGCCCGCGAACAAGGACGTCGTCGAGTCGCGGATGGGTGTCTTTCAGCTTGTCATCCCGCACGACCCGAAGCCGGACGCGCCCAATCCGGGCTACCGCTACGCCGTGCTGTTCAACGTGAGTTCCGACGAACTGACGCGCCGACTCGCGAGCGCCGAGATCGCGATCCTGCAAAACGACGCGCGGGTCCAGGCGATCAGGTGCGGGGGCTACACCGGCCTGGTGTTCCTCGAGGAAGGCGCGTTTCGGAGCGAACGCCTCGAGCTGGCCGTGGACCGGCCCGCGATTCTCATGCTGGACGAGACGGAACCGGGCGCGGTGAAGCTGACGTATGCCGACCCGCTGCTCGATCCGGCGGCTAAGGACCTGATCGTGAAGGCGAATCTGCGGCTGGCGGAACCGGCGGCCGCGGACGGCCTGCTGCGTCTGCCGCTGCCGCGGATTCCCGAGGTGGGCAAGCCGGCGACGGTGCGGGTGGCCCTGAGAACGACCCGGTAACTCTATCAACCAGGCGGAGTCAAGGAAAGGGAGGGATCATGCGAACGACCCCGTATCGCTATTGCCCGACAGCACGGCTCGGCTTCTTGAACATGGTGCTGCTTGCCCCAGTTTGCGCGGCAGCCGCCCTGGCGCCGCGCGTGATAGAAACCCGGTTTCCGACGGACGACATTGTCATCGCCATGGCGGTCGTTACCGAGGAACCCTTTGGCGCGCAATCAGACGGCACGGCGGACTGTACCCCGGCCATCCAGAACGCCATCGATGCCGTGGAGAAGGCCGGCGGCGGGGTCGTCTTCCTTCCCGCGGGCAGGTACCTGTGCCGTGGAAACCTCCATGTGAAAAGCGCGGTGACCTTGCGCGGGGACTGGAACAGCCCCGAGCAGAATCCTCGGGTGCAGGGCACTATCCTCATGCCCACGGCGGGGCGCGGGCAGGAGCAGGGGCCTCCGTTCATCGCCATGGGTTGCGGCAGCGGCATCCGCAACCTGAGCATTTGGTATCCGGACCAGCAACCGGACGCCATCGTACCGTACCCGTGGACCGTACAGATCGACACGCGCAGGGGCGCCGAGAACAGGACCATACACCACGTGACGCTCGTCAACAGCTACCAGGGTTTCCGGTTCGGCCCGCACGGCGACGAGCTGCACACGCTGCGCGACGTTTACGGGACGCCGCTGTTCCGCGGTATCCGTCTGGATCGGACCACCGATATCGGGCGCCTGATACACGTGCGGTTCGGGGCCGACTGGTGGCTCCGAAGCGGGCTGATGGCGCACACGGAAGAGCGCGAACAGGCGTTGAGACAGTTCCTGCGCGCCCATGGAACGGCCCTGTTCATCGACCGATCCGACTGGGAATACGCCTTCGATCTTCGGTTCCGCGGGTACGCGCGTGGCATCCACGTGAAGGGGTTCACCAACGCGGTTTTCTACGATGTCGAAATCTCGGGCGGGGCCGTGGCACTCCAGGCGGACGAGCTGAACCACGTCGGCCTTGCCTTGACGAATTGCCGCCTGGACGGAAGCGTCGCCGGCGTCCTGGGGCGGTTCCGGAGCGTTTGCCAGTTCAATAACTGCACCCTTGGCGGCGAGGCCCGGACGGCGGCGCTCCTGGAAGGGAGCGGGAACGCGAGTTTTGTGAATGGCGCCTTCGCGGGCTGGAAGGATGCCGGGGTTGACGCCACGCAAGGCTCGGTGAGCATCCTGGGCTGCGCTTTCAAGCAGGCCGGCACGGCCATACGGCTGGGGCCCGGCGTCCAACGTGCCCATGTGCTCGGGAACAGCTTCGCCGGGACGCCCGAGATCGACGTTCGGAGCCAGGGCGACGTGCGCGTGCTCCACGACCTCCCTACGTTCCGCAAGCCTTCGACCGAACCGATCGACCTGCCCCCGGATCCCCGGCCGGCCTCCGCTGAACTCTTCAATGTGTCCGATCACGGCGCCGTGCCCGACGCCGTGACCGACAACACGAAGGCCTTTCAAGCTGCGCTCGATGCGGCGCGCAAGGCGGGCGGCGGCACGGTCTTCGTACCCGGCGGCAACTACCGTTTCGAGGGAACGCTGGCCGTGCCCACCGGCGTCGAGTTGCGCGGCTGTTTCGATGTGCCGCACCATACCCGCTCGGGAGGCTCGACGCTTATGCCCGTAGGCGGACGGGGGCAGGAAGAGGGCCCGCCATTCATCGTCTTGGCGCCGAAGTCGGGCCTGCGGGGGTTCACCGTCTGGTATCCCGAGCAGCATATCCGGAACGTCACGCCCTATCCCTGGGCCGTCCGCGGCGCTGGCCCGGGATGTTGGATACTCGACGTATGCCTCAGCAACCCATACCAAGGGGTTGACTTCGCGACCCACCCGAGCGACGGGCATCTTCTGCGGTATCTGTGCGGCGCGCCGATGCGCTGCGGGCTGCGGGTGGACAAAGGAAGCGGGGTGGTGGAGTGCTGCCATTTCAATCCGCACTACTGGGGCCGCCGGCCTGCCGGGCATCCCGCGCCCGAAGGCCTCGCCGGGGGCGAAGCACTCATTCAGCCCGCCATTAGGTACATGCAGGGGCATCTGGACGGCTTGGTCTTCGGCGATTGCCCGAAGACGCTGCAGGTCAACAACTTCGTTCTGGGCTGCCGACATGGGCTTCGTTTCGCCGGCCGCGCCGCGGGCAGCAGCGGCCGCGTCATCCAGCATGGTTCCGACGCGAGCACCTACGGGGTCGCCATCGAGAAGGCCGGAAACCTGGAGCTGGTCAATACCCAGATGGTCAGTCCCGGGGCCGCGCTTCTGGTGACGGAGCCGTTCGCCGGGAAAGCCGCCATGTTCAATGCGCTTTCCTGGGGCGGCAGAGCGCGGTATACCGCCTCCCTCGCCGGCAAGGGCGACGTCCTGCTCCAACAGTGGCACTGCACGCGCACGGTGGCGCCCGTCGACGTCCGCTCGGGCCGTGCCGACATCGAGGCGTTTCATTTCGACCGGGGCGGGACGCTGGCCCGCGCGGACAAAGGCGTCGAGAAGCTGACCCTCACCGGGAACGCCGCGGCCGGGGACCATGATTTTGTGTTCACGCCGGGGCCGGCCGTGACGGGGTTCTGCAACGGGCTTGGCCGGCGGCCCGCGCCGATGCCCTCAGCGGGCCTCGCGGCCAATGAACCCGCGCCGCAGGGAGCGGACTGGCGCGATCGCCGCCCGCACGGACAAGACGTTCCCGCCGCGGCCGGCGCACATTCGATCCGCGCGGTTCCCGACGGCGGCCTGCATGCGGCGCCGCTCAGCGTGCTGCTGGAGACCGTGCCCAAGGACTTGGCCTTGCGCTATACATTGGACGGATCGCCGCCCGGAATGACCTCGGCGTTGTACGCCCAACCCATCCTGCTCGATCAGGCCGGTCATTACGAGCTGCGGTTCCAGCCGTTCGACGCCGAGGGGAACCCCGCCGGCGCGATGGAAAGCCGTCTGTTCGGCGTGAAGTAAGGAGAACAGCTCCGATGGCAGCATACGGGTCGTAGACAAGCCTGTGCGGCAAGGCAGGTTTGCCGGACGCATTTTTGTTGGGGCGAATGCGCTGTCCGGCGACGAAAAGAGGGTGAAGCCCGCACAGCGACGCGAGTTGTATATGAGAACCTCTTACGGTGGGCAGTTACCGTTTAATGGAAACACTCTGCGACCAGGTGATTCATGCCGACGGCCCCTGGATCGGCGAAACCGAGGCGGATGTGCTTCCGTTCTTCGACCTCTGACGACCGCCGGCCCCCTTTCGGGGGGTAGCGCGTCCCGCGGGTCAATCAGGACCTCGGAAATAGGGAGGGTGCAATGAGAACAAACGCGTATCGCTATTGCCTTGCCGCGCTGCTGGCGGCGAGCATGGGAGCATGCGCTGTGGCCATGGCCGGGACAGGGGAGCCGACACGCGCGCCCGAGTCGCGAGAGACCCCGAACCCGCTCGCCGACCCGCTCATCGGCATGGGACCGGTCGAGCAGGAAGTGTACCGCCGCGTCTATGCAGGCGAAAGAGAGCAGCGGGGCCGTGAGCTGGGCTGGATGCCGCGTGAGGAACTGATCGAGAAGACCAGCTTCGCGAAATGGGAGATCGATCCGGCCGAATTCCGGCGCGATCTCGAACGGAAGAGGCGCGAGTTGGCCGCCATGAGAGAGCGACACTTCGCCCGGCTGACCGGCCACGCGCGGGATGAGAAGCTGGTCGCGCGAGCGGACAAGGCCACGAGGGACCTCAAGGCGCTTGCATCATTTGGGAAGCACGAAGACTGGCTGGCCCTCTGGCAGGTAGGCCTGCTCAACCCGCAACGCGCCGCCGCCGCCCGATCCGTCGCGGAATTTCTCAATGCCTTTCACGACGCGCTAAGCGGGGCGCTGCGCGAGGAACTGGCCAAGCCGAAGTTCCCGCACAACCCGTTCGGCATGGCGCGTTCGGCGTCGGAGATGTACTTGGTGGCCGAGGCCTTCGTCCGCGCCCATCCGGATTTCGAGAAGAACGAACCGGCCGCGTTCCGAAAGCTCCAGGCCATGATGGGCCTGCTCAAGGACGTAGCGTTCCAGGCCTGGTCGTTCCCTCACAGTGCCAACAAGGACATGCGCCGCAAGAAGCCCATGCAGACGGCGACGTTTCGATACAGCGGGGGCTACACGGTCGGCAATTTCG
>JAFGHX010000320.1 GCA_016929905.1 Kiritimatiellia bacterium
CATCCGCTGCCGTCCATTCATCCGCTGGACTCAACGCTCCATCCGCTGCCGTCCATTCATCCGCTGGACTCAACGCTCCATCCGCTGGAGGACGCTCAGTCCTCGAGCCAGACTCTCGCGCGGTAATAGGTGGCGGCCTGCGGGCTTGTGTTGGTATAGGCGACGGGCTGGCCGGCGCCGACGATATCGGCGTAGCCCGTTGGGGCCTGCCAGAGGTCGCTGTTCATAGCCGCACGTTCCTCGAGCGCGTAGTGGCGGCTCTTGCCTTCGTAGCCGGCGCCGCTCGCCGCCACGGTGGGGAAGGAAGCGATAATGTTCCCGTTGTGGAAGCCGAGTTCCACGGCGAGGAACTTGGCGATGTCGTCGGGGTCGGTGCCGGCGATGTATTCCTCAAGGTTCGAGACGCCGTCGCCGTCGGTGTCGTCAGTCGCCGTGCCGCCGGTCCCGCCGAGTTGCCCCGTCTCCCACGCGTCCGGCAGGCGATCCTGATCGGGGTCTTCGGCCGCGGGGAGTTGGACTTCCGTCGCCGACAGGGCAAGATCGAATAACAGGTCGCCGCTGTCGAGCGAACGATTGAAGACCTGGACGGCAACGACGTTCGCGCCCGCGCGCAGGACGGGCATATCGGCGCCGCTGAAGCCGGCTGTCATGTTCGCGCGCAGGTTATCGGCGGCGACCCCGTCGAAGGTGAGGCCGGCGCCCGGCTCGCCAGCCACATTGACGCGTGCGAGTTCTTCGCCGTTGAGCCACAGGACGAACCCATCGTCATAATCGGCGTCCACGCTCAAGGTGTTGACAGCCGCCGGGTCCAGGACCTGGAATTCGGCGCGCAGGAAGACGCAGGAGTAGCTGTTCTGCATGTCGCCGAGTTCCGTGTTCACGCCGGACCCGAAGCCGATCGGGGCGGGGCCGGAGCTCCAGCCGGAATCGTCATAGCCGACGGCGCGCCAGGCCGCCGCGGGGCTGGACGCTTCGGCCGTCCCTTTCCGATACCGCCAGGTCGCGCCTTTGGCGATCCGCTCGACGGGCGCCTGGCCGGCCACATATTCGATGTGCAGCAACGCGGCGCCTGTCGGCTCGCCTTCGTAGGCCTCGGCGACGCGTTCGCCGCTGCCGGTTACGATCACGGCCACGGCGTTGCCGCTGCTCCACCCCGAACGGTTGACGACCTCCTGGATCACGGCGGCAAGATCGGGTGTGCGCTGGTCCGGGCCGGCGGCCCCGGCGGTCCCCCACCCCGGCGGGCTCCAGGAAACGGACGCGGAGGTCGTGCCCCGAGCGCTCACATTCCAGGCATCGGTGGTGAAGGCGGCGGCATTGTCGGCGGCCTGCGCGCGAACCGTCAAAGACACAGCCGCCGATGGCGTCTCGTCCACCTGGAACTGCACGTAGGCGGACTGAATGACGGCGCCGCGCGGCACGGTCACGCCCGAGAAGCGCAGGCCGACAGTCTGGTTCACAGCATTGTCATCGACCAGCTCGATATCGCTGCTGTCGACGTAGACAGTGCCGCTCGAATTCTCCTCCACATCATCCATGCCGCCGGCGATCCGGATATCCAGACGGGTCGGCCCGGTTCCGGGCCGCTGCGCCTTGAGCATGACGGCGTTGGCGTAAAAACGGGTGGCGCTGTCCGACAGGGTCACCGAGAAGTCCCCGTCCGCGCCCGGGTCAATCTCAGTGTAACGGGTCACGTACCCATTCTGCGTATTGTTCCCGTTGCAGATGACCGTCGTGTCGTCCGCAGCCGCGGTTGTCGAGATGGTTGCACCCGCCGAACTGGCGTTGGCAAACCCGGCCGCGTCGGAAATCACCGCCCTGGTCGTGCGGTCGGTGTATGCGGAATTCCCCCGGTTGCCGTACAGCACGAATTCGTATTCGAGACTCGGGTCCAGCCCGCTTACGGTGAGAATCAGGTCCGGCCCATAGTTGATCAAGCCGGCGCCGTCCACCTTGCCGTTGAACACCTCGTATGCATCCGTGCCTGAAGCCGGATGCACGCCCTGGTCCGTCTGCGGGCCGCCCCCGCCGGTGACGCTGAGCGTAACGGGTACGGTGCTGCCCGAGTTGTAGTCGACCAACTGCCCCGATTCGCCCTGCGTCAAGGTGGTGATATTGGCCGAAATCTGGCCACTCGCCCAGCAGAGATCATTGTAGGCCTCGAACAGCGAGTCGTTGTCACTGATCGTATAGGTGTGCGTCGCGCGGCTGCCCAAGGTGGCGTTGGACGGGCTCGAAAGCGTCACCACGACGGTCTCGCTCCCCTCCTCCGCGTCATCGTCGATGACGGTGAGCGATAGGCTCTTGCTCGTCTGGCCGGCGGCGAAGTTGAGCGTGCCGGAGGCCAGCGTGTAGTCCGCACCCGAACTGGCCGAACCGCCGGTCGCCGCGTAGTTGACGGTGATCGTCTGGCTCGAGGTGCCGGAAAGATTCACCGTCAGACTTGCCGGCGAGACGCTTTCGCTACCGCTGGAACTGGACGCAGCGAACTGCACGGAAGGCACGGGCGTCGCGGCACTCGCCGTGGACGAGTAGGCGGAGTGGCCGGAGCCGTTGTAGGCCCGGACCCGGTAGTAGTACGTCGTGCCCGGGGCCAATCCGGTGTCCGCATGCGTCACGACGTCGCCCCCCACCGTGCCGATCTGGAGCCACGAGGACGAACCGTTCGGGCTGCGCTCGATCTTGAACCCATCCTCGTTGCCACTGTTGTCCGTCCAACTCAGATTGATTCGCGTAGTGGATGAGGCGCTCGCGCCCAGACTGCTCGGCGCGGCGGGCGGGCCTTCCTGCGTGGTGGCATCCGCGACGTTCGAGTAGTCCGAACTGCCGTCGCCGTTGTAGGCCTTGATCTGGTAATAGAACTGCGTGCCGGCCGGAAGTCCCGTATCGCCGAAGGTTGTGACGTTCGCGCCGGTCGTGGCCACGCGGACCCAGTCGGACGCGCCGCTCTGGCGCCGGTCGAGTTTGAACCCGGTCTCGTTGTTGCTGTTGTCTTGCCAGGAGACGTTGATCCGGGTCTGCGAAGCGGCCGATGCGGTCAGGTTGCTCGGTTTGGCCGGAATGTCGAGCTGGACCGTCTCGGCGCCGTACGACAATTCCATATCGATGAACAAATCGCTGCTGGTCGCCCCGGACTGATGCAGCTCCACGGCCAGCACGTTTCGCCCCTTGACGAACCGGGTCTTGTAGCTGAGCAGGTCGACAGGTTCGAAGCCGGCCGCGTCGTGACTCGCCGCTGTCGTGTCGTAGGTGACGGTACCCGACAGCCCCTTGCGGGCCACTTCCTGGCCGTTGACGTAAGCGATGAATCCGTCGTCGTACCGGGCGCGGAGCGTCAGGTTCGTGATCTGAGCCGGTTCAGCGCCGAGTGTGAACGTCTTGCGGAAATAGGTCGTGATGTGCTTGTTCTCGGGGTTGTCGCCGTAGGCAACCTCCGTGTCGATCTCAAGATGCCCGTAGCCGAGCGGCGCGTTGCCGTCTTGCCAGCTCGCGTCGTCGTGGGCTGCGCTGCGCCACGCCGTGCCCAGGTCGATCCCTGTGTCGTGGTATTTCCACCCGGCGGTTTGCGAGACGAGCCCGCCGGAATTCGGCGCGCCGGGCGTACCGCCGGCGCTGAGGCTGGCCGCCCAGTTGGCCGGGTCGTTGCCGTAGCCGGCGGCATCCTGACGTTCGAGGGAGGGGCCGTCGCCGTCCGCGATCTCGGGCCACGGGCTGTTGTCGTTGTAGTTCACGCGGTCCACGAGGAGCCAGGGGATACCGTCCGGGTCCGGGGCGTCGGGCCGCCACAACTTGAGGCTTTCCCCGCCGTTGCCCAGCCGGCCGGCGTAGGGGCCGAAGACCTGGATGGACGAAGAGACTCCATACCGGCTGCGGAAGGTGGCCGCGTTGGTGGCGGCCACGAGCAGGTATTCGCCCGGGGCCAGTTCGGTGCCGGTCGGGAACGCGTAGTTGACCGCTGCGGACAGCTTCCAGGTATTGGCCGGGTTCGCCGCATCGTAGAGCTTCACGGTGCTGTCGCTGATGTTGAGCAGTTCGACGAATTCGTCATCGGCGGCCGGGGGATGATACATGACTTCATTGATGACCACGGGGCCGACCGCAGGTTGGGCATTGGCGCCGCCCAACGTGTTGGACACGCTTTGCGCCACGAAATCGGCTGTGCCGTCGCTCGTGACGTACCGGCCGAAGGCGATGCCGTTGGCCGCCCCGCCGAACCGCGCCTCGGCCAGATACTGCAGATTGCCGCTTGCGTCCCATTTCGTGAGGTAGAGTTCGTCGCCGTGCGAATCCAAGGCAAAGCAGGACGGACTGCCCGGGTTGCTGTTGAAATCGGATTCGTCAAACACAACGTAGCCGCCGGCCGGCAGCGTGGTGGCGGGGATCTGGAACTTCTTGTAGTCGGTAACGGTATCGCTGAGGTACCAGCCGCCGATACTCACGCCGGCCTCGCCGGCGTTGTGCAGTTCGATCGCGTCCACCTGCGGCAGGTCGGTGTGGGTGAGGGCTTCGTTGACGAGGACGCGGTAGGGCGCGCCGTCGTCATAGCCGGGCGAGCCGCCGATCAGGTTGCTCGCACGCCATTTCGCGGGGTCGTCCTGGTCGCCGTCCGAGTCGACAGGCACGAGCGAGTAGCCGTCGCCGTCGGCGGTCTGGGGCCAGGGGTCCTTGTCGTTGTACCGCACGGAGGTTACGGTGCGGCCCTCGTTGTCGAGCAGCGCGAGGCGTTCGCCGCCGTTGTCGAGCCTGCCGAAGTACTGGCCGAACACCGAGACGCCGGGATGCCGGCCGGAGAACGCCGCCTGGTTCTGCACGAGGACGAGCGATTGCCCGGCAGCCAGATCGGTTCCGGGCGGGAACGTGTAGGTGATCCCCTTGAAGGCCATCTCGGAGAGGCCGCGCGTGGAGGTGCCGGTGTTGGTGATCTCGACGAACTCGTAGTCGCTGCCGCCGAGCGGGTTGTACATGATCTCCGTGATCCGGATCTTGCTGTAGTGGGCGGTGTAGTTGAAGGTGGCCTCATGCACGCCGCTCCAGGTCGCGTTCGTCTTCCAGATCCGCGCCTTCACATGGGTCGTGCGAGACAACGTGATGGGGCCGGTGTATTCGAGGGCGGTCGGCAGGCGGGTCCCGCCGGGTTTGCGCGGGTCCGAGCCGTCCAGCGTGTAGTAGATCGGGTTGCTGACCGCCTTGGACATCGTCAGCCGGAACCCCGCCGTCATGGCGCCGCCGTGCTGCTGGAAGGACGGCGGCTGAAAGCCGGGATAGATCCCGTGCGTCTGCAGAGCCGTGTTCAGTTCGGCCACGTTCCCGCTCATGAATCCGCGGATCTGCGCGACGATCGCCTGCCAATGCGAGCGTTTCCAGAGATACGTCTCGTAGTTCGGCGGGCCGGCGGCCGGGCGTGCAACGTTCACGACTTTCAGGTTGCCGTATCGGCCCCAGCGCGCGGACTCGCCGACGACGGCGCCGTCGACAAAGGCGCAGAGCGCGTCCCATCGCGCCTGCGAATTGGCCTCGGTGAGCGCGCCGCCGTTGTAGCAGTGGCGGTAGACGCTGTCGCACATCTCGGTCTTGAAGTTCGCGTTGCCCTTGATCGCACGCCACATCACCGAGACCTGCGCGCTGTTGGCCGAGGCATAGGCGCAGGTGCCCTGCAGCGCGGGATGAACCCAGGCGCCGTCGTTGGACCGCTGATAGCTGTGCCCGTAGTTCGCCTGGTTCAATTCGATCCAACTGTCCTCGCAGTCCCAGACGTAGTACTGCACGGGGCCCGGCGGGTTGACCCGGTTGCCGGCGTACCAGTTGTTGTTCGGCCAGTCGCCGCCGGCATTGTAACAGTAAAGCACCAGATAGTCGCAGAACTGGCGCATGTCCATGTAGTCGCCGACGATGCCGTAGTTGCTGTAGTTCGCGTGCAGGTAGTTGAAGCGACTGGGGTCGCCGGATATCGCTCCGCCGTGGTTGATGGCAAACCAGTCCTCCTTTTCCCCGCCGAAGTACTCCGACGCCCATGACGCGTCGGTGCGCTCGGAGGGGTTGTACAGGCCCCAATACATGCCGTTGATGTACAGATGCACGAATGTGCCGCGCGAGCCGGCGCCCGACATGGCCGTCTGCGAGTCGCGTGCCCACTGGTCCGTGAGATAGGAACCGCGCTCGTAGAAGGGCGGCATCGGGCCGCCCCCGAGCCAGTCGTTACCGCCGGCGCGCAGGATGATCCGGTCGAACTTCTCCGTCGCGGTATCGGCGTGGTGCACGGCGGTTTCGAAGAACGGATAGCGCAGCTTGGTGGGGCCATACTCACTGGTGAAAAGCAGCTTGAACGAGCGTTTCCGGCCGCAGTGGCTGTGCGGCCGGATCGCACAGTCGATCTGAAACCCCTCGAAATCGCCGGGGGTGCCGGGCGGATAGATCAGTTCGGCCGAGCAGGCGCGGGTCCACGGCTCGGACGGTTCGCCGGAGAGGCGGTTGCGGTAGATGCCCGTCGCCGAGTGGAACATGTCGTTCCTGTCCATGACCACCGAGAGTGTCGGGATCGCCTTCAGATCGTTCTTGATCCGATCCTTGTACGCGGTGCTGTTGACGATGTCCGGGTCCATGTTGTAGTCGGCGTCCATATCGGCAATGCCGTCGGTCACTGACCCCCAGACCGCCGGGTAGCCGGAGGGGCGGGTCTGGCCGAGCACGCTGTTGAGGAAGATGTAGGTCTGGGTGTCGACGTCCGAGGGATCGTAGCCGCCCTTGTACGCGGCGGCCCGCAGGCAGGTGGTCTTCGCGATCTGGACCACGGCGTTCGTGCCCGCCGCCGTGCCCGTGCCGCTGGTGGGCGGCGCGCCGTCCGTGGTATACCGGATCGTCGCGCCGGCCGTCCGCGTGGAAATCGTCACGTAGAAGGACGCGTCGTAGAACCCGCGGTCGTGGCTGAACTTCGTGTCGCCCACACGCTTCTTCAGAATCAACTCGATATCGAATTTGCAGTCGCTGCTGTCCAGACCGGAATTGAAAACCTGCACGGCCACCACATTCTCGCCGAGATCCAGATAGTCGTCGGGGTCGGGCAACTCGTATTCCTCGAAAATGCCTGACTCATGATCGCCGGACGCCAGTGAGTCGTGCAGCGGTTCGTTGTCCGGCCCGTTCTCCTCCAGAACCCGTTCGCCGTTGATCCAGACGACGAACCCGTCGTCGTAGTCGACGTTGGCGAACAGGTGCGAGTCCGCATCGACGCCGGCCACCGTGAACGTTCGGCGCAGGAAGAAGGTGGAGTAGCGGCCCTGCATGTCGGTGAAGGTCGTGGCGATGCTCGTCTCACCGTAGCCCAGAGGCCCCTGCCCCTTGATCCAGGCGCTGTCTTCGAAGTCGTACTCGCGCCACTCGCTGCGCGGGTCCGACGCCTCGGCCGTGCCCTTGCTGTAGCGCCAGGTGGAGCTCCTGGCAACAAGCGTCTGGGCCGTCGCGGCCCCCGCCAGAAGCAGGATCAATCCTGAGAGCAAGCTCGTCCGTGCAGTCGTTGCGTGTCGTCTGATCATCGGGTCTCCTCGTCGGTTCGATTTACCACTTCGTTTTACAGCACAAATCGTGCCAAACCCAACTCATCTCATCCGGGCTGCAGATCCCCGCCGCTCAGCTCCAGAAACCCCAATATCTTGTATTCCAAAGACACCCGCCACTCAGAATCCTTCTCATGTTTTAGAAACTGCGACGCGGGTATTCTGAAAACTGAGAACAGAGTTGATAAAGGGCGGCGATTTCCTGGTCGCTGAGGGCGCGGTCGTAGACGCGCACTTCGTCGATGCGGCCTGCGAACGGGCAGGAGACCTGCTCGACGGGGCGCCGGCCGATATGGACATTGAGCGGGCTGTCGTACTGCTGGTTGGGGATATCGTCGGTGCGGGTGCGGCTGAGTTGGCCATCGACGAAGATCTTGAGTGCGCGCCCGGGTTCGAACACGCCGGCCAGATGCACCCACGTGTTCCGTTTATGGAGCAACGGCTCGCTTTCGATGCTCAAGCACTTGTCGCGTTGGGGTCCGCGCGCGATCTGGAGCACGGCGGTTCCCCACTGCTCGAGGTTGAGGCTCCAGCCGCGCGGGTCGACGCCCTGTTTGTTGACGATTCGGCCGCCGGAGAACTCCTCGAAGAAGACCCATGCGGACAGGGTCATGGCGCCGGTCAGCCGGAGTTTGGGCGGGTTGCCGACATCGACGCGATCGTTCTGGCCTCCGAATCGGAGCGCACGACCGAACCGTCCGTCGACACGCGCGGCGCCGTAGATTGTTCCGTGGTGTTCATTTCCGGAATGATCGATCAGGACATCCCCGTCTGTCTCGTCGAACGGCCAGTAGGCGACGAGCCCCTTGCGCAAGTCAGCGGTGGCGGAGCGGGACATGACAAGGGTGGAGGCGGTCACGACGGCTTCGTAGCCGGGCCGGATCCGGATGGCTTCCCGGGTCTGATTGTTTCTCACGAGCAATTCGCCGTGCTGCAGTGCGATTCGCGAAGCATCCGGCGCGACGTGCATGCTGAACAGGGTCCCGAGCACCTGCACGTCGGCGTGGGTTGAGGAGAACAGGAGCGGAGGGCGCCCGTTGCGGGGCGCGACATCAGCGGTGAGCACGCCGCTTTCCACGAACACGCGGCGGACGGCTGGCGAGCCGTTGGCCAGAAACTGCGCCGCGGTGCGTGGGCCGAGCCGCAGCTCGGCCATGCCGGGGCAGCGCACAACGGCGACGGCTTCCCGGCCGCTCGTGAGGAGCCTGTCGCCGGCCAGGATCGGCTCGCCGGGCGAAACGGTCCAGGTGCGTCCGGCCCGCGCGAGTCGGGCGGCGCCCTGGGCGCTCTGGAGCCTGCCGACGGCGACGCGGTGCGCGCCCGATCGTTGTCCGATTTGCCGCCACTGTTCGAAGAACAGCCAGCCGAATGCGAGCAGGATCGCGGCGGCGATGCCGGTGATCCGCCAGCCCCACGGCCGGACGCCGGCGGGTCGCAGGCGCCGCGCGCGGCCGGCCGGCAGGACAGGGCTGTGGGGGGCGGGCTCCGCCGGCTCAGCGGCCACGGTCGATTCGGCGTCGATCCGAGCCCAGACCCCGCGATTGAACGCCTCGCCCGGGTCCGGCAAACGGGCGGGTGCGTTGCTGCGAAGCGTCTTGCGGGTCGCCTTCAAGGCCCGGAGGCGGGTGGTGCAGTCTTCGCAATCGGCCAAGTGGCGCTCGATCGCCGCCCGTTGCCCGGCGGCGAGCGCATTTTCCAGCCAATCGGTGAGTTTTTCACGGACCTCGCGACAATTCATGGCCGTCTCCTATCCTTATAACTGATGAAAAGCCGGTTTATTAATGTGAGGTCCACGATGCCGCGCGGACACGATCAGCCGAGCCTGTCGCGGAGTGCGCTGAGCGCCTGGTGCAGGATCACGCCGGCGTAGTTGACCGTGATGTCCAGGGCGGCGGCGATCTCCTTGTAGGACATGTCCTGGAAGTAGCGCAGGCGCAGGGCTTCCTGCTGGCGTTCGGGCAGCGTGCCGAGCGCGGCGCGAAGGCGGGCGGCGTCTTCTTCGCGGCTGAGCGCATCACCGGCCACGGAATCGGCTGCGCCCCGGGCCTCCGCCTCGCTGATGTCCGCCAGCGGCACGATACGGCGTTCGCGACTGCGGTGCGTGAGACAGGCATTCCGGACAATTCTGGCCAGCAGCCCGCGGGCCGCGGCTTTCGGCTCGTAGCGGGGCAACATACCGTACAGCCGCACAAAGCCGTCCTGGGCAAAGTCTCGAGCGAGGTCCGGGTCGTCCAAGTAGCTGTTGGCCAGATTCACGGCGAACGCGCGGTGCCGCGTGACGAACAGATCGAACGCCAGCCGCCCGGCCTCGGATGCGGGCGCACGCTTAGCGCGTTCGAGAAGCTGTTCGTCCGTTTCGTGTGCCAGACGATCTCTATCGGATTGCCGCATGGCCTCTGTGTTCCATCCTCACACCCCGCGGTCCACAACGCAAGGTGTTCTATGGTTGTTGAAGGGCGATGGAATGTCAAAGCCAAAGGCAGAACCTGGTTTGTAGTCAGCCCCGTCAGGGGCGTTGGCGCAGACCGCGCGCGCACGCAGAGAGCCCTTACGGGCTTGACCAGCAACGAGCGTTCCAGCTTCGAGGTCGTAACGGAGACTGCCGGGAGTCCTCCCTTTGACTTGCTCTTTGTCTTACTCTTTGTCTTACTCTGCGTCATACGGCTTGGAGGCGGCAGACCCGTAATGCAGCAGGACACCGACAACACGACCGACGCGCGCGTTCCGGCCGGCGGACTGACGACGAGCCGGTTCGCGCTGATTCTGTTCGTGATGATCGCGGCGGCTTATCCGGACGCCCTGTTCGGCCTGCGCAGTTTTGTCTTTCGTGACTACGGGATCGGGCACTATCCGGTCGCCCACTATCATCGCCAGAGCCTGCTGCACGGCGAGATCCCGCATTGGAACCCGCTGAGCAACTGCGGGCTTCCATTCCTGGCGCAGTGGGGCACGCTGGTTCTCTATCCGGGCTCCGTGTTGTATCTGCTGTTCGATCCGTCCTGGAGTCTGGGCTTGTTCTGCCTGGCTCACCTGCTTCTGGCGGGCGTGGCCATGTACCGGCTGGCTCTGGATTGGACGCAGAACCGGCCGGCGGCCTCGGTGGCGGGCGTGGGCTTTGCGCTGAACGGGCTGGCGTTGAATTGTCTGCAATGGCCGCACATGATGGCGGCCCTGGCCTGGATGCCGCTCGTGGTGCTGCTGACCGGCCAGGCCTGCCGCGCGGGGGGGCGCGCCGTGATCAAGGCGGGGCTTGCGGGCACGCTGCAGATGCTGACCGGCGCGCCTGAATTCATCCTGTTCACATGGCTGATCGCAGCGGCGGTCGCATGCGCAGATCGACGAACCGGAGGCGTTACCCTGCCGCGCCGGCTGGGCCGGCTGGCGGCGGTTGTCGCGCTCGTCACGGGCCTGTCGGCCGCGCAACTGCTTCCGTTTCTGGATCTGCTCCGCCATTCGCACAGGCACACGGGTTTCGCCACCGGCCGGTGGTCCATCCCGATCACGGGTTGGGCGAACTTCTTTGTGCCGCTGTTTCAGACCGGGGCGAATCCTCAGGGTGTCCGGTTCATGGCCGGTCAGTTCTGGATCTCCTCTTATTACCTGGGGCTGCCCGTATTCGTGCTCGGCTGGCTTGCGGTCTTTCGGCTCCGTTCCTGGCGCGTGATGGTCCTGGCGTGCACGGCGGTGGCGGGCTTGACGCTGGCCTTCGGCGAAGAGTCATTCGTCTATCCCGCGTTACGCGCGCTGATGCCCATTGTCGGCTTCATGCGGTACCCGGTGAAATTCGTCACGCTGGTGATCTTTGCCGTTCCGCTGCTGGCGGCCTGTGCGGTGCGCGCCTGGCAGGGCGGGCCGGGCGCGGACACGGCGAGTGTCGGCCGGCGTGCGCTGGCACTCGCCTGGACCGCGAGCCTGGCGTTGGCGGCGGCAATCGTTCTGTCCCGCGGGACCGGCCCGGGCGCAGACAAGGACCGCTGGGCGGTCCTACTGAGCGGAGCGACGCGGGCGGCGTTTCTGACGGTCGCCCTGCTCGTGCTTCACTTGCTGCGGCGCCCGAAACGGCCTGGCGCCGGAACGCTCGCGGAAGTCGCCCTCGTATTTCTGATCGGGTTGGATGCGCTGACCCATACCCCGCGCCAGAACCCGACGGTCGCCCGCGGCGTGGCGACGAAGCCGAACCTGCCGGACCTGCAGGCGCTGGCCCCGTTGCCGCGGCACGGCGAGTCGCGGGCGATGCCGACGCCGGAAGCGAACCGGAAGTTCCTTTTCACGACACTCGCGGATCCGGAAGCCGACTACATCGGCAAGCGGCTCGGCTTGTTCGGGAACTGCAATCTGCTGGACGGCATCTCGAAGATCAACGGAATCTGGCCTCTGTACCTGTCGGAATCCGGGGCGGTCTGGTCTCTGCCGTACGCGCGGCCGGAGCGTCAGCCGCAGGGGGTGCTCGACTTCCTCGGGGTATCGCAGATTTCCGTGCCGGGCAACGCCTGCGAGTGGCAGCCGCGCGCGGGCTGGATGCCGTTTGTCTCGGCGGGGCAGCGGCCGGTCTTCGCGGGTGCGGCAGAGACGCTTGCGCGGTTGGGCGCATCGGAATTCGATCCGCGCGCGATCGTGTACCTGCCTCGTGAGGCCGAGCCGCATATCCGGGCTCGGGAGCGAGCCGACGTCGCCGTGCTGAATCCAATCGTAACGGCGCATCGCGTGGAAGCGCAGGTTCGGACCGACCGGCCCACCCTGGTCCTCGTGGCGCAGGCCTATTATCATCCGTGGCGTGCCGCGGTGGACGGCAAGCGCGTGCGGCTGTGGCGCGCCAACTACGGCTTTCAGGCCGTGGCCATTCCGGCAGGCGAGCATGCCGTCGTGCTTGCCTATCGGGACAAGGCGTTCCGTGTCGGGGCGCTGATCTCGGTGTTGACGCTTGCCCTGTGCGTGGCGGGATGGATCCGGACGCGACGTCCAGCCTGAAAGTTGCGTGTCTCGCTTGATATTCCCGACACAACGACACTACCATTCCCGAACACAGCGTCAAGACAGGGGGGGGCGCAGCATGCCGACGCGAGCGAGTGCCGTTACCGTTCACGCCGATCGAGTGGTCCAACCGTCTTTCGGCGGGATCGGCTTTCACGTGTTCTGTCATCTGCATCCGATGAGCCGGCGCCAAGTGGACGAGGTGTTCGCCAAGCGATGGCGCGAGCTGAGCCCGTCGTTCGCGCGCGCGACGCACAATTGGGGCTGGAATGCGGAAGCCGTATTGCCGTTCTTCCGGCTGCTCCGCGAG
The DNA here is from genome assembly GCA_016929905.1 of Kiritimatiellia bacterium. Classification (GTDB taxonomy): domain Bacteria; phylum Verrucomicrobiota; class Kiritimatiellia; order JAFGHX01; family JAFGHX01; genus JAFGHX01. The sequence continues at coordinate 12,832 of JAFGHX010000320.1, forward strand.
ACGGGCACGGAGCTCTATCTGACGACCTGGAACCCGCGCGACACGCAAACGGCGGAGGCCCGCACGGCCTACGCCGACGAGGTGGCCGGGTTGCTGGAGTCGCTGGTTCGGGGGGAGGGCCTCGCCAACATCCGCACCTACTGCATGACGAACGAGCTGTCGCTGGGCGGCTGGGCCAAACTGCGCAACGACCTGCCGACGTTCAAAGACTACCATGCACGCATCTTCGACGCGCTGCGCGCGCGGGGCCTGGACGTCGGCCTTCTGGCGAGCGACGCCTCCCCGATCCGGAACTGGGACACGATCGAGTGGGCGGCCACGCACATGGACGCGATCACGCGCGCCTACGGCGGACATCACTACATCAACGACTTCGAGCCCGACGACGAGACGTTCTACCCGTGGTTCCTGGGCGAGGTCACGCGCGGAGTGGCCGTGGCGGCCGGCAAGGGCAAGCCGTTCATCGTGGGCGAATTCGGCGCGCGGCAGCACCGCGGCCCGCGCTATGGGTACGACAAGTGGGACGGGTGCGCGCATTGGGAGACGGCGCTCGAACCGCTGGTCGGCATTCAACTGGCCGAGGCCGCGATGGCCATGCTGAATGCCGGCGTCTACGCGATGGGCTATTGGACGTTCGCCGACTTCCCGGACAACGAGAAGAAGCGGTACGCCAACAAGTGGGGCACGTTCCGGTGGTCGGGCGCCGATCATTCGACGCGTCCGCACTACTACGCCTACGGGCTGCTGACGAAGTTCTTCCGGGGGCCGGCAGCCGTGTTGCAGGTCGGCGCCGACGATCCGCGCCTCCGTGCGGCAGCCGTGCGCCACCAAGCCGGCCGCACTTGGTCCGCGGCGATCGTGAACCGAAACGCGGCGCGCGCGGCGATACGGCTGACGGCAGAGGGCCTGGCCCCGGAAGCGCATGTGCGCAAGTATGTGTATGATCCCGCCGGCATTCCCGCTTGCCCCTGCGGTGATTTGCAGCCGCCCGAAGCCGTCCTCGCGCTGCGTGACGGGCAGCTGACCGACGAGTTGCGGCCCGGTTCCCTCACGGTCTACACCACGGCGTTCACCGCAGACGCCCCGCGGGCGGTCCGCGGTCTGCGGGCGGACCGGGACACCGACGGCGTCGTGCGGCTGAGCTGGGCGCCGAACCCCGAGCCGGATCTGTGCTACTACCGCGTCTTCCGCTGCCCGGAACCGGATTGCCGCACGGCCGCGGCAACACAGATCGGCTCGACGATCGCAACGGAGTTCGTGGACAGGGACGCTGAGCGGGCCGACGGGACAATGCACTACGCCGTGGCCGCAGTGAACCAGTCGGGGAATGTGGGGGAAGGTAGAAGCGGCGTCCTGTGTCCGCCATAGCCTGAAAGGCGAAGGCGGATCGCCGCTTCCACCGGGCCGAAGGCCCGGGGACTGAGACTTGCTCGAGAACTTGCTCGAAATCCCCGCGGCCGCGCGGCGGAACGCCGATCACGACGAGTGCTTCAGAGCGCCGACGACTTCCCCGATCGTCTGCGCAAGATAAGCAAAGTCCTCTTCGAAGAGGGTGAGCACATCGAACAGGACCCGCCCTTCCCTGAGGACCCCGAGCACGGGCGGATCCTTCTGGAGCAACGTCGCAAAGACGTGCTCCGCGAAGGTGGCCTTCCTGCTGATCTTCTTCCTGGGCGCGAGCAGTTCGACCGCCGTGCTGGGCAGTTCGAGGTGGGGCAGGGATCCGCCGCCGGACCGGCCCGTGCTCGGCACCGCGCATGCGGACACGCCGTACTTCCGGAGTTCCGCGATCAACTTCCGGGCCAGTCGGTCGAGTTCCTCCCCCGTTCGTTCCATCATCGCGAATATGGGCGGCACGGTTTCCTGCCGGCAGTCGTCCAGGTAGAACCGGCACGCGGCGCAGAGCCCGGCCATCGTCAACTTGCCGACGCGCAGCGCCCGCATCAGCGGCGCGCGCGCCAACTGCCGTACGAGCGCGGCGCGCCCGGCCACAATGCCGCCCTGCGGCCCGCCCAGCAGCTTGTCGGTGCTGAACATCACCAGATCCGCACCCGCCGCGATCGCGCTGCGCACGTCCGGCTCGGTCTCGAGCGGCACGCCGCGCGGCCGGCGGAGCAAACCGGAGCCCATATCGTAGAAAAGGGGCAGCTCGTACCGATGCGCCAATCCGGCCAAAGCCGCGGCATCCACTTCCGCCGCCGCTCCTTCGACGGCATAGTTGGATTTGTGCGCCTTGAAGATCGCCGCCGTCTCCGGCCCGATCGCCGCCTCGTAGTCGGCCAACCGCGTGCTGTTGGTCGCGCCGATTTCCCGCATGCGCACGCCGCCGGCGGCCATGATCTCGGGGATCCGGAACGAGCCGCCGATTTCGATGAGTTCGCCGCGCGAGACAACGACCTCGCGCTCGCGCGCGAGCGTGTGCAGGGCGAGGATGATCCCGGCGGCGTTGTTGTTCACCACGACGGCGTCTTCCGCGCCCGTGATGTAGCACAGCATGTCGGTGACGTGGTCGCTCCGGCTCCCGCGCTGCGCAGCGGCAAGGTCGTACTCCAGATTCGAATATCCGCGTGCCGCGCGAGAAATCGCGTCGGTTACCGCGCGGCCGAGCGGCGCGCGGCCGAGGTTCGTGTGCAGAATGACGCCGGTGGCGTTCATCACCGGTTTGAGGGATTGGCCGGCAATTCGTTCGAGGCACGCCTTGACCTCGGGCAGGATCTGCCCCGGATCCCGCCTTGCACCCGTCACGCCCGCGCACCGGGCAACGGCGAAAGCCACCCTGTCTTCGCCGTACCGGTCCTTCAGAGCCGCGAGTGCCGGTTGCTTGAGAAGTGCGGCGACAGCGGGAGAAGATGTGTCAGGTGCGTTCATGGATTTCGGTACACGGGCCGGCCCGCCTTCGCCCTTCCGCCCTCGCCTCTCAGGCTTCGGGACGGCAAATCGGGCTACGCCGCGGCTGCCCGTTCCCGCCCGGAGCCGGGGCGGGAACGGGCAGAGAGGGCAGGAATCGAACCTGCCACAGACGGTGTTATCCGCCCGCTACTGGTTTTGAAGACCAGCTGGAACACCAGTTCCGTCCTCTCTGCAAGTCGAACCCGTATGATACGGCGGCGGCCTGGGCGGATCAAGCATCGAAGCGGATACACCGGCCATCCTCATTATATGGCGGAACATTCTGCCGCCGGGCGTAAAGGCACGTCTGGCGCACGCCGTTGCGCCGTCCAATGACGCAAGTTCGATGCCACGGACCGGCTCGATGCCAGTGCCCGAATCCCGATTTTTCGGTGCTTTCGGGTTAAATCGCGCCCCCGAACCGCCGAACAAGCAGGTAGCGGCCACGCACTGGCTGCTGTGTCTGAACAGTTGTCAGGAAGAAAGGAGGGCTGCGGATCGGACGGGGATGCCGGGGACCGGTAGGGGCTGGGCCTCGAGCGAGACAACGGCTGACACCTCAACAGGGCACGGATGCCCGCGCCCGTTAGATGACGGGCGAGCGGAAGGGAAACGCGAAGGGAGTCACGGAGGAAGGAACGATGCAAGTCTACAACAACGCGCCCGCTTTCAGCGTATGGAAGCACTATTCGTTCAACGTCAGCAACATGCGCAAGTCGATGTCCAAGCTGGCATCGGGTCTTCGGATCAACCAGGCATCCGACGATCCGGCCGGCCTGGCGATCAGCGAGCGCTTGCGGGCCCAGTACCGCAACACGGCCGCGGCGGCCATGAACGTGGAGAACAAGATATCCTATCTGCAGACGGCCGACGGCTGGCTGCAGAAGATTCACGACATGCTCGGCCGTATGGCCGAACTGGCGGTGATGGCCAACGACGGGACCAAGAGCAACACGGACCGACTGAACCTGCAGATGGAATTCCAGCAAATGCAGTACGAAATCCAGCGTATTACCAGCGGCGCAACCGCCGCGGGGAAATACAATGGGTTGTACCTGTTCCGCGGGGGGAACGGCATTGCCAGCATGACCGGCGACGCCATTTCCGGGACGGAGGCGCCGTACCTGCAGGTGGGGCCCGACAGCAACCAGATCTTCCAGGAGTCGCCGGTCAATCTGACGGCCACGAACTTCGTGGACATCGTCGGGAGCTACTCGACCTATTCGTACGGGTCGAACATGTCGCTGGCCGGCTCCACGCTGACCGTCGTGCACTGGGCGAGCCTGATCTGCGAGCGGCACTTGAGCATCTCGACCCAATCGGTGGCTCAGTCCGCGGTGGACAAGCTGAACCTCGGTATCGACTACGTCAGCGGGATCCGCGCCGTGATCGGGGCGGAGCAAAACCGCATGGCCCAGACGCTGAGCGGTCTGCGCAACTACGAGGACAACGTACGGGCTTCCGAGAGCCGCATCCGCGACGTGGATGTGGCACGGGAGACGACCGAGTTCTCGAAGTACCAGATCCTGACCCAGATCGGCACGGCCATGCTGGCCCAGGCCAACGCGCTGCCGGGCGGCGTGGTACAACTCATCGGATAGAACCGGAACCGAACAGCAGATTGAGACCGAACAGAGGGGAGATCCGGAGGATCTCCCCTTCTCTTTGGGTGCGCGCCGGCGTAGATACATGAAGGCGGGCCTTACCGGCAACTCGACGAACGTCGAACATCGAACACATGAGCGTTGAATGTTGAACGTTGAGCGTTGAACGTTGAGCCCAAGAACAGGGAGCCGAACCAGACGCTGCACGGTACCGGCGCTAATCGCGCCGTCCCGTGAGCGGCACCGGTTGTCGGCAGCATGCTCGCAAGAGGGTGTCTGATGGGCCGGAACATTCTGCCGGTGGTCGCGCGAACGAGGTCGAGGGGTGCGGACACGGAGTTCAATGACGCAAGTTGCATGCCACGGCCCCTCACGCTTTTCGACCGAGCGCGGCGTTTTGCGGGGTTGCCGCCCTAAACACGCGGCGCAGACTGCCGAAGATAGTGGGCAACGGCGAGGGAAGGGCTCCCGCGGCGGGACAGCGTGTCCGGCGGAATCGCACTCATGAGCCCGACGCCCGCAACAAGGCAAGGATGCCTGTACACTCGGCAGGGAGGCGGGCCTGACGCGTGTAGGTAGTCACGGGACATCACGGAGGAAGGCGACATGCAAGTATTCAACAACGCACCGGCTTTCAGCGTATGGAAGCACTACTCCTTCAATGTGAGTAACATGCGCAAGTCGATGGCGAAGCTCGCCTCGGGGCTTCGCATCAACCAGGCGGCGGACGATCCGGCCGGCCTGGCGATCAGCGAGCGGCTGCGGGCGCAGTACCGCAACACGGCCGCGGCGTCCATGAACGTGGAGAACAAGATCTCCTATCTGCAGACGGCCGACGGCTGGCTGCAGAAGATTCACGACATGCTCGGCCGCATGGCGGAGCTGGCCGTCATGGCGAACGACGGCACGAAGAGCCAGGTCGACCGGGTGAACCTGCAGATGGAATTTCAGCAGATGCAGTACGAGATCCAACGTATCACCAGCGGTGCGACGGCCGCGGGGAAATACAACGGCCTGTATCTGTTCCGCGGCGGCAACGGCGTCCCGACGATGACCGGCGACGGCGTGGCGGGCACGTCGGCACCCTACCTGCAGGTGGGGCCCGACAGCAACCAGATCTTCCAGGAGACAGCCGTCAACCTGACGGCCACGAACTTCCTGGATGTCGTCGGCAGCTATTCGACCTACTCCTACGGGTCGAACATGTCGCTGGCCGGCTCTACGCTGACGGTCGTGCGCTGGGCGAGCCTGATCTGCGAGCGGCATCTGAGCATTGCGACACAGTCGCTCGCGCAGGCCGCCGTGGACAAGCTGAACCTCGGCATCGACTACATCAGCGGGATCCGGGCGGTGATCGGCGCGGAGCAGAACCGCATGGCGCAAACGCTCGGCGGCCTGCGCAACTATGAGGATAACGTGCGCGCCTCCGAGAGCCGCATCCGCGACGTGGACGTGGCCCGGGAGACGACGGAGTTCTCGAAGTACCAGATTCTCACGCAGATCGGCACGGCGATGCTGGCCCAGGCCAATGCGCTGCCCGGCGGCGTGGTGCAACTCGTCGGTTAGCGCCGGCCGAGGCGAAGAACGTGAGAAGCGGAAACGGGGAGACCTTTGCAGGCCTCCCCGTTTTGTTTTCGATGCGCCGCTGCCGGCTTGTGGGCGTCCCGGTCCTTTGCTAGGATAGACTGTCTCGAGCCGATCCGGAGTTCCGGGCGCCGCAACGCGAGCCGCGGGCCGCCGTCGGCGGGTGAAGCGGGGGCGGGCCGAGACAAGCAGGGGCGCATGCTTTCCAAAAAGGACATCGCACAGCGGGTGGTGGAAGGTATCGAGCGGCTCCCGCCGCTGCCGTCCAACGTGGTTGAGTTGCGCAAGGCGGCGGCGGACTCGAACGTCAGTTTTTCCCGGCTGGTGCCGCTGCTGAGCAAGGACCCCGGCCTGTCGGCCGACCTGCTCCGCTTCGCCAATTCCGCGCGCTACGGCGTGACGCACAAGGTCGAGACCCTGGAAGAAGCCGTTCTGTATTTCGGGATGAACAATCTGATCGAGTTCGTCGCGGCCTCGTTCACCGAAGGGATCATCCGCAAAGCGTTCGGCGCGCTGAAGAACATCGACCGCTATTTCGAACATTCGCGGGACATATCGAAAGCCAGCCGGATCCTGGCCGGGCTGGCGGGGCTCAACTCGCACGATCAGGAGGCCTACTCGCTGGCGGGGCTTCTCCACGATATCGGGAAACTGGTGCTGGCCCTCGCCGCCAATCAGGAGGCCCTGCCGCTGATCGGAGCCGCGGGCGCCGCCATGCACAAGGCGATCGAGAAAGAAAAGGACCTCTGGGGGCTCGATCACTGCGAGGTCGGCGGGCGCATCTGCCGAAAATGGAACTTTCCGCGCCTGTTCCGGGAAGCGGCTCTGCGCCACCACGCACCCCGGCACAACGGCAGCCTGTCGCGCGAGGGCGCGATCGTGTTCCTCGCCCACATGATCACGATCGAAGGGCTGTCGGCCGCCGCGGCCGTGGCCGCTCTGCACGAAGACGCGCTCGCCAATCTGCGGCTTTCGCCCGAGAAGCTGGGCCAGGCCAAGGATGCGTACTGGGGGAAGGGTTGACCTGTCCGCCGACTTGTCGCGCCATAGTCCCGAGGCGCTTGCGCCGCGGGACGACGGCGGAAGCGCCGCGCGAAGGCGGGCCGCGAGTGAGTTCTCGAGTAAGTTCTCGAGCAAGTTCTCGAGCAAGTTATAGGGGAAGAGGGACGCTGCCGCATGTACAGCGACTTGGCCACGATAGCGCTGAAGACGGGAGAAACGGTGAAGCTGGGGCTCGTCACGGGCCCGGATCCGGAATGGGCGGAGCGCATGGAAGAGCTGTTCGCCCACAAGGGCGAGGTGTGGACCTGGCAGATCAGCCACATGCTGCGGACCGAGTTACCGATCGAGACCCGCTTCTATGTGGTGCACCGCCACGGCGCGCCTTTCTCCTGCGTGATCACGTGCGAACAGAACGGCGTGGGCAATTTCGGCCACGTCTTCACCAAGCCCGAAGACAGGAAGAAGGGGGCCATGTCCCAACTCGTGAAGGCCCTCATGACGGATTTCCGCGAGCGAGGCGGGCGCGCGCTCTGCCTGGGAACCGGCTACCAGTCGGTGCCGTACCGCATCTACGAAGGAGTCGGGTTTCGGGGCATCGAGGAAGAAAGCGGCGCCATGGCGTGGCACGCGGGGTCGGCCGCGGAGTTCGAGGCGGGCTATTTCACGTCGGCCCCGCTCGAGCTGGAGGATGCCGATTGGCGGCATCAGCCCAACTTGAACAGCCTGTTTCTGGGCGATTTCCCGGGGGTTGTCCGCTGCGCGCCGCTGGATCTTGTCGGCCGGGGAACCAGCAAGGGTGAGTTTCTCCAGGTGCTGCGGACGCAGGAACAGGAGCGGGAAAAGGGGCTGCCGGCCCGCGCGAAGGTGCTGCGCAACACAGAGACACAAGCGGTCATGGGGTTGGCCACGTGGCGCGGGTGGAAACAGAAACTGCTGGGCGGCACCGTATGTCTCGTCGATGTCTACTGCCATCCCCTCGCCTGGAACAGAGGCGACGAACTGCTCGCGGCGCTCGCTTTGCCCGAGGCCGACACGTACATCGCGTGCAGCGACCCCGGTTGCGAGGCCAAGAGCGCCGTTCTGCGCCGCGCGGGCTACTCCATGGCGGCGACGTTCGAGAAGAGGCTGCCGGCCAACAGCGCCCGGAGCGCCTTTGTGGATCTGATCGTCTTCGAGAAGCGGGACCGGTGAGTCCGCGTCCGGCGCCCGCGCGCGCCCTGTGCGCACCGCCGCCGCGGCAGCGTTCGCGCTCACACGAGCGCGTTGATTCCCTCCAGCCGGAAATGGCGGATGTAGAATTCAATGGCGCTGCGCACGCGTTCGACAACGAAGCGGTCGGCGTCGTCGACGAGGTCGAACCGCTCCACATGCGCGTAGAGCCGCCGACGGGCCGCGACGAACTCCGGCAGGTCAAAAACGTAATGGCCGCAGACCCGGGCAATGAGCAGGCGGACGGCGCTGTCACGTTCCACCTGCTCGCGCGGCAGCTGGCTGACCTCGTCGCTCATCCACTTCGGCCACGGGCTGTTCGTGAAGGTTCGCGCCAGGAGCAGCGGGCGCAGGTTCGAGGCGGCGCCGGCGGCAAGCCATCCTTCCCGCACGAGTTTCGCCTCGAGCTCGGTCAGCGCAAGCAGTGCGTCGGTCTCCACGAGCCCGAATTCCGGGGCCACGTTCATGCCGGTGACGCCGATGGTGGGGTGTATCCGGCAGGAGGCGGCGCTGAGATAGTCGCCGTTATGCTCCTTGAAGCCGACCCCGCAAGCCATGGCGAGCCCGGCGAGTTCTTCGGTCCGCTTCCAGTCGAAGCGCCCCACATTGCGATCCATGCGGCACAGCGTGCCGGTCTGGCCGACCACGCACGTCGGTTGCGGCAGCCCTGCGTCGTCGAGTGCGGCGGTGAGATCCCTGAGGAACGCTTCGAAGTCCTGCCGCGAGGTCAAACCGCCCTGGATGTCCTCGGAGCCCACTTCGTAATCGATCGCGCCGTTGCCCCGCGCGCGCCGGACCGCCTCGCAGTACTCCAGAATTTCCACGGTTCGGGCGCAGAGCTCGGCACGCGAGGAGGGAAACGGGCACTTGGTGGGGTCGATGTGCAGGTAGTTGAAGCCGGCCTCAATGTCGGCGCGAAACGACTCGCGCGCGATCGCCATGGCGCGGTCCACGGGATACTTCCCGTTCAGTTCGACGTTGCGCTGCCACGGCCCGCCATGGTCGCGGCAGACATAGAGCGGCCCGTCGAACCCGATCGTCCGGCTCGTCTCGTGCAACAGGGCCACGAAGGCCGCCTGGTCCATGCCGCCCATCAGGTACCCGTGCCCGAGCGACCTCAGGTCCACCTGGTTGCGGGAGGCAATGAAGATGGCCGGGCAGTCGTGACGCTTGCAGGCTTCGAGCGCGGCCCGAACCACGACGTGCGAGACGGGCCCGACCCCCAGCAGCGTGCACGGGCGCCCCGCCCGCTTGAGACGGGTGATGAGGGTGCGCAGCGGTGTGTGGGTGGCGATCATGGCTGACGCTGTCTTCGAAACCGCTCACGCGTCCCGCCTCCGGGGCGGGATCGCGTGGAGCCGATGGTTGGCAGCGGAATTCTCTCCCGACTTGCTCGAGAACTTGCTCGGGAACTTGCTCGATTCCCGGCTCTGCGGTTGGTTCGAGAATCTCGAGACAAGTTCCCGAGTAAGTTCTCGAGCAAGTTCTCGAGTGAGTTCTCGAGTGAGTTCCCGAGTAAGTTCTCGAGCAAGTTCCCCTTCCCCTGAATTCCCGATCGCTGCCAACAAGAGAGTCCGACGACAACGCTCACGACAGAGATCCCCCCCCTACCCCAGCACATGGCCGCGGACGGCGGTATAGTGATGCGGGAGCGCGCGGTCCAGGATCTGGTTTCGAATGCGGCCGACAGGCGTGCGGCGGCCGTAGGCCGAGACGCGGCTCATCAGCCCGAAGCTGCCGCAGATGCGCTGCCCGTCGGCGGGGATCAGAGCGCCCGCCAGAACGAACTCATCGTCGATCGCGCCAAGCGTGCGAAAGACGGTGACGGGCCCGGGCGCAAACTGCATGTCCACCACACCCGGCAGGCCGGGCACCGGCCGTCCCTGCGGCGAGCGGCCGTCCACGTTGTGCGGGATGAGCCGGCAACCGGCGGAGTCGGCCCACGAACAGGCCGTCGGCCCGCAATGCCAGAGCGAGAGCGTATCCTCGGCGTCGTCCCAATCCACCACGTCCAGCAACGTCGTGGGGGTATCGGAAAGCCGGCGGGCGAGCAACATGTCCAGCGCGCCGCCGGGGTCTCCTTCGCACGCGGCGGGGATGCCGTCGGTGTTCAACAGACTGATCGTCGGGCACGGCCACATCTCGTACGCGGCCTGCAACTCCGGCCAGCACCGTATCGCGACGGCGTCGAGCCGTTCCCGCCGTACCGTATCCTTCAGGGCCAGAAAGAGCCGTGCCTGCCGCTCCAGCGCCGACGGCTGCACGCGGATCTCGGTGAAGGCGGCCGCCAACCGGCGGGTCGCCTGCCGCACAGATGCGGCCGTGCGGGATTGCGCCCGCGCAAGGGTCTCGCGCAGGGGTACGTCGATGAACTCGAGACGCCAGCGCCGGCGCAGATTCTCCCGGTCTGCCGGCTGAATGTCGATGTCATGGAACTTCGGCACGATCCCGCCGCCGATCAGCCCGATCCGCGAACCGGCCGCCTGTTTCGCCGCCCGCACGAGCAGCACGGCCGTCTTCAGCCTGGCACGGAATTCACGGCCGCCCGCCGTACCGTGCAGCTTACGGAAGCGCCGCCCGCGCAAGGCCAGGTTGCCGGCCAGGAAATTGGCGCCGCAAAAACTGTTGTGGCCGATGTGCGTTCTGTATTTCGATTCGTTTCGACACCAGAGTATGAGCGGCGGAACGAGCGCGTCAAAAAATGCGCCCGCCGCCTTGCCTTCCGGGAACGTCGCGACGTCGAGGATGACAAGGTCCGCTTCCTCGTTCAGCCGGCGCGCGGCGGCCTCGGCCTGCTCCGCGGCCCGGAATGTCTCGAATACCGTGACGAGCTCGGCGCCAAGCGCCTCCACGGCACGACGAACGGATGCGGCGCGGCGCGCGTATTCGGGTTCGTGGAACCCCCAGAACGCGTCAAAACTCACACCGGCCAACCCGACCCGGACCCGGCGTCTGCTCATCACAGCCTCCCGTTGAGTCAATCGATTGACTTCGCCTTAGTATGGCACGTTCCAAGGATTTGTCAATGGGGAAAAACGGGGGGCAAAATTGAAGATCCAGGCCTTGCCCGGAGCCCAAGGGGTTCCGATGGGCGCTTTTCGGCGGCCTGTTTGCCCTTCAGCTTGTGCCCGCCGAGTTGCGGGTCTATGATGCTGACGATGAAACGCCTGCGCCATCGCGACAATCTCAAGGGCGTGCCGATCATCGATGTGCACACGCATCCGCCCGGACAATCCCGCGAAGCCCTCTCGTCATACGAACTCGACGAGGAACTCGAACGCCGCATGGCGGCCATGGACGCGTTGAACGTTCGCAAATCCGTGCTTCTCTGCCTGGGCTTTGAAACGAAGAAGGCGCCGAATTCCAGTCACGCCCGTTCGGAACGCGCGGCTTTTCACTTCCTCAACGCCGCGCCGGACCGTTTTGTCGTGTTCACGACGGTGGATTTCAGCCGAATGGATTCCCGCGACTTCACGGCGCGGGCCGTCAGCCACTTGGAATCGACGGTGCGTGCGGGCGCGCGCGGTCTGAAACTCGAACTCGGGAAGCCGGCCATGCGCTGGATGCCCATGGACGATCCGCGGATGGACCCGATCTACGCGAAAGCCGGCCAACTCGGCATTCCCATCATGTATCATAGCGGCGATCCGCAGGAGTTCTTCCATCCGGACGCCCGCTACAATTTCTGGCTTGGCGTGAAGAACATCCCGAGCGAGATGCGCTACTGGCGAGTGCGGGACAAGGTGCCCTCGTTCGATCAGTTGTGCGCCGAACGCGACAACATGCTACGCAAGCATCCGGGCACGACCTTCGTCTTCCCGCACATGGGCCATCTGGAGCGACAACTTGCCCTGCTGGCGGATCTGCTCGAACGGTATCCCAACGTCTACGTGGACTCCTCCTGGGCATTGGCCAACGGCGCCCGCAGTCCGAACGACTTTGCGGCGTTTCTGACGGACTACGCCGACCGCGTCCTGTTCGGATCGGACGGTGGGATCGGGGGTCCGAAAACGAAGGACGGCTGGACGCTGCTTTTTCAGCGCGACGTCGACACGCTCGAATCGGACCGGCACGATCTGGCCATCTGGTCGAAGCGGCGGGAATGGCGGGTGCACGGGCTGAATCTCACGAAGGGCGTTCTGGAGAAGATCTATTACAGAAACGCCAAGAGACTGCTGGCACGGCCCGTGAAGATTCCGGCCGGCTGAAGCTGAAGGTGCCGACAGTGCCGGAGGGTTCGGAACCGGGCCGGCGTGCAACCCGGGGGAGAAGGAGCGCGAAGATGGCGCCCGCACAAAGAGACACGCCGGCACCGGAAGACGTCCTGCGCGACTATGAGATCGGCCGGATCCGGGCAATCCGGGCGGGGGGCGGCACGGCGGGGAAGACCTGGCGGGTCGAGACGTCGACGGGCGGCTATTTCCTGCGGTTGCGCGGCACGCGCACGTCGGGTGACGCGCGCCTGCGGTACGACCACGGGCTGCGCGAGCATCTGGCGGCGCAGGGCGTACCGACCGCCACGGCAGTCCGTGCGCGGGACGGCGCGCGCTGGGTGCGCGCGGCGGGCCGCGTCTGTGAGCTGTACCCGTTCATCAGGGGGCGGGCGTTCAGGGCCGGCGCGGCAGGCGAGATCGCCAACGCCGCCCACGCCCTGGCCCGGTTCCACGAGGTGGCGGCGGCCTATAAGCCCCCGATTCAGGCAGGAGAGCCGATCGCCCAATACACCACGCTCGGGTTCTCCGATGCGGTGAGCGACCGGCTGGAGGATCCGGGCCTGCAACTGACAAACCTGCAGGCGCTGCACAGACTGGCGGCCGGCGCCGGGGAACGGGCGAATGTCGAGTGGGCTATCGGGCGGGTCGAACGCTTGACGGAGGTCTACGCCGGGCCGGCCTACTCACGGCTGAGCGGCTGGGTCGTGCACGGCGACTACACGCCCGCGAACCTGCTCTTCTCCGAGCGCGGCGACGTCTGCGGGATTTTCGATCTGGACTGGGCCTATCCCGGTGCGCGGTGCCGCGATGTGGCCGACGGGCTGTACTTTTTCGCCGCGCAGCCGCGCGCGATCGATCCGGGCAATATCTGGTCGCTGACCGACGCGGCGGAATTCGATGCGGCGGGCTGCCGCACGTTCCTGGCCGCCTATCAAGAGAGTGCCGCGCTCAAGGCGGAGGAGCTGGATGCTGTCCCCGCCGCGTTCGCCGGGCGCTGGTTCTCCATCCGGCTCGAGGGCATGGCCAAGGTGCCGGAGGACGAACGGCTCCGGTTCTTTGCCCGGGACATCCGGAAGCCGGTGGAGTGGCTGGACGCGAATTGGGGAGAGGTGCGGGGTTAGCGGAATCCGCCCTTGTCTGGAGCTTTGTAAACTTGCTCGAGCCGAGTTCCCGAGTAAGTTCTCGAGCAAGTTCCGGAACCATCAACCATCGACCATTGACCATTTGACGAGCGCGAAGCGCACGTCAGAGCGCCGTCACCCGGATATTGTCCCACCACAGGTACGTCTGGAAGGTGCGGCACCCGATCAGGCCGGCGCCCTGCGGGTTGGGATCCGTGGCCGTGCACCAGACCTTGCCGTCGACCGCCACGGAGATCTCGTTGCCCTTCTTACGAATCACGACGTGGTAGGTCTTGCCCGGCTCGCATTCGTAGTCGAACGCCTCGCCGATCAGTTTGAAGCCGGGACAATGCCGGATCCGGAACCGGCCCTTGCCCGAGCCTTCTTCGCCCTTCCCGCCCTTGTCCTTCAGATAGGTGACGATGTGGCCGTTGAGCTTGTGGTACTTGCCGTAGGCCGCGTCCGCCCGGCTCGCGCGCGACTCGAACAGCGGCTTGCCGGACGGGTCCGAGTAGCAGAAGAAGAAGTTGATGTTGTTGACGTCGCGCGAGGAGGAGACGACGTGTGCGTCGAACTCGATCAGGATATCGGCCGGGAACTCCTTGCGGCACCAGACGGTCGCGACGCCGTAGCCCGTTTCGCCCTTCGCTTTGTCCGGGTCCGCCTTCACGTGCAGGCGGCCGTCCTCGACCCAGACCTTCTGGCCGCCCTCGGCCCACCACTCGTCCATGCCCTTCGAGAAGTCTTCCGCGAACAACACCTCACCCATCGTGGCCTCCTGTGCGCGACTGGCGATCAGCGCTGCCGCCGCGATGCCGAGCATCAGGCAGCAGGCAAACAGGCGTCTCTTCATGTGTGTGCTCTCCTCCGGTTACTGCGTTCAGAACCCTTCGCGTCCAGCCCCCTCGTCCCTCTCCCTAATCTTACTCTTCGCCCGGTTCTTCGTCGAAACGTGACAGGACAGAGAGCCGTCGAAAAGCGGCCCTGAAAGCCCTGCGGCTCGGCACAGCCTCGCCCTCCACACGGCGCCGGAGTACGTTGTTCAGGAACCGGATCCGGCACGCGTTCTCGTCCTTCAAGCAGGCGACGGACTCCAGACACCGGACTGCGTAACGACAATAGTCGATTGACAATCGTCAATCGACAATCGGCAATCGGCAATCGTCAATCCTCCAGCACGCCGGCCTGCGCGGCGATCTCGAAACAGATCTCGGCCGACGGCAGCACGTCGTCCATCGTGGGGCGCAGCGCGGACCCGTTGCGGAGGCCGGCCACGAGTTCCGCCACCTCCGCATACGGGCCGATGGTGACATCCTCCGGCTCGTCTTCGGGCGATGCGTCGTCGACCACCAGCTCCTCGCCGAGCCAGCAGCGCAGCGTCGTCGGCTTCTTGGCGTGCTGGGTGGAGACGGCGGCGCGGAACCCCTCCCCGATCAGTTCGTAGGTCTCCTCGTGCCAGCCGGCGGAGGGCAGGATGTCGAGATGGCCGAGACAGCCGCCGGCGTACGTGAATCCGATCGCGTACCAGGTGGTCAGCATCCCGTCGCCGCGGCAGATATGGGCGTCATAGCGTTCGACGTCGCCCGCGATGAACCGCATGGCGTCCACGGAGTGGATCGCGGTGGACCAGACGAAGCTCGGCTCCGCGCGCCGCACCCGGATGATGGCGCCGCGCACGAACCGTAGCGGCCCCTGCTGCCTCGCCCAGTCGACGGCGCGGCGGATGTAGGGACTGAACCGGCGGTTGACGGAAACGACGTGCGGCGTCCCCGTCCTGCGCGCCACGTCGGCCAGCCGCCGCGCTTCTTCGAGCGTCGCGCCGGGCGGCTTCTCGATCACACACGGCATCCCGCGTTCCAGCAGCTTGATGCCCATCGCCACGATGTGGGAAACCGGCATGATGGCCACGCAGGCGTCCGGCTGCTCGGCTTCCAGCATGGCATCAACGTTGTCATAAGCCTTCTTGAACCCGAACTGCCCGCAGAATCGCGTGGCTTTGGCCAGGTCCAGATCGCACGCCGCGGCCAACTCCAACTCGTCCGGGTGATCGGCTGCGTACCGCGCCATCGGCTGCGCGTGGTTCCCGCGCGAATGCGAGCCGCACCCGATCAGAGCGAGCCGGATCTTCTTGTTTTTCTCTGTCACGGGACTCCCGTCCTTTCCTGAAACTTGATCGAGAACTTAATCGAGAGCTTGCTCGGGATTTGTCTGAGAAAACGACATTGAATCAAACTTGCGGGCAGGATGTCAAACGCGTCGGCGCATTGAACCCCACATCCGTTGGAATGGGGGTATGTGCACGAATCATGTATATTTCTGCACGCGTCCTACTTCACCTCCGCCGCCGCCTCATCCACCCGCGCCAACTTCCCCGCATCCTCCCCCGCTAATGCGCGGGCAAGCTCCACGTAATGTATCGCGAGGCCCGGCTTCTTCCGGTATTCCCGGATCCGCTGCAGCGCGGCCTCGAACTCCGACGGCGGCACGGCCGGGTCGTTACCGGCCCGCGCGCTCACCGGTGCGGCGGTCCACCGTTTTTTTTTAGGCGTGACCTCGGTCTTGCCCCAGAGATAGAGAATCTCGGCCTCGTCGTTCTCGCCGTCCCCGATCAGGAACGGGGGATACGGCGGCGCGGCGGCTTCGTCGCCCACTTCCTTCCAGCCGGCGTCGGGCGCGCGGCCCTTGAACGGCAGGCCGACGTCCGCGCCCGCGTCGACGCCGGGACTGCCGGGCGCGAGGAAGTACCTGAGATCGCCTTCTTCTCTGAACTGCGGCGGCTGCACGGCGTTGCCTTGGCCGGTACGGTATTTGGCCAGGAAATCGGCGGGCGCAAAGTTCCCCTCCTTCGTCTGCAGCACACGGCCGTCCGGCTTGCGAAGATGGAAGAACAGGTTGTGCGAAAGCGTCACGCCGAATTGCGTCGGCGTCCCGCTCATGAACTGCAGGCTGGGATGGTAGATGGCGCGATCCGTCGTCACGATCAGGTTGTTGCGCAGATCCGAGCCTGTCGCCTTCTCCGTGATGCGGACGGCGACGCGCTGGCGGCTGTTGACTACCGTGTTGTTCAAGACCTTCGTATACGGGGCCTGGATCTCCAGGCCCGGATAGCCGTTGTCGTAGACCAGGTTCCGGACCACCGTATTGTGCCCGCGTGCGCCCTCTTCGGCCGTGCCGGCCACGTGGATGCCGGCGCGCCGGTTCCCGAAACAGATGTTGTTCTGGATGAGGATGTGGTCGGAATCGTGCCCGACGATGATGCCGGGATTCCCGTTTCCGTAACAGATGTTGCCGCGCACGATGTGGTGGTCGCCCGAGGTGATGTCGATCGACTCCTCCGGACAGTGCCCGATCACGTTGTTCTCGAGCACGTTGTGATCGCCCGTGATACCCTGGCGCACCCCGTTCTTGTCCTTGCCGCCGCTGTGGCACGTGATGCCGTCGTTCGAACGGCACTTCACGATCGTGCAGCCGCGCACCGTGTTGCGCGTGGCGCCGTCGGTGATGCAGACGCCGCCGTTGCAGTTCTCGTACAGGAAACAGTTGAGGAGCTGGATGTGGTGTGACTGGCGGCCGATCGAAACCGGTGCGTTGCCGAAGTGGCTCACGTACAGGGACGCGCAATCGCGAATGACGATGTCATGCGAATCCCGAAACACCCAGTGCGAACGGTTGCCGAACAGAAAGGCGATGTTGTCGATCGCCAGCCAGGACCGTCCCGCAAGGCCGAGAAGCGGCGTGACCACCGACACCTCCAGCGCGTGCTCGGCCGGCGGCTTGCCGTCGTGTGTGCGGACGTAGAGCGTCATCGTTTCCGCATCAAAGAAGAAACGACCGTTCCCGTCCGGCATCTTCCGGGCCCGCCTGTTCCCCTCCAGGTAGACCGGCAAGCCCCCGCGCGGGTAGTCAAAGACGCCGTAGACGAACCGGTCGCCGGTGAACGTCTCCGCCGGCAGGCGCACCTTGTAGACGTCGCCGTCATGCCGCTCCCAGGCCGCGGGGCGGACCGTGGCCAGAATCTCCGGCTTCGGTCCCGTGCCGTAGGCCGTCAGGCGAATGGGGCGGCCCTCCAACCCGTCGCCCTTGAATCGGAGTTGCCCGCGGAATTCGGATCCTCGCTTGAGATGAACCGTGTCGCCCGGCTCCAGCGAAAGCGCGGCCAGCTTCTCCAGCGTCTTGAACGCCGCCGTGGGCTGCGTGCCGGCATTGGAGTCGGCGCCGGACTGGCTGTCGAAGAAATAATCGGCGGCATGGGCGTGTGCATGCGCGAGCAGACCCACAAGCAGGCTGGCTACAAATCCAACCGAGATTCTGTTCATGAGGCAGGGTCCTCCTCGACCGTGATCGTCGTGCGTAATCGTCTTCCGTAATCGTCCACCGGTTCATCCCCTCGATCGGGCCGCGACGGCGAAGATCGGCTCACAACTGCGGTGGACGATTTCGTGCTCCGTCGGTTGTCTACCGAACGAATATTGAGCGGCTCAAGAGAGGGTCTTTGCGGGGCCCAATCGCTCGAACTCACAGCACCGCCAGACCGATATGCCATCGTTGGCATTATAGTGGTCTGAGGGCTTGATTGTCAAGGGAATCCCGCCCTATCCTAACGAAATGAACGTACTCCTAATCGGCCAAGACATGTTTCGCCCGCAGCTTGCCTGCAACGGTTTGCCGGGGATGGTCACGCCCCATTTCGACCGCTTGGCGGGTTCTGCGGCCCACTTCACCCGCAACGCCTGCCAGATTGCGCCGTGCGCGCCGTCCCGGGCGAGCACCTTGAGCGGATGTCGCCCGGAGACGACGCGGGTATTCACCAACGAGGGGGCTCCGCTCGGGGTTACGATGCCGGAGGTCGTCACCGTATCGCACCAATTCAAGAGAAACGGATACACGAGCATCGGGATCAGCCAGGTCTTTCACCACATGAACAGGGACGATCCGCACGGCTGGAGTGAACCGTTGCCGAAAAAGCTCCCAGTCGAGCATCAGCTCCCGGAGAACCGCGCGATCGTGGAGGCCAAGCTGGCCGCGGCCGGCTTCACGTACGGCGATTATTCCCGGCGGATGCCCAAGGAGCTTTGGCCGCCGGTGAAGCTGGGGCCGGAGACTGAATGCGCGGACGTGCCGGACGACGCGTACCGCGACGGGAAGACCACGCGCCAGGCCATCGAGCGTCTGCAGCAACTTCGCGAAGGGCCGTTCTTTCTCGCTGTGGGCTACACGGCCACGCATCACCCGTGGTTCGCGCCGAAGCGGCATTGGGATCTGTACGCTGACGATACGCTCGAACAGATGGGCAGCACGACCCCGCGCGGCTCGGAAAAGCGCACAATCGAGCATGCCTACTGCGCATGCATCAGTTTCCTCGACGCGCAGCTCGGCATGCTCCTGGACGAGTTGGATCGACTCGGGCTCACCGACAACACGATTGTTGCGCTCTGGGCCGACCACGCCGGGTCGGCCGGGATGCTGCGCCCCACGCCCGCCGCCACGTTTCACGTCCCGCTGATGATCCGCGACCCGAGAGTGCGACCGCACCGGATCGACGCGCTAACCGAGAACGTGGACCTCTACCCTACCCTATGCGATCTGTGCGGCGTGCCGCTGCCGGAGCATCTGGAGGGGGTCAGCCTGGCCCCGTTGATGCAGGACCCGAACCGTCCTTGGAAATCCGCAACGTTCAGCGAGATTCACAATGGCGACCGGGTGCGGCACACCCTGTGTACGGCGCGATACGAATTGCGGTTCGAGCGCCAGCAGGGATCCGACGCATTCGAGCACGTGAAGGTCTTCGACGTCGGCAACGGGTTCGATCCCGCGGCGGACCTCGCGGCCCTGCCGGAGAATGGGGAACTGGTCAACACGCTGCTCGATCAATGGAAAGCCGGTTGGCGCGCGGCGCTGCCGCATGGACGAACGCACGCCGGGGACGACCGTGCCCATGTGCCTGTGCATGGGTGACACCTCACACCCGTACCAGGCGGGACTCCTCGTCCAGCCGCGCGGGATCATGGCGAACCGGGAGTGAAGCGAAAGCACGACGCGCCTGTCCCCCAACGCTCGTGGCCGCCCTGCTCTTGGAGCTGCCTCTCAGTACGGGAAGATCCCGAACCGCTCGGGCGGCCGGCCGGTGAAGGCATAGTAGACCGCGCCGGCGATCATGAAGAGGATTCCGCAGGCGAGGTCTCCGGCGATCACGCCGACCATCAGCGGCTTGAGCCGGTGGAAGAGCCGGCCGCCGCCGAACCGGACAACGAGCGCCTTGACGGCCCATCCGATGAGGAAGGACCAGGCGAAGACGGACCCGTTCCATGTGAACCAGACGAGGAACAGCACCGGATGGACGGGCCAGGCGGAGAAGCGCAGGCGGAGGAACGCGCACCCGAGCAGGAGCGCGAGTCCGGTGAGGAAGAACCCGACGAACCGGGTGTTGGGCCGGATGGCCTGCACGCGCTGCATGGCGGTCATGTTTTCGGCCGCCTCGAACACCCCGTCCGCCTTCATCCGCTGGATATGGCCGTCGAGACAGTTGAACGCGTAGCGCGGCGCCCATTGCGTCGCCCACGGATCCGTCCAGCCGACCCCTCGATCGTATTGCAGCCAGAGCATGACGACGAGGCCGGCGATCAGGCCGACGCCGAGCGTGCCGCCCATGAGCATGGCGAGCCGCCCGCGCGCGACCCGCGCGTTCTCGGCAATTCGAAGTGCGTTCGCCATGAACGGCATCATGGCCTCGCGCGGATCGACGGCGATGATGCAACTGATCAGCGCCAGCAGCGCGATGAGGCGCGGCCCCAATGCCGGCGCCCCGAGGAACCCGGCCAGCACGGCCACCGGCAGCCACTCCGGGGCCATGAAGAACAGGCCCGTCTCCGCGCAGACCCGACTCATCACGCTGTACATCAGCACGAGCAGAAACACGGTCGCCGCGGCGACGACCCACGGCAGGCCCATCCACACCATCACCGCGCAGGCCGCCAGCGAGCCCAGCGCGAACGTGCGCAGCCCCCAGACCGCGCTCGGCTCCGGCCCCCCATCCTGCGAGCGGCGGCCCAGCGCGGCGAGGAGCACGCGCCAGTAGTAGGCGCGGCCGGTATACAGAATGAACAAGCCCGTCCCGAAATAGGCGCCGAACAGCAGGCCCTGCACCTCCGTCGGGTTCATCCGGTCATGCACGAGCGGCACCCCCAGCGTCATGGCGCCCAATCCGAACAGGGCGGTCACCAGTGCGCTGAGCCCCAGGCTCAACGTGATATCGCCCGGCAGGAAGAAGGCGAAGGCAACAACGGTCGGATAGATCGTGGCATAGAAGAGGCTCCACGCGCGCGGCGCGGAGGCCAGGTTCGGACACAACACGCGCAGCGGCGTGATGTCGATGTGGTGCGGAATTTCCAGCCAGGTCGGGAACCAGGCGTGCAGCCCGTTCACGCCCTGCATCAGAAAGATGGGAACGAACCCGTACCAGAACAGGCGTTGCGCGATCACGGATGTCCCGCGCGAGGCGGGCGCGTCGGGCCCCGTGCCGCTGCCCGAGAGCGTCCCGGCAAATTCGGCGATGGGATAGATCAGGTGCTCGTGCGTCGTCCACTGCCGGTGAAAGACCAGCGAGAGCCCGATAAGCCCGGCCATCAGGAAGAAGAACAGCGGAATCCATCGCGCGAGGGTCGGCAGCCAGGCGCGCCAGGGCACGCCGCCCAGCCCGATATGCGCGTCATGCCGGCCCTTCCCTTTCAGGAACGCACCCAGCACCTCTTCCGTGTTCTCCGGCGTGACGGGCAGCACCCGTTCGGGCACGTAGGACAACACCCGGTTCTTCTGCCACGACGGCAGCATCTTCTCGTAGTGGCTCGACAGCACGAGCGTGGTCGAGAACGGGCGCAGGAACCCGGAACCGGGCACGACACAGACGGCGAAGGCAAGCCCCACAATGACCGCCAGTTCGGCGGGCCGGAACGCCCAGCGGGCCCGCGCGCGGCGCACGACGGGATTCACCACCAGGACGAGCAGCACGAGGAACCCGATCACCGAGATCGGGAACAGGTTCCCGACGATGAACGTCTGCTGCATGTAGACGTCGTTGAAGTGGCCGCCCGCGGCGATCAACAGCGCCAGCAGCAACCCGATAATCAGGGCGCGGAGCGTCACGCCGACACACCTCCACTCGACTGCGGCTCACGCGCGCGCTGCAAGCGCGCCTGGAGCCGATTGTTGGCGGCCGCCATTACGTCCGGCCGCCGCGGATCGTAATCCCACTCGTAATCTCGAATCCCGGCGGAGCCAGACCCCGCTCCGCTCCCCGGATCGGCGATTACGAGTGCGATTATGATCTGTGAATTCTTCCGTCCTTGCTCCGCCAACGTTCACCTCACTCGTTCACGCGGCCGGCCGCCCCGCGCTCCGCCCCGGGATTCACGGACCATCGGCCCGTTGACTTCGGTCAGGATCTCGACGAAGAGCCGGTCGAGAGCGGCGGGGTCTCTCGTCTTCGGCGGCGGCGGTGCGGCGGCTTGGAGGCGGCTCAGTTCCGCTTCCAGAAAGCCGGAGAGGACTGGATTCCCGGGCCCTCGATCCAGTTCCGCTCCCGATCGCTTTTTCTCGAGCAGAGCATCGATCTCGGCTCTGAGGGAGTCCCGGATCCTGGTTGTGATCGATTCAGACATCTGCGTGCCTCGAACGCCCGCGCGCGCACCGGCCGGGCCCGGCCGCGGGCAAGGCGCAGGCGAGGAACGTGTTTCCCGATTGCCATCGTGCGAACCGATGTCAAGACATCATTCTGCTGTTGCTCATGGCCCAACGACACGTATCAGCGGCGGGGCTTGTCCGCGTCCGCTGTATACGATTGTTAGCCAGCCATAAAGCCAGAATCGAGCATTTCTGTCCTTCGATTCTGCAAGTTCAGTGACCACAGAATATCATCCGAGCCACCGCAGCCACGGCAGCCAATAGGTGGTCCACTTCAAGTCAGTGCTATCCATCTTCGCGCCATATAGGACAGCTTTGCGCAGGTGGGCGAATCTCAAGTCGGCTTTCTCCAGATGAGTTTCCCGAAGGTTGGCCCTGCATAGATTGGCTCCGCGGAGGATTGCTAAGGCCAGTATTGCTCCTTCCAGTTGGGCACCTACCATTCGGGCTCGGATCAACTTTGCTTCTTCAAGATCGCAGCCTCTCATGCTGGCTCTGCGGAGATTTGCATTCTCAAAGTGTGCGCCCTTGAGGTTGGCGCCGTCCAGTTCAGCAGCCTCCAAGTTTGCTCCGGAGAGCCTCGCAAACCGCAGGTTGCTTCGCTTGAGATTGCAGCCTGCAAGGCTGGCACCCCAAAGCGAGGCACACTCGAGTCTCGCTCCCGCAAGATTGGCACCCTTCAGGTTTGCGCTGCAGAGATGGGCATACTGGAGATTGATGCCCTGGAGGTTAACGCCTTCCAGATCCGCATGATTGAGATATGCCACTTGCTTTGGGCTGCTGGCTGCGTCGGCTGCATACAGTGCGCCTTCGAGTCTGGCCTTGGCCGCGTACAAGGCTCTCCGTTTATGCGGCTCATCTAGGTCATACCAGTTTGAGATGTCGTCGAACTGGGCATCGTACGCCCTCTCTGCAGCCTTCACCCTCGAGAGATTCGGTCTTCCGACGGGCTTCACTCCACCGAAGTTTCGCTCCCCCGACGCGTACCGCTCCAGAAGCTCTCTGACCGAGCCAGGTGGGCGATAGTCCTTGCTCCGTTGCATGTGCGAACCTCCCGAGTCCTTAGACTCTCAATGATGGCTAACGACTGCCCGTCAGGTGGCGGCGCGCAGCGACGCTCACATGGAAGGGCTTGTTCGGTCTTCCATTTCTTCATCGCTTTCTCAAGTTCTGTTCTTCGGGCTTGAAGCTCATCCAGTCTTTTCTTCAGATCGGCCATTTCCTTCTTGATCTTCCGAAGCTCTGTCTGCTTCTTTCCCGTCTGTAGACGGTCTGCCCCGAGTTGCTCGGTGATGTATTTCTCGAGCTGGCTGCGCAGGACCCTGAGATACGGATTGCCCCATATCGAGCCTTCTCGGTAC
This sequence comes from Kiritimatiellia bacterium, assembly GCA_016929905.1. Taxonomy (GTDB): domain Bacteria; phylum Verrucomicrobiota; class Kiritimatiellia; order JAFGHX01; family JAFGHX01; genus JAFGHX01. The sequence goes on from JAFGHX010000320.1 coordinate 36,492, forward strand.
TCGAGTTTCCCGGCCCGTATGCCCTTGAGAATGAAATCCCGGTCAACTCCGTATTCCTTCTTGGCCGTTACGTCGCTGAGGGTTGCCCCTTTGCGATTCCACTCGCCGTATTCCGCCATATCTTATCTCTCTGACCGAACGGTCGCGGCTCACGCGCCGCGGTACGCGGTCGCGTGCAGCCGCAGGTTCGGCAATCGGTCATTCTCTCGACCGTCGTTCTTCTCTTCCTCGTCGACCATTATCGTCGCCGTTATCGTAAACCGATTTGGCCGCGCGGCCATGATCACGCGCCGGAGATTCGGTCCACGAGAACGGCGACGAGAACGGTGGACGAGTTCTCGATCCATCTTCCTGGCCGAACAAGTGATTCTACGGACCCGGATATCATCCCCATTGGGGTGATCAGGATGCGGGGCGAAATATGCCACCGGGCAGAGGGGGTTGACAAGCCGAGATTTCTCGGGCACTCGTCCGCATATCACTCCGAATGGGGTGATATGCGGAAGAAGGAGAGGTGGGGCATGTTGCAGGCTCCCGAGGAGACGGGCCGCCGTTTCGAGGGCGTCGTGCGCGCAACGCGCCGGCGATACATCCCCGTCGTGCTCTCGCGCGCGGAAATCGACCGGGTACTCGCTCATCTTGAACCGCCTTGCGATCTCGTGGTGCTGCGGCTCTACGGGTGCGGACTTCGCGTTTCCGAGGCGCTTGAGCTGCGGATTCCGTGCTTCAACCTCGACGCGGCGATTCTCACCGTGCATGACGGCAAGGGGCAGAAGGATCGCAGCGTGCCGCTCCCCAAGGCTCTCTTGCCGCGCATTCGCGGCCAGTTCGAGCGGGTCGCGGCGCAACGCCGCGAGGACTTGGCAAAAAACTTCGCCGGGGCCTTCTTGCCGCGACAGCTTGAGAAGAAGTACCCGCGCGCCGGGCGTGAGTTCATCTGGCCGTGGTTCTTTCCCGCCCCGCGACTCACCTTGGTCAAGGCGACCGGGAAGTACTGGCGTTATCACGTGCTCGACTCGGACGTTCAAAGCGCGGTCAAGCGCGCCGCGGACGCGGCGGGCATCCCGAAGCGCGTCACGCCGCACACGTTCCGCCACACGTTCGCCAGCCACTTGCTGCAGGCGAACGTGGACATCCGCACGATCCAGGAGCGGCTGGGTCATAGCGACCTGAAGACGACGATGATCTACACGCACACCGTCCCGAGCCGCACGTTCAAGGATGCAGGCAGCCCTCTCGATCTCGTTGCGAGAACGGGCGAAGGCGCGGGACAACAGCCTTGACCCGGCATCGCTGTTTCTGCGTCGCGAGGGTGCCCTCCCGTTTCTTCGGCCCAACGTTCAGAATGAGCCGCTTCGTGTGGGCCGCAGAGCGAAGCGCCGCGGCCAACACGGAGTCGTGCTCAATTCCGTTCGGATGACTAGTGTCCTGTCCGGAAAATACGATGAATTTTGATTGGCCTATTTTGGATGCAGAAGTGCGCCGGGGCAGCGCGTGCATACCCG
>JAFGHX010000321.1 GCA_016929905.1 Kiritimatiellia bacterium
CATCCGCTGCCGTCCATGCATCCGCTGGAAACATCTCTCCATCCGCTGCCGTCCATTCATCCGCTGGAATTCTCTCCCCATCCGCTGGAGGCGGCTGCGCTTTGCGCTTGCACCGGCCCGCCACGGCTGTTACTCTCCTCGCCGGTGCGGCCGGCACGGCACGGGGCATGACGGCACTCGGGGAAAGGAGTGGGAACCGGACGGATGAAGAAGAAGATCCTTGCGATAGACGACGAAAGCTCGCATCTGCGGCTGTTGCAGAAGGCGCTCAGCGCCAGGGGCTACGACATATTCGTGACCAGCGACCCGAAGGAGGCCTTCGAGACCCTCAAGGCGCACGAGATCAACCTCGTCGTGCTCGATATCCGCATGCCGGAAAAGGGCGGGTTCGAACTCTACGGCGAGTTCGAGGCCTATCAGGAAGTGCCCGTCCTGTTCGTCACCGGGTTCCCCGAGGAGTTCACCACCAAGTCCGAGCACCTTGTTTCAATGTGGAAGAACCAGTTCAGCAAGGGCACGACCGATATCCTGTATAAGCCGTTCGATCTGGACGCGCTCTACGAAAAGGTCGAATCGCTCATAGGGAAATGACCATGAAGCCGTTGTCGGACATCCAGATCAACAGCTACGTGCGCAAAGTGCTGGTCCGGCACTGGATCGATCTCGGCCTCATCAGCATGCGCACCGCCCGCGGCCACGTCACCCTGCACGGCAGCCTGCTGAAACTGCCGAACTCGCCCGGCAAACTCGTTCCGGCCTCGCTCGACGCGATCGTGCGCGAGATCAAGAAGATCCCCTGCGTCCACAAGGTCAGTATCCAGTTGGATAACTGGCAGCTCGTCAACGGCGTCTGGACTCCCGTGCTGCCCGAACGCGAGCGAGAGAAGCCGGCCGCCGCTGCCGCCGCCGCGCCGGCCGACGCGGCGGGCGTGACCGTTGACCTCAATCGATGGGCGCGTGAAACCACGCGCCGGCTCGACACCGACGAGCAGAGCCCGCCCGCCGGCGGCATACCGCGCGGCCTGCCCGACGCCTGAACCCCGGGCGGACACGTCCGCGCCCGAGAGAATCACGATGAACCGACAACCCGTTCCGCACGCGCCGCATGCCTCCGCATCCGATACGACCCGCATCGCCATCCCGCCCGCCGTCGCACCGGCCGGGCTGTGGCGCGGCGGCGCACCGCCCTCCACCGGGCCGCGGCCCGGCACCCCCTCCCTGCGCACCACGCCGCCTGCCGAAGACCGGCAGTCCGCCTACCGCGACCTGCTCCAGAGCATCTACGACGCCGTGCTCGTTACCGGCCCCGACGGCCGGATCGTCGACGCCAACGGCCGCGCCGCCGACCTGTTCGGCATCCCTGCGCCCGAACTGCACGGCGGAACTATCCTCGCCCGTATCTCCGGGGCCGGGCCCGACCTGCTCGCGACCGCCCGCGACGACGCCGAACGCGACCGGTTCACCCACGTCGAAGCCTGGTGCGTCCGGCACGACGGCTCCCTGTTCCCCGCCGATATCGTCGTGCACCGGCTCTACCTCACCGCCGAGGGCCGGCTCTGCTTCTTCGTCCGCGACGTCACCGCCCGGCGCCAGGCCGAGGAGGCCGCCCGCCGCGGCCACAAACTCGAGGGGCTCCAGATCCTCGCCGGCGGCGTCGCCCACGACTTCAACAATAAACTCACCAGCGTCATCGGCCACGCGCAACTCGCGCTCGACGCGCTGCCGCCCGAGTCCCCCCTCAAAACGCACGTGACCGAGATCCTCGACAACGCACACGAAATGGCCGAGCTCTCCCTCAAAATGCTCGCCTATTCCGGGCGCGGCCACTTCGTCGCGCACCCGCTCGACCTGTCCGCCTTCATCCTCGAACAGGAACCCCACGTGCGCGAACTCGTCCCGCCACATGTCACCCTCGAACTGCGGCCCGCCATCCAGAACGCGCCGCGCTTCGAAGGGGACCGCCGCGAAATGGAGCAGCTCCTCCTGCATCTCGTCCGCAACGCCGTCGAAGCGATCGGAACCGGGCCCGGCACCATTGCCCTCAGCAGCTCGACCCGCGCGCTCGAACGCGACTTCATCGCCGCGCATATCCCCTACGACGACGTCACGCCCGGCCGCTACGCCTGCCTCGAAGTCCGCGATACCGGCGCCGGTATGGACCCCGATACCGCACAACGCGTGTTCGACCCCTACTTCTCCACCAAGTTCGCCGGGCGTGGGCTCAGCCTCTCCGCCGTGCACGGGATCGTTCAGGGACATCAGGGCGGAATCGCCGTCCAAACCCGGCCCGGCGCCGGGACCACCTTCAGCGTCTTCTTCCCGCTCCTCGCCGAAACGCACGCCGCCGAACAACCGCCCCAATCCCGCGCGCCCACCCGCGCCGAAGGCACCGTCCTCGTCGTCGACGACGAAGAAACCGTCCTCCAACTCGCCTCCCATATGCTCCGCGCAAGCGGGCTGGACGCCCTCACCGCTCAAAGCGGACACGAGGCTATCGAGACCTTCAAGAATCGGCCCGAACGTATCCAGTTGGTCCTGCTCGATATGAGTATGCCCGGCATGGACGGCGACCAGGTCCTGCGCGAGCTCCGGACGATCCGGCCCGATATCCGAGTCCTGCTCTCCAGCGGCTACGAAGAATCGCGCGTCCTGCGCCAGTTCCAGACCGAAAAACCCAACGGCTTCCTCCAGAAACCCTACGACCCCCACGCGCTCATCGCCAAAGTCGCCCAGCTCCTCCCTAACCCCCC
>JAFGHX010000036.1 GCA_016929905.1 Kiritimatiellia bacterium
CCACGGCGCCAAGAATTTTGGGCAACGTGGTGCCGCTTGGGTTGCCCGAGGCGCCGCGCCGAAGGGCCGAGGAAAAAGTGCGGGCAGCTTGCCCCAGATGCGGGTGCGCCGGGGTCGCCGCTGCACTCTGGTGCGCGGCGATCCCCGGGAAGCCCGCAGATGGGGTAAGATGCCCGTGCTTTTTCCGAGCCAAAGCGGCACCACAGTTCACCGACCGACCCTGTCCCCGCACCTGGACTTTCCCAGCAGACTCGCCAAGTCTCAGGCCAGTTCAATCGGCGGCCGACAATCCCGTAAAGCCGCTACGGCAGGTTGGCCTGGGCGGCGAGCAGCATCCGGTTGCCGGCCCGGCGCAGGCAGACACACGGACTGGCCCCGGCGGCGAACCGCCAGTTGATGAACAGCAGGCCGGCCTCGTTGAGCGAAGCGGCGAGATTGCGCAAGAGCAGGGTCTGCAGCCCGCGCGTCAGATGCCGGTGCACGTTGGCCAGCAGAATCACGTCATACCGGCGCGGCAGGCGGTGGCGCACGGGATCGCACCCGTACACGAGCACGTGGTGTGTCCTCGCCAGCTCGGCAGCCAGGCGTCTCGATGGCGGTGTGATGTCCGTCCCGTGGATGTCGCGGCAGACCCCGCCGGGGCGAAGAACATGCGCCGCCAGCGCCAGCGTGGGCGCACCCGCCGTCACGGAACAGCCGACATCCACGTAGGCAAGCCCCGTCCGCCGGCTCTTCTCGATCAGATGGCGGATCCAGACGGCAATGGGCAGCAGCCGCCGCTTGTCGCAGGTCGAATTGAACTGCAGACCTTCGTCCGCGATGCGATAGGCGCGCCGCCAATACCGCTTGCGCGTGGCCTGGTGCACCCGCATGCAGTGGTCCACAACAAGCAGTTCGATCACGCTGACCGATACGAGGGCCCCCTCCCCCTCCGCCTCGGGCGGGGGCAGGTAGGGCCGGCAGTGCGCGGGCAGTTCGACCCGGAGTCGATCCAACAGCGTGGCTACCGGTTGTGCGTGCGCGCATCCGCTCAACGCCTGCTTCACCCGCCGCGCAAGCTGCAGGCATCGGCGTGTCTGCTCCGCCAGTGCCGTGTCCAGACCGGCCAGCCACGCGCGACCGAGTTCCGCCAGCTCGCGCGCGCCGCGCAGGACACACACTTCGCTTTCGTCCGAGACGCTCGGCATGTTGCGCAGCCGCCGCAGTATGTTCTCGCTGCGCACGACCGCAATAGGGAGGACGGGCGGCGTGAACCGCGCGCTGTCCCTGAACAGCGGCGTCTCAAACAGCTCCTTCGGCCAGGCTATCAGCGGCGCAATCATCCCGATTTGTAGAGAGGCAAGCAATGCCCGTGCCATTGGGGGAACGGTTGATGAGGAATCGTTGTTCGGCAGGCAACGGAAACGACGAAGTGGAAAAGGCGAGGGAGGGAGGCAACGCTCAACGTTCAACGCTCAACATTCAACGCGCAAGCGGTCAAACCGGTCCAATTCCAAGGTCCGTACACCTGGAATACACAATATGTAGGCAACAGGATACTCTATATGTGGTTGTATATTTCGAGGCGATTCGGCCTGTCGGCTTTCGCGGCGGATCACCACCCGCGGCGCCGGGCGGTGAGCCCGGCGCGCCGCTCAACCGAGAGGGGTCCAGGCTCCCGGCGGCGCCCTTCATCGTCGTCTTATTTTCTTAAGATCGGTTTGGTTTTGCCGATGCATTAGAGTATGCACCAGGGGTAAGGGACTGGCTTGTGCAGTAGGGTCAAGGAGGAGGAGAGGAGCAGGCAGGCTGGTAGTCGCGGTGTGCAGCGCTTGACGGGCGGCGATGCAGGCGAGCGGCAGGTACACAGTCTTCTGCGGCAGGCAAGGAAGCCGGCAGGTTACTCGTTTCGCTTTCTTTCGGAGGCAGAATCGGCACCGACGGTTCCAGCGGCTCTTTTCTTCTTCCGCGGGTCTACGGGATCTCCAGTTCGCCGGAGCACGGACGCCGTGGAGACACCGATGACAACCGAGGAACTGGTCGCACACGCGGCCGAGGGGCTTCTTGTCGGCGCGAAGCTGGCGGGGGCGGACCTCAGAGGCTTGACCCTGGTCGACGTGGACTTGTCCTGGACCGACCTCTACAGGGCGAACCTGAGCAAAGTCAACTTGAGCGGCTCGAAACTCAGCCGGGCCGACCTGTGCAAAGCGAACCTGTCGTGGGCCCTGCTCCTGCGGGCTAACCTGCGGCATGCCCTCCTGCTGGAATGCAACCTGTGCGGCACGGATTTGAGCGAGGCCACCCTGTCCGACGCGAACCTGGCCTATTCCGATCTGAGCTGGGCCCGACTGGATCTGGCCGACCTTTCGGGGGCCGGGCTCAGCCACACGAACATCGCGAGCGCCAACTTGTGTCGCGCCCGGCTGGTAGGCGCCAACCTGCGGCAGGCGGATCTCGCGAGCGCCGACCTGCGTGGCGCGAATCTCGCCGGCGCCAACCTCTATCGGGCCACGCTGCGCCGTGCCAACCTCGCCGGCGCGGACCTGCGCCGCGCCAACCTCATGGAGGCTTCCCTGCTGGAAGCGGACTTGCGTGACGTCGATCTCTCCGACGCCGTGCTGAACCAGGCCAGCCTCATGTTCGCCAACCTGGTCGGCGCCGACCTGACGGGCGCCAGCCTCGTCGGCGCCAGATTGCTCGGCGCCCGGATCTACCAGGCGAAGTTCCGGGCAACCGATCTGCTCCAGACCGACCTCGTCTACTGCCTCGGCTCCCGCATCGGGCGCACGGGCCGGCTGTTCTGACGCGTTGAACCCTGCCAAAGAGGTCCGGATTCGGGCGGACTTCGAGCAAGTTGCCCTGGAATTCGTGGCCATTGGCGGGCCGGGGGTCACTCGCCGCGGGCCGGGAACACCGTGAACCCTTCCTTCGCCGCCGTCGTGGAGAACCGCGCGTCGAGCGAGACGATCGCCAGGCTTGAAGGATCGTTTTCGGCCGCCACGACAGCCGCGGCAAGTTGAAGCGCATCGGCCGCGCGCAGATTGTGCGCCCGCAACAGGCGGCGAGCCAACACGCGAACCGCGGGAACCGGCTGCACCTCATACCAAGACGCGCAAAGATCGTCGAGACGACGCAGCGCGGCGGAACAGTCCGCCGTGGTCAGACTGCCCTCCCTTTCCAGGCGCGCAATGGCCGAGGCACATTCGGTCGGCGTGCACCACCAGGCGATGACCTCGCGATCCGCTCTGAGCACGTCCCGCATGGCCGCCGTGGCGGATTCCTCGACAAACAGCGGGACGAGAGCCGAAGAGTCCCAGAACTTCATCGGCCTTCCTCGCGTTCGCCGAGCAGTACGGCCAGAGCACTCGCCTGATTGCGCGGGCGCGGCGGGCGCGCCTTGAGAATGCGCGAGAGGTCGCCCGCACGGGGCGGGAGCAGGATGCCCTGCCGTTGCAGACGCTGCGCCCGACCCTCGGCTGCCGCGGCACCCGAGCCCGCCACGGGCTCAATCCGCGCGACCGGCTTGCGGCGATCCGTGACGATGATCGTCTCGCCGTGCCGCACGGCACTGATGTAAGCGCTGAAATGGTTCTTGGTCTCACTGATAGACGCGCTCTTCATTATGAGGCTAGAATAGCCTTATAAATATGGCCTGTCAAGGCTCTATGATGTTTCGAGCCCTGCTCGAAAGAGAGGCCATTCGGCCGTCACTCAGGGGCCTGTGCGAACCCGTGCTGGACAGAGCGGGCCGCAAAGTGTACGAGAAGGCCGTGCGGAAGGTGAGGATCCTCACATGTGGCGCACACGACAGACCGATAAGGGCACCCTGCTTTTTCTCGAGGGCCGCGGCGAGATCCGGTACTGGACCGACCGTACAGACCCCGCCGGCGACATGCGCCGTGAAGTACAGGCCATGCTCGCGCCGGATTGCCGCGTCGCCGTCGCCTGGCTCGGGGCTGGGCACGGTGCGGCGGCCGTGTTCCAGCACTGTACGGGTCTGCGCCGGCTCTATCTGATCGAGAACGATGAGGCGCGGCTGCAGCAAGTCCGCGAATGCCGGGAGGTAACCGCGGCGCTGGCCGATCCGCGCGCCCGGCTGATCCAGCTTTCCGGCCAGCCGGCCGGCTCGGCGAAACTGCGCGAGGCGTTCGAAGCCGATTCGCTTTTTTTCGTTGAAGGCAAAGTGGGTTTGTTCGTCACGGACCGGCAGCGCCGGCTGGAGCCGGCGGTTTCGGACTGGGTCAAGGCGGCGCTGCTGGAGTACACCCGCTCGCTCCTCTCGCGGGTCGCCCTTCGCGCCACGCGCGGGTGGCACATGCTGGCGAACGCACTGTTGAATCTGCCGCATGCCGCCGCGGAACGGAACCTTGACGCCCTGCGCGGGCTGGCCCGGGACCGGCCGGCGGTCGTGGTTGGCGCGGGGCCGTCGCTTGACAAGAACGTGGCCGTGCTGGCCGAGCGGGCAGCGCGGGTGACCGTGGTCGCGTGCGACGGGGCCTGGACCACGCTGGACCGGGCCGGAATCGTGCCGGACGTCGTGATCACCACCGACGACACCGAACGCGTCTGGCGCCACTTCGCCGAAGTGTCCGCGGCGCGGGCACGCGCCGTTGTGGTCGCCCTGCTGCACAGCAGCTGGCCGGTCGTGCGGTACTGTCGGGGCGCGATCGTGTTCGCCAGGAGCGATCTGCCCGTGGACCGGAGTCTGACCGGCGCGACCGGGCGGCCCATCCCGGTGCTGGACAGCGGGCTCTGCGTCGGACACGCGGCGCTGGAAGTGGCCCGCATACTGGGCGCGACACCCATCATCCTTATCGGGTTCGACCTCGGCTATAAGGGCACCCGTTTCCACCCGCGGCATGCCGCCGTGCCCAGTTTCCACGAGCGCCCGCCGGAGCCCGCCAACCTGACGGTCGTGCCCGGCGTGGACGGCAAGCCGATCCGCACGGACCTCAGCATGTTGATGTACCTGCGCGAGTTCGAGCGCCGCATCCGGCTGCTCGACCGGCCGGTCTGGGACGCGACCGAGGGCGGAGCCCGGATCGAGGGAACCCGGGTCGTGGACCTGCAGACCGCCCTGGCGGAGGCCGGCGCCGCGAAGGCCGGCGCTTCGGTAGCGGCCGCCCTGCAGGCGAAGGCCGGCGCGCGCCCGGAACATGCGCCCGCTCTGGCCCCGGCGCTCCTGCAGAAATGGGAGGCAGGCGCGGCGGCACTGCTGCGTGACGTCGAGCAGGCCTGTGCCGTGCACGGCGCGCGCCCTGCCGTCGGCGGGGCCCATCCCTATCCGTTCCTGGCCCGCCACCGGGAGATGCTCGACATGCTGGCCGGCGCGCTCAACCCGCGGTTGCACGCGGCATTCCAATTCGCGTGGGAGGACTGGCTCAAAGACGCGGCGCGCGACGCGGCGCGCACCGGAACCGTCCTTTCAACGGGCATCGCGTTCCTGGAGGATATCGCACGCACCGCCAGGCTGATCCCCGGCCTGCTCGCCGTGCTGCGCGGCCCGGTCAAGACCGACCCGGCCCACCTGCACGTGCTTGCGTTCGCGCGAGAGCCGGAACGCCCCCCCCTCTTTCGCACCATCCAACGCCTGTGCGCCACCGCAGGCGCGACGCTCGTCGAGTGCGCCGAATCGCCCGATGACTTGCCGGAGGTCTGGCGCGCGTTCGCGCACACCGGCGCGCGCGCCGCACTCGCCGTCGACGGCGCGCTGTTCCCCGCTGCCTGGGCCATACCCGGCAGGGTCTGCCTCGATCTGCGCTCCCGCTTGCCCGAGGACTCACTCCTGGCCGACCAGTGGCTGCCCGGCTACGCCGTGATCTGCGGCGATCATGCGACCGCCGAAGCCTGGCGCGCCAAACTGCCCGCCGACCGCCCTGTCTTCACCGTCGCCGGCGACGGTGTCACGCCCCTGCCGGGCCCGGGCACAACCGGGCCTGACATGCTCTCCCTGGCCGACCTCATCGAATCGCTCGAAAGAGAGGTCGCAGGCCCGACCGGATAGCCCGGGCGGGACGGCGGAATTCACCCTAGAAGGAGCAGTCGAATTGCCTATGCGGGGAGATTAAGGCGAAAGATTAGGTCAAAAGATTAAGGAAAAAGCGATCCCAGCCCTAATCTTTCGCCTTAATCTTTCGCCCTAATCTGCACCCAATGGGTGCGATCAGAATGCCGGCGGAGAATGCTCGCAAG
>JAFGHX010000037.1 GCA_016929905.1 Kiritimatiellia bacterium
ACGGTCCCACGGTCCCACGGTCCCACGGTCCCACGGTCCTACGGTCCCACGGTCCCACGGTCCCACGGTCCCACGGTCCCACGGTCCTACGGTCCTACGGTCCTACGGTCCTACGGTCCTACGGTCCTACGGTCCTACGGTCCCACGGTCCTACGGTCCCACGCACTGACAGAAAGGAGTCGCAAATGTCAAAGCACGCCCGCCTTCTGGCGATTCTGCTGCGTTTGATGGGGACGGCTGAGCGGCTTGCTTTGGGCGCGGTGTTCACGCCGCGCGCCTGGATGGCGCTGGTGCACGAGCGGCTGGGCTTGGGCGCGTTTCCGGCGGGGCCGATCGCGCCGTACCTGGCGCGCTGTGTTTCGGCCTTCTACGCGCTGCACGGCGGCATGCTGTGGCTGGCGGCGAGCGACGTGCGGCGCTACGCCGGCCTGATCACCTGCGTGGCCGTTACGGGCATGGCGTTTGCGGTCCTGATCTCCGTTCTCGACATCCAGGCCGGTTTCCCGTGGTTGTGGCTCATCGCCGAGGGGCCGTTCCTGGTGGTGTTGAGCGTGGTGTTCCTGTGGCTGCAGCGGAAGGTTGCCGAAGGGAACCGCGAATGAACGCCAATGGACGCGAATATTCCGTCCTGATCACGAGTGGGCAGTAGCGCGGCCATTCCTGGCTGCACCGCAAGAGGCGGCTCACCACAGGTTCGCCCTCCAACGCCTGCACGACGTTGGAGCATGGAGGGCGAGGCTGAGCCGAGCCGGTCTTCTGGGAGTGGATTCATTCCTGCCCATGCTGCCGTCGGGAAGGGCTCTTAGTGAAGGAGATAGAATGAACGCGAGAAAGCTTTTCACCGCACTGTTACTTGTATTTGTCGCCGTCACGCTGGCGGTGCTGATTGTGAAAGAGGCGCGAAACGCGGGCGGCGGGCCGGCGGCGGCTGAAGCGGGCGCAGAGGCAGCGGGTGCAGGCACGCCCAGGGTGATCGCGTACTACTTCTACGGCAACGTGCGTTGCGCTACGTGCCGGAAGATAGAAGCCTATGCATACGAAGCCATCCGCACGCAGTTCAAGGATGCCTTGGCCGGCGGGGAGCTTGCGTGGCGGACGGCCAACACCGACGAGCCGGCCAACGCGCACTTTGTGGATGAGTACCAGTTGTCGACGCGTTCCGTCGTGCTGGTGCGTACGGGGGGCGAGGGGCAAGCCGCGTTCAAGAACCTGGAACGTATCTGGGAGCTTGTCGGCGACAAGGCGGCGTATCAGGATTACATCGTGAAAGAGACCCGGCTCTTTCTGGAGAAGAAGCTGTGAGCGAGTTGATTACGGCGCTCGTCTCGGCGTTGTGGTTGGGGATCCTCACCTCGATCAGTCCGTGCCCGCTGGCGACGAACGTGGCCGCGATTTCGTTCGTGGCGCGCCGCGTGAGCCGCCCGTCCAAGGTCCTTCTTGCCGGGCTGCTCTACACCGCGGGCCGGAGTGTGACCTATGTGATCGTGGGCGGCCTGCTCACGGCGGGGCTGCTGTCCGCCCCGTACCTTTCGCAGATGCTTGAGAAGTACATGAACAAGCTGCTTGGCCCCTTCCTCATCGTGGTGGGGATGATCCTGCTGGATCTGGTGCGGTTCACGCCGTCGGGCGGCGGCATGAGCGAGAAGATGCAGCGGCGCGTGGAGCTTCTGGGGCTGTGGGGCGCGCTGCTGTTGGGCATAGTCTTTGCGGCGTCGTTCTGCCCGATCTCGGGCGCGCTGTTCTTCGGAACGGTCCTGTCCGCGGCCGTGCGGGTGCGGTCGGCCGTGCTGGTGCCGACGGTGTTCGGGCTCGGCACCGGGTTGCCCGTCCTGGTCTTTGCCGTGCTGATTGCCGGCGGCGCGAAGCGGGTCGGCGCGGCGTACAACCGGATCGCGGCGTTCGAGAAATGGGCGCGCCGGATCACCGGCGGCCTGTTCGTCGGTGTGGGGGTGTATTACTCGCTCCGGTACGTGTTTGGGGTGTAGAAGCGGCGGCCCGCCGCTTCTGCCGGGCCAAAGGCCCGATCGCTTCCGGCGGCACGCCGTGCCGCCGGGGGTCGACAAAGGTTACGACAAAGGTTACGACAAAGATGTTGCGGGGGGGGGGTTAGCGCAGATCCACGCAGACGACCTCGCCCCAGGGGCTGCGGCAGAAGAGACGGCCGGCGCTGAAGGAAGGGGCTGTGCACACGATGTTGTTGTAAAGGGCTGTGGCGCCGGCTCCGCCGCGCGGGCGCGGGCCGATCACCTGAAGATCGGCGAGCGGGCGTCGGTTGGCGGGTGAGGCTTCGCCAACGTAGAGCCGGCCGGAAGTCGATATCCAGACGAGCTTGTCGCCGAGGAGTATGATTTCGCCCTGGTCCCTGGCCAGGTTGGCGTCCGAGTCGCGCCATTTCCACTTGAGATCGCCGTCCGCCAGATTCACGCCTTGCAGGCCCTGCGCGCCGAACCCGTACACGTGCCCGTCGCGCACGACATACGAATACGCACCCTTGCCGAGCGTGCGGTTCGCCCATACGCGCGCGAGGCCGTCGCCCGCGATCCGGAACAGGACCGCGTTCTCGCGCCGGGCGTACCAGAAGGTGAGGAAGAAGGTGTCGGCGCCGGTCAGGACGGGCGGCGCGAACGGGCCGTAGTCGAGCTGCAGGTCGGCGAGCGAATGCGTGGCCGTGCGCGCGCCGCTCGCCAGTTCCACGCAGTCGATCACGGCGTTGGCGACGAGGATCAGGTGCGGCTTGCCGTTCAACTCGCAGCGCACGGGCGCGCAATAGGACCTGTCGATGATCGCGCGCTTGCGGGCCGCCTGCCGCCGTTCGACGGGATGCGACCAGACCGGGCTGCCGTCGGCCTTGCGCAAGGCGGACCAGGCGGCCGAGTCTTTGGTGGTGCTCAGGTGCGCGATGACGAGGTCGTCGACGACCAGCGCCGAGACGCCGTCGCCGTAATCGCCGAAGGGAATCCCCTGGTCCTTGTCCTTGTTGACGGTCTGTTCCCAGATCGGGGCGCCGGACGCGAGGTCGAAGCAGTAGACGGTGCCCATGGCCGCGACCATGTAGACGCGATCGCCGTCGACGGTCGGGGTGGCGATGGGGCCGAGCAGCGATTTGCGCTCCCCACCGCAGGTGTCGGCGTAGGCCTGCTTCCAGGTCAGGGCGCCGGACTCGAGATCGAAGCAGAAGACGGCGCTGGTCTTAGAGTCCACATCGTAGCCGGCTGTGAGCGCGCGATTGCCGGCAACCACCACCTCCGAGAAACCGAACCCGACATCGGCCCGCCACGCGATCTTCGGCGGAGTCGCCTTCCAGTCGGTGCGGATCTGTGCGTCGGGGCAGGTGCCGTCGCCGTTCGGGCCGCGGTAGCACGGCCAGTCGGCGGCCGCGGGGCGGGGCATGGTGATGAGGGCGGCGAGGAGGAGGAATTGGATGTGTTTCAGCATGTAGACCCTTTGTTTTATTGGCAGTCTTTTCCGTAATCGGTCGCCGTTTCGGCCCCGATCCCGACCTCTGCGAGTCGGGACGCGTCGGGGCGGCTCGGCGCAGCCTCGCCCTCCATTCGACCCCGCATATAGTGTTTTGGAGGGCGAGGCTGTGCCGAGCCGCAGTCCGGGGACGGCCTCAAGCCTCGGCCCTCCGGCAGATGCGTTTCCTACTCCGGCTGCAGCCAGACCTTGCAGCGATAGAAGAACGGGGTGTTGCCGGCCGCGTTGGTGTAGACGACCGTCTGGCCGAGGCCCTCGATACTGGTATATCCGGACACGCCGAGCCAGGCGTCGCCGACCAGGTTGGTCCGATATTCCAGCGCGTAGTACCGGTCGTAACCGGCGTAGTCGGGGTCCGTGGCCAGGATGGTCGGGAACGACACGTGCACCTCGCCGTTGGAGAGCACCGACGTCACATCGAAGTAGCTCGTCGTGCTGGCCGGGTGTGTGCCCGCGATATACTCGCCCATGTTCGAGAGGCCGTCGCCGTCGTGGTCGGCGTCGCCGCTCTCGCTTGTGCTGCCGATCTGAGTGGTTTCCCAGGAATCGAGCATCCCGTCCTGTTCCTCGTCATCCTCTATGCTGTAGAAGCTTTCTTCGACGGCCTCCACGGCGAAGTCCATGGTGAAATCGCTGCTGTCCGCGCTGGCGTTGAAGCAATGCACGGCCAGCATGTTGGTGCCCGTCACCAGTGCCGGGAGGGCCTCCGCGCTGATCTGGTGGGTCCAGTTCGACGCATTGCCGAGCGAGAGGGGGGAGAATGTATTATAAGGCATGAACTCGCCGGTGACACCGTCCACGTTCACGCGCGCGACCTCCTCGCCGTTGATCCACATGATGAATCCGTCGTCGTGCCAGGCCTCGAGATCGATTCGGCTGACCAGTGCCGGGCTGTCGACCGTGAACGGCTTGCGCAGGAAGAGGGACCAGTAGCTGTTCTGCATATCGGTGAGGGTGGTGCCATAGGTCCAGATGTTCGTGTCGCCGTATCCGAACGGCGCGTCACCCGTGTCCCAGCCGGAATCGTCGAACGCGAGGTTGCGCCAGACGGACGCGGGAGTCGAGGCCTCGGCTATGCCCTTCTTGAAGCGCCAGTCCCCGGTTCCCATGCCGACTTTCGGCACGGGCGTATCGCCGAGCCGTAGGCAGACCAGCGTGCCTTGCCTGCTGCGGAGGTAGAGCTTACCGTTACTGAGAACGGGCGCGGAATACCACTCCTGGTTGTTCGCGTTGGTGAAGATCTGCACAAAGGCGCACTCTTCGGTGTAGGCCGTGGAGGAGGCCTGGATAATGCCCAGGTCGCCGTCATCGTCCAGGACGATCAGCTTGCCGTCGGCGGCAATGATTGCTCCGTCCTCACCGGAGATATGGCCGGTTTCGCCCCAGTTGGTGACACCGGCCCGAAGGTCAAGGCACATGATCTCGCCCCAGGACACCCCGTAGACGTGGTCGCCCACCAGTACCGGCGTGGCGCAATGCGGGATGAAGTCCCAGTTCTCGGCCCATACGGGCACGGCTTCGCCGGTTCCCATCTGGATGAGTGCCGCCTCGCCCCAGTCCTTCTGCGCGAAGAGCACCTTGTCGCCATCGAAGATGACGGGATCGCAGTAGTTCTCCGTTCCGCCCGAACCGGCCCACCACCAGACCTCTGCGCCCGTGAGCGCATTGATGCCGCGCGGCCCTTCCCCGCCGTAGGTGACGACCACCGGCACGCCGTTCGTGGTGTAGGTGACGGGAGAGGCGCACGCACCCACCTGGCCGTCAACCAAGTTGGTCCAGACGATGGCCCCGGTATCCTTGTTGACGGCCGAGCCGGCATGCCCGTTGTTGACGACGACCACGTTGCTGACGACCAGAGGCGAACTGCAGTGCCCGTACGTGGACGACTCGAAGTTCACGTTTTGGCTCCAGATGTTGCTGCCCGTGATCTTGTGCCAGCATTTCAGGTCGCCCTGGTGGCTGTGCGTGTACACGTAATCGCCGTCGATCGTCGGCGCGGCGCGCGGGCCCGGAGCGTTCTCGTCGCCGAACGGAACGATGCTGTAGGTTTGCGTCCAGATCAGACCGCCGCTCAGCGCGTCGAAGCAATAGAGGACGTCGTTCGTGTTGACGGCGTCACTCTCTTCTCCCATCGTATACAGGCGTCCCTCGGAGATGGAGGGGGCGGAATAGCCGATTCCAATCGACTGTGTCCAGACGATTTGCGGGGGCCAGTACTGCAGCCAGCCGGTTTCGGCCGAGTGCCCGTCACGGTTCAGGCCGCGGAACTGCGGCCAGTCGTCGGCCGTCGCGGTCCGCGCCGAAAGGAAGGCGGCAACGACAGCCAGCACGACGCAGGCAGGCCAGGACGAACGCAGAATACGAATCAACATGCCTCTGATCCCGGTCATTTTGACTTACCTCCAGTTGCGGTGTTCACAAAGACTGTGGCCCGGTCAATCGCACGGATACGGGGGCAGGGACACACTTGGGGGTTTACGCGGTGGGGGATACCGACGGCAAGAATTGTACCACCACGCGCCCCCAGAAGCAAGCCCCCTCTTGCCCTGAGCCGGCAAAGTCACAGGATGCCACAGAGCTGACCGTCCGTCTACATCAAAACACTGTGCCACAGCAATTCTCATTTTGGTGGCGCGCCCGGGAAGACCGTTCGTCGTCAAGCCCGTCAGGGCTGGCCGCGTGGTCTTCTTGCGCCCGACACGCCCCTTACGGGGCTTCCACCACAGATCTTCGACACTACGAACGGGGCATAACGCCAACACGGGAGTTGCTGACTGCGCCTTGTCTGTGCGTTCACCCATCCGCAGTGCGGACAAGGGGGGCGCCAGCACCCGTCATACGCTATATGTTGTGTTTCAACCGGCCGTACACGGATATTGACGGTTCCGGGATCGGACTGTCGGGAGGCGGGGCGGAAAATCCCGGGTTCTTGCCGTGGCGGCTCCGGGGGAAAGACCGCTGCGCAGGTATTGGCCCCTCCCGCGCGCCTTGCCCCACGCGAGATCCGCGGCGCGGCGGGTCAAGCCCATGAAGGTTGCAGGTCGAACGTCGCAGGCAGGAAGCGGAACACCCGTCCGGGCGCCTTCACCTTTGACCTGTGACCTTTGACCCTGGAAGGAGCAGTCGAATTGCCTATGCGGGGAGATTAAGGCGAAAGATTAGGGCAAAAGATTAGGGAAAGAGCGCTCCCAGCCCTAATCTTTCGCCTTAATCTTTCGCCCTAATCTGCACCCAATGGGTGCGATCAGAATGCCGGCGGAGAATGCTCGCAAG
>JAFGHX010000322.1 GCA_016929905.1 Kiritimatiellia bacterium
CCTGCCGCCCGGCGCGCTGGGCGACGACGGTCTCGCCGGCGCCGGCGCCGGCGCCGAGTTGCCCGCTGACGTGCGCCGCTTCCGCCGTATCCAGGCAGCCCTCAAAGAACTGGTCGCCTTTCGGCGCCGGTACGAGCACCTCTTCTTTGCCGACCTGGTCGACGCCGCCAAAAGGGAAACGAGATTTGTGAAGATGGACCGGCTGCTCGAAGACTTGCCACTCGAGTAGCGCGTTGCCACGCCCCCGCGGCCGTCCGCGTGACGGCCGCCTATGTGCGGCTTATCGCCGACGGGTTCCACCGGCTCCTGCCCGAGGGGCGCCTGGAACTGACGCCCAATGCCGGCTGCGGCCGGGACGGCGTGACGGAAGTCGGAGATCAGGCAGAACGCCATGCTTGCTGGAAAGCCGCTGACCTCTGATCTCCGACCTCTGACCTCTGGGTTGCGGGCGAAGCCCGCGTTGGATGCCGAGTACATGCGGCATTGGGCCGGGGAATTGGCGGTGGCTGACATGCTTGCCGACCTGCTCGCGCGAAAGAATCACCCGACGAAACAGACCTGGAGATCATGACCCCGTCGAAGAACCCCTGCGGCCGGCACGGAGGCCGGCCCTCCGACCCAACATCGTGTGGTCTTGGAGGGCGCGGCTCCGTCCGCGCCGGTTTCTTCAACGGAATCGAGATCATTCTCCCTGAATGTCCGACGATCAGGGAGTAGTGTCCGATTGCGCTGAAAAACCACTGCGGGCGCCAGGCGCCTCGCGCAGTCAATTTCATCAACCCATAGCTTTGTCAGGCCAGTCCATACACAAATCGCCTATTTAAATATTGATTTTTAGTATATACTAGCTATACTAAAATGGCGACCCGGGGCTGGTGAAGGCTATGAATGAGGTGCTGAAACCACGATATCGCGAGATTGCGGAGGGGATCCGAGCTCAGATTACGGGCGGCGAACTGAGGCCGGGCGAGAGGATCCACTCGGAGGAGGCGCTTGCGAAGCGGTTCGGGGTGGCCCGGATGACGGTCCGCAAGGGGCTGGACATTCTGGTTGCGGACGGTTGGCTCACACGGGTTCACCGGCGCGGGACGTTCGTGGCGGACCATCCGCCCGGCAGGCAGGAGGCGGCCAACGAGTTCGGCGCGCCGGAGTTTCTGCATCCGCGCGCCGTCACGTTGGTGCTCGAGACCGACGACCGGCAGGCGCATCAGACGGCGTTCTGGCGGGAGAGCTTCGCGGAGTACGCGCGCGCGAATCCGGACGTGGAGGCGGAGTTAGCGAGCGGCGAGACACTCTGGCCTCGGGCAGATGGGTGCGATCTGATCACGCTTTGCGGCTGGAGCGTGCCGGAGCATGTCCAACGCGGCTTGCTCCGGCCTCTTGGTCAGCCGCTGCCCGCGGATGCATATCTGCCCGGCTTTCGCGACACGGCCGGCTATGGCGTGCCTCTGTCGGCGAGCCTTCCGTTGCTGGTGGCGAATCTTGACCTGCTCGAGCGCGTGGGCGTTTCGGAGCCGGGCGGCGTGCCGGCCGATTTCGAAGGGTTCCTGGGCCTCTTGCGCAGGGCGGGGCAAAAGCTGCCGGGGGTGACCTTGCTGCAGACGTGGGTGTCGCTCACCGCGCGGATCGCCTGGAACCGCGAGTTGGAGACGAAGGACGGTCAGGCACGATTTCCGGAACGCGTGAAGCGGGTGCTCGAGGGAAGTCTGGAGCTGGGCGTCGATCGGCTCGCTCTGGGTTGTCCCCGGCCGGAAGCATTCTATGAGGGGAACGTGCTGTTCAGCCTTCATGCGGCGCACGCGCTCGATCCGATTCGGGCGCCGGCCGGGTTCCGGATGGGGTATTTCCCCACCCCGCTCCTGCCGGGCGCCCGGCATCGGTACTTGCCGCGCGTGCTGGCCGTGACGGCGCGGAGCGAGTTCCCGGCCGAATCCGAGCGGCTGGCGCGTGCGTTCAGCGCCGCGCATCTGCAGCGTGCGATGCTGCATCGCGCGGCGGGCGTGCCGGCGCATCTGGCGACACTCGCGGCCGCGCATGACGAGGACATGCCGGGGATCTCCCTGACCCGGCATCTGCTCATGGACGGCGAGCCGCTCGGTCCGGGCGCCGCGAGCTTGGTCGAATACATGCTGGCCGTCTACGAGCCGACAGCCGGCGCGATACTGGGGGGCGAATTGTCGTTGGAGTCGGGACTGGATAAATTGAAGCGAAAGACCGAGGCGCTGCATCGAGGCAAGATCGGCTGGGGCAAACCTGACAGAGGAGGAGAGTCGTGAAATCCATGTTGTATCAGAGGTCGTTGTGGTGCTTCGCCCTGTGCTGGGCCGCGTGCGGCGCGGCGGCGGGCCGGGATGTGATGTGTCGAGCCGTTCAGGCGCCGCCGGTCCTGGACGCGGAGCTTACGGATGCCGCGTGGGCGAAGGACGGCTGGGCGAGCGGGTTCAGCATGATGGACTCGCCCGAGAAGCAAGCGGAGGCACAGACCCGGTTCCAGATGGTCAGTGACGGGACAGACCTGTACGTGGCGGCCGAACTGGCCGAACCCCGCGTTCGCGGCATCCGCGCGAAGGAAACGAAACGCGACGGGCACGTGCACAACGACGATTGCCTGGAAATCTTTCTGGATCCGCAAGGGGAACGGAGCGAGTACTTCCACCTGGCGGTCAATGCCGCCGGCGTCCTGTATGACGCGGAGGTCCGGCAGGGCGGCTTCATGATGACGAAGGAGTGGGACTGCGACTGGCGCGCGGCGACGCGCATCGGGGAGGCTTCCTGGACCGTCGAGGCGCGGATCCCGCTTGCCGAACTGGGCCTGACACGGAAGTCGCTGAAAACCTGGTCCTTCAACGTGACCCGCGAACGGCGGGCGGGCGGGAACGAATTGTCGTCGTTTGCGCGCATACAAGGCGGGTTCCATCAGCCGTCGCTCTTTGCGTCGCTGCGCTGGGAGGGCGTGGACCTGAACCGGTTCCTGTGGCAGGTGAAGCCGCCGCACGAAACGGGCGTTGTGCGGGAGGGTCAAACGGTTTTCTTTGCGGGGAAGACGTTCGTCGAGAACCAGACGGGCTCGTTCCAGTTCTTCAACCTCGTGCCAACGCTGGTCATGGGGGCGGA
>JAFGHX010000323.1 GCA_016929905.1 Kiritimatiellia bacterium
CATGCCCGTGCTCTGCCCGACCAACGTGCTGGCCGTGCAGGTCTTCAACCGCTCGCTCACCAGCGGCGACTGCCTCTTCGACGCCGCGCTGTCATGGACCGTCAGCCGGTTGTCACTGGAGAAGGATGCCGATCAGAACGGAATGCCGGACGCCTGGGAAACGGCCTGCCTCTCGGTTCTGCCCGACCCGTCCGGCAGAACCGCTGCCGCCGATCCCGACGAAGACGGGTTGTCGAACCTGGAGGAATGGATCTGCGGCAGCGACCCCACGTCAGACTCGAGCGTGTTTGCCCTGGATGTGGGGATGACCCCGGCCGGGCCAGTGGTGCGCTTTACGGCCCTGCCGGCGGCCGGCACAGGATACGGCGGCTATACCCGCTACTACACGCTGGAGGCACGCTCATTCGCCGCCGACACTACGTGGCAGCCGGTGCTTCCGTTCACCAACATCGCCGCTGCCGGACAGGTCGTCGCCTGCACCAACGCGGTTGCCGGCACTCCGCAATGCTATCGGGGACGGGTATGGTTGGAGCGGCCGCAGTAGGCAGCGGGTACCTGTTGAACGTCGACTGACCCTGCAGGCCGCTCACGGGCGCGTCGGCATACGCGGCTTGCCACGTCCCGGCTGCGGCGCAAGAGGGGCCGCCCGCGTCGGCCCGATGCACCGCGCGCGAGGGCAGCGGCCCCATCACAATTCGATGACCCTGTGCCCGTGTACGCCGATGATCCGAGTGTTCTCGAACAGCGTCTCCCGATTCGCGTGTTGGTGGCCGTGAATCAGAACCCGTGGCCGCGCCCGGATGACGTAAGCGTTGAGCCCCGTGAATCCGTGTCAGGACGTCCTGTCCAGGCAGACGCCGTCCGCCAGCAGCGCGTCGTGCAACTCGCCGTACGCCAACTCACGGGTCCCGCAATCGCGACGGGCGCACAGTGCGGCCGCCGTGCCGGCGGCCTGCCCCTGCCCCATACAACAGACGGTGTTGCGTGTGGACATGTGCGCGTCATGATCCGAGGTGATCAGCATGCCGGCGGCCAGAAGGTTTTCGAGCCCGGCAACACGAAGCGCCCGGTACGGAATCCCGTACGTGCCGCCGTTGCGCACCTGCAGGCGCGGCGCCGAATCGTGGAACCCGTACACCATAATCTCGTCATCGAAATGCCGCGCTTCAAGCACGTCGGCAAGCGTGACGTCGTAGTCGCACGCGATCAGGCGCCCGCGCCGGATACAGAGCGACGGGCTGGTCCTCGCCATGAACGCCTTCTCGCAGCCCGGCACGTATTCCCGAATCAACGCGACGGCCTTGGCCTGCCGCCTCCTCAACTCCAGCTCGGCCGCCGACGCCGCGTCCCTGTCGGTGGGGCTCACGGGCATGTTGAAGTTGAGCTTGACGAACATGAAGTAGTCGTCGTGCACCGTGGTCGTCACCAGCGACATGCCGATCGCGCGCGCACGCGCCCTGAAATCCTCCGGCAGGTTCCGCCACACGGCATCGAGACGCACGATTCGCCGTGCACGGCCGTTGCGCAGCCCCTCACTGTACTGGCTGACGGCATTGTGCGCGGCGAGAAATTCGTGATACCGTTCCACGCTTACGCCCGCCACGCCGATACTGTTGGCGACCGGATAGTCGTTCGGCTCGCTGCACGGCGCACCCGCAAAGGCCGCCAAGTCGCCGTACCCCGTGCAGTCCACGAACGAACGCGCGAACACGGCCTCGCGCCCGGAGCGACTCTCGACCGTGACCCCCGCGATCCGCGTGCCGGCCATGACAGCGCCGCTCAGCCGCGTGTTCAGACACAGGACGACGCCCGCTTCCGCCAGCATCTCGAGCGTCACCAGCTTGTAGATCTCCGTGTCGATGGCCGTGCAGACGGAATCGTAGTCGTAGCCTACGGACATTTCCGCGTGCCCGGAGGTCCCGCCGACGGCGGCAAGCCGATCGATGATCGCCTGCGGAATCCCTTTCACCACCTGCCGTTTCGCCACCCCTGGAAACGCCTTCCACAGGTTGTAGAAACTGTGCAGCGCGGTCCCGCCCTCCACGACCGTGCCGCCGGTGTAGCCTTTGAGTTCGATGAGCACGGTGCGCGCGCCCTGCCGCGCCGCGGCCAGCGCGGCCACCACGCCCGCCGTTCCCCCGCCGGCGACGACAACGTCGAATTCGTGTGCCGGCAGTTCGCGCGCCGGTTCCGTATAGGTCCGCATCGGACATCTCCCTTCACTCGTTCACAATGCAGCCAATACCGTGTTCCGCATGGGCGGAGTTTACCAACTCCGCCCCGGCGCCCACAGTATCGGCTCTGAACCAATCGGATGCACCCGGGGGCGAGCCCGGAGTCACGGCCAGGTGTTCTTGCCGCCGCGGTGCTCGAAGGCGTCTCGGACCTGTTCGCGGAAGGCGGCATCGGTGAAGAAACGATAGCCCACGTTGGCGATGGCCTCCGCCGCGCGAAGCATCTGCCGCTTGCCGTATGCGCTGCCGGCCGCCCTGGCAAAGGCCACCGAATGCCCCGCGACGGAGTTCTTGGTAATCCTGAAGTAGACGTGTGCGCCGGGCACTTCGTGCGAGACGTCCCCGAAGTCCGACGAGCCGCGGCCCGACTTCTCCGGAATCTCCGGTCTCAACCCCGTAGCCGCCGCCGCCTGGACGAAGAACTCGTTCAGGCGGGCGTTGGGATTGCCGGATCTGTAGCCGCCCTTCGCCACACGGATTCTGGCCTGCGTGCCGGTCATCAGGGCCGCGCCCTGCGCAATGTCCCGGAACCGGCCGATCATTCGCGTGAGATCGTCGTCTTCCATTGAGCGAAGGAAGAAGAGGCAGGACGCGTGGTCCGGGATGATATTGGGCGCCACACCGCCATCGGTGACGATCCCATGAATGCGGCTGGTCTCGACCAGGTGCTGACGCCAGGCGTTCACGCCCTGAAAAAGCAACATCACCGCGTCGAGCGCGTTCAACCCCTTTTCGGGCGCGCCGGCGGCATGCGAAGCCTTGCCGGTGTAGTCGACCTGCACGCTCCGAATCGCGGAATGCCCGGCGTACGGCACGGTCCTTGACGAAGGATGGGCCTCGATGGCGGCGTCGATTGCCTTGAGCGCACCGTTCTTGATCATGATGAGCTTGCCGCCGCCGGATTCTTCGCCGGGCGTTCCCAGAATGACAACGGTCCCCCGGATCTTCTCCTGCTTGAGCACGTCCCGCAAGGCGATCGCCGCGCCGATCGCGGCCGCGCAGATCAGGTTATGCCCGCAGGCATGCCCGATCTGGGGCAAGGCGTCATATTCGGCGATGAAGCAGAATGCCGGCCGCCCGCTCCCCCAACGGGCCCGGTAGGCAGTCGTCAAGCCGCCAAACGGCGCCTCAACCTGGAAAGTCCACTTCTTCAGCAGCGCCACCTGCCAAGCGCACGCCTTCTTCTCGTTGAACGCCAGCTCAGGGTTATCATGTATCTGGGTCGCTAACGCCTCAAGCGGACCGGCCAGGCGTTTGACGCCCTTGCGAATTTCAGGATGAATCACTGCTCCCCCTTGCTCTCGTGTCCCATGTCAACCGACAGAGCCGGAACCGTCGCCTGTCTCTCATGTACTCCAACATTGCGGACGAATCAATCCCCGAGGATCCCGGCCATGTTCCCGTAGAAGGCCTTCACGGCCTCCTCCTGGGAACACCCGAAGTCTTCGAGCAGCACCTTGGTCTGTTCGATCACACGCGGGAGCAGGTCGCGATCGGTCCCGAACAAGAACTTGCCCCTGGCCCGGTCCAGGCCGGTGAGTGATTCGAAGTAGTGCGGCGACTTGCCGGCCAGCAGCTTGTGCGGGCCGATCAGGTCGCCGTACACATTTCTGTTGCGACCGATCACCCAGAGCGCTTCGTCGTACCACGGGCCGCCGAGATGCGCGGCGATAAGGGTGAGTGCAGGGAACGCCCGTGCGATCGCGTCCAGGAAGATGGGCCGCATGCGTTCGGAGGCGGTGTCGAACTCCTTGTCGCGCGGCATCCGCGCGACCATCCCGGTGTGGAACAGGATGAACATGGCGTGGGTCTCCGCCCGTTCGTAGATGGGATAGTAGGCCTTGTCGCTGTAGTTCGCCTTGGGATTGATGACCTTGAGTCCGGGAAATCCCTGCGCGTGCAGTTCGTCGACCAAATCGGGGGTGTCGAGGCCGAGCCGGACATAGCCGAGCGGGACGATCAGGTCGGGGTATCGCTCGTGGGCGGCCTTGACCGCGTCGTTGCCGGGCTGGTTGAACTGTTCACCGCAGGCCGAGATGCAGATCTTGACGACCCCGTGCCCGCGGGCGGTCTCCACGATCTGTTCGAGGTCGCCTGGATCGGAGCTGAGATGTTGATGCGAATCGATGATCTTCATGATCCCAATCCTCCGTCTGGCGGGGAAGAGGCGAATTATGCATGAACGCCTCTTCCCCGTCCACCGATTTCAAGGGAGATCCTCCCTTGATACGCGGGCGACGGCAGGGTATACAGCGGTGAACCCCGGTGATTCGGCTGCGTTCGCCGGCCGGGCACGCGGACGCCCGGCCGGTACCGCGGGCGAGTGCGACCATCCGAAGAAGAGCATTGATTTCGAGCAGCCGGCGCGACTACCTTTGACGCCATGGCCGTCGACCCATGCACGGGTCGGGGCCGGCGCCGGAAGTCGGCATTCGAGATGGATCTGCGGTAGGAACGGAGAATTCGGACGGGAGGGACGCGATGAGCGAGCTGAAACTGGGGATCATTCACTACAATTTTCCGAATCATTCGCTGAGCGAGTTCTTGAGGGCCATCAAGAAAATCGGCTACGCGTACTCCGAGATCCGCTGCACGGACTTTCGGGCGGACGATCCGGACGCGGACGCGGAGGCGGAGAAGCTGCGCAAGGAGATGGACGCGCTGGGGCTGAAACCCTCGTCGGTTTCGCTGGGCAACGATTTCGTGGTGCTGGACGAAGCGGTCGTGGCCGCGCAGGTGGAGCGAACCAAGCGCATTGCGCGGCTGGCCAAGATGCTCGGCACAAACGTGCTGCGCACCGAGGGCGGCAGGCCGAAACCGGAAGTACCCGAAGCGAAGTGGTGCGACGCGATGGCCGGCTGCCTGAAGCGGCTGGTCCCCTTCCTGGAAGAGGAAGACGTGTACCTGGCCGTGGACAACCACGGCAAGATCACGAACGACGGCGAGTTGCAGGCGCGGCTGTTCGAGGCGGTTGGCTCCAAACATGTGGGCGCGAACCTGGACACGATGAACTACCGCGCCACGGGCCACTACGATCTGGAAACCGTCTACAAGTTCCATCGCATGATGGCGCCTTATGCGCTGCATACCCACTTCAAGGACGGCGTGCTCCAAGACGGCAAGTACCGGGGCACAGAGCTGGGCAGCGGCGAGCTGGACCTGAGCATTGCGGTGGCTGCGCTCAAGGAAGCCGGCTACGACGGCGTCTGGACGGTGGAGTATGAGAAGATGGACGGCGACCGCGAAGAAGGCGCACGCAAGTCGCTGGCGCATTTGAAAAAGCTGCTGGCGGGATAGCCGGGTCCGCCTGGAAACGAGTTGAGGCGGGCGTTGCCCTCAACCCCGGTAGGCCGGGCGTCCCGCCCGGCCATGGGCGGCCGAGACGGCCGCCCTACTCAGACCACACGCAGAAGCGCATGTCTTGATAGGAAAGCCGCTAGACTACCGCGGCGGCGACCAGCGGTGGAGTGTGTCCATGCGTTCTCCCGACGACACCAGCGAGATCACGCGTGCAGAAGACCTGTTCACGTACCACATCTTCGGCATACCGGACGAATGCCGCCGGTACGGAGAAGAAGACGCGTCTGCCTACAGACTGACAATCGATGGGTTGGTTGACAGGCCGTTGTCCCTCTCTCTTCCCCAGATCAGGGATGAATTCGACCGGACGGAGCGGGCCATGGTCCTGCAGTGCATGACCAACGTGCACTGGGGACGGGTGCGGTTCGCGGGCGCGCGGCTCGGCGATGTGTTGAAGCACGCGGGGTGTCAAGCGCCCGCGATCAAGCTGGCCCTGCACTGTGCCGACGGGTTCACGGGCGACCTGACCGTGGCCGAGGTATTCGAGAACCCGGATGCCCACCTGCTCGCCTTTGAGATGAACGGCCATCCCCTGCCCCTCGAGCACGGATTTCCGATTCGCCTGACCTCGGACGGACGATACGGGTACAAGTGGCCCAAGTGGTTGCAGCGGATCGAGCTCGTGGCGCACGATTTCAAAGGCCACTACGAAGGCCGGCGCGGTTGGTCCGACAGGGGGCGACGCGGCGAGCGAGTCGTTTGACCGAAGCCGGATGGCGCGGCCGAACCTCATCGCCATCCCCTTTTGCGCCGCTTCCAGGCGCGGATCCGTGAGCCGCCCTGCCGTATTCCCGCGCAAGACACCGTCCCGGGGTGACCCCGGGCAAGAACACGACCTATTTCCTAACATGGCGTACCCGGCGTACATATTCAGGTAGCACGCAACACCAGGCGTTGCTAGATTCGATGGCATGGATGCTGGCGAACGGGAGACAAGCATGAGGAAACGGCGCGCTACCACAATCGGGGTGCTGGCCATGACCGTGCTCGCAACGGTACGGAGCGAGGCCGCCACGTTCTATGTGGCGGCCACAGACGGCAACGACGACCATGCCGGCACACTGGCCGCGCCGTTCAAGACGATTGGCCGGGGCCTGAGCCGGGCGGCGCCCGGCGACACGATCATCGTACGGGCAGGCACCTATCCGGAGAGCGTCACGGTCGCCACGGAGCGTGTCACGCTGAAGAACTACCCGGGCGAAAGGCCGATTGTCGACGGTTCGAGCATCTCCGGCGGGCCGTACGCGCCGCTGGTCAGCCTTACGGCGAACGGGACGGCGGTTGACGGGTTCATGGTACGTGACAGTGTCGGCTGCGGCATCGTCGTACGCAAGGCGGACAACTGCGCCGTGCGCCGTTGCGTTGTCGACGGCACGTCCCGGCACGGGATCGGCGTGCTGATCGACACCCATCACACGCTGGTCGAGGATTGCGAAGTCCGTCGGCACAATACGTGCAACATGCCGGAAGTGCGGGGAAAACCGAGTTGGGGCTCGGGCATCACGACCGGCGCCGGTCGCAACGCGGACGTCACGATCCGGCGCTGCAACGTGCACGAGGGCTGGGGCGAGGGCATCTGCGTTTCGCGCCTGACGGACACCGCGCGGGTCGAGTACTGCGAGATCTACGACAACTTCTCCGCCCAGCTCTATGCGGACACCGCCAGGAACGCCACGTTCCGGTACAATCTCATCTACGGCACCCGGAACCCGCGCTTCTATCGCGGCCGAACCGGGAACGTTGGCGGCGGCATCGCGCTGGCGAACGAGGTGAAGAAGAAGGGTTACGGGCACGGGCACCGCGTGTACGGGAACCTGGTGGCCGGGACCGTCCGCCAGTGCATCTCGGTCGGCGGGGACGGGATCGAGGACGCATTGATCTACAATAACACGTGCGTCGGGGGCGTGGTCGCCTGCGTCCAGAGCGCGCGCCTCCAGCCCGGCGGGGCGTGGATCAGGAACAACATCTTCGTGCACGGGTCCGGCAAGATCGCGAACGTCGGCCACGGCTGCGCCAGCTTCGAGAGCAACCTCTGGAGCCGGCCGCGCAGCGAGGTGGACCCGATGGCGCACGGGCCCGCCGACATCTACGGGGTCGACCCGCGCCTGCTGAACGTTCCGGGCTGGGACACGCTGTCGCCCGGCGCAGTAGCTGGCGCGTGGTTCGCGCTGCGGCCCGATTCGCCCGCCCGCGACCGCGGCCTGCGCCTGAGCGCGCCGAACTACTGCGCCGAGGCCCTCGAAGCGGGTTCCGTCTGGACCGGGTCGGTCCGCACGCTTGACCAGAGCCGATACGGCGCGGGCTGGGAGATCGGCGCCTTCGTCTACACGCCGCTCGGGGCGGCCTCGGCGCCGCGCCAGCCGGAAGACGGGGCGCACCCCGGGGCACCGGCAGCGGAGACGGGGCCCTGAAGGCCGCCATCGGTGCACGTGGCCGGTTCGAACGCGGCGCCCGGCCGGATGCAGGGGGAATCGGGTTTTCTTTGCGGCGCCGAAGCCGTATCATGCCGCGAACAGCCCGCATGCCGCGGGCAGACGAAGCAGAGAGACGCATCCATGGACCCGCGCGAATATGGGCTCCTGCGCCGATTCGTTACGCAGGGCGACGGCGATGCGTTCGGCCTCATCGTCGAACGCTATTCGGCCATGGTCTACAGCGCCGCGCGGCGGCGCCTGGGGGACCATCACCTGGCCGAAGATGCGGCACAGGCGGCGTTCCTCGTACTGGCGCGCAAGGCCCCGAAACTCCGACAAGCCGTCATGTTGGGCAGCTGGCTGTGGCGGACGACAACGCTGATTTGCAGGAACATGGAGAGGGTAGAGGTGAGACGAAAACGGCGCGAGACGATTGTCGGTGCGGCGGCTGAGCTCACGACCTCGCTGCGAGACGAGGTGCAATCGGCCTGGGCGCTGGTCCTGCCGTATCTCGACGAGGCGCTGGACTCGCTCTCCGCCAAGGCACGCGAGGCCGTGGTGGCCCGGTATCTGGCGGGCAAGAGTACGCGCGAGATCGCGGTCGAGTTGGGCGTTCGCGAGAATACCGTCGCGGTCCGCATCAACTACGGCATACAGCGGCTGCGCGAGTTCCTCGCGGCCAGAGGCGTCCGGATCGGCGGCGGCATTCTGTTGGTCTCGCTCGGCCGGTATGCGGCGGAGGCCGCCCCGGCCGGGCTGCCCGCCGCCGTCTGTGCCGCGGCGTGCGGCGCGGGCGGGATGTTGGGTACGGGCGTGAGCCGGCTGGCCGAGCAGGCGCTACGCACCATGCTCTGGGCAAAGGTCAAGATGGCCGCCGTATGGGTGGCCGGAACCCTCGCGGTGGCCGGGGCCTGTGCGCCGCTGGTGCTGATGCGGCACGAAACGCCGCCGCCCCCGCGCACCACGCCGCCTGCCGTGCCCGCGCCGCCTACCGAGCCCGCCGCGCTGCACGGCGCGCATCCGGGCGACTATCTCTCCTCTGGCGGGGCGAAAGGCACGCAGCAGGATATCGAACGGGCCTGCGCCCACGAGGCCCTTCAGGGCGTGCGGGGGCAGTATGAGTGGCGTGCGCTCGAACCGCGCGAAGGGCGCTACGACTTCAGCGCCATTGAAGCGGATCTCCGGCAGCTGGCCGCAGGCCGCAAACGGCTGTGGATCCACGTCAAGTGCGGCACGAGCGGCGCGGACAGGCGGCCCCCGCTCCCAGCCTACCTCACGCAGGACCCGAAATACGGGGGATCCCCGACATACCGCGGCGCCTACGAACGGCGTTTCGCAAGCGGCGGCTGGCTGCCGTGCATCTGGAACGAGAATGTGCAGGCGCGGCTCCAGGCTCTGTACCACGCGCTCGGCGCCAGGTTCAGCACGGAGCCTTGGCTGGAAGGCGTGATCCTTCCCCAAACCGCGACGGGCCGCCCCGCCAAGGGTTACGGCTACACCGTCGAAGGCGAACAACGCGCCTTCATGATGCTGGCTTCGACCGCGCAACGCGCCTTTCCCGGCAAAGTCGTCCTGCAGATCATCGATTCGGCCGCGTTCGACCTGGCCGAATACGCGGACTGGTGCGCGAGGAACAGGATCGGACTGCTGTGCTATCTGTACCAGTCCGAGCTGGAACCGGGCTGGACGCCGAACCGCGGCCGGCAGATCGTGCGCCAGTATCGCGGCACGACACTGACCGCGGTGGAAATCAGCTGGGAGGCCTTCATGCCCGCCGCCGGCGTCGCGCCGCCGCCGGAACGTATGCTCGCGATGTACCGTCGCGCTATCGAGGTCGCCGATCCCACGTACTGCTTCATGGAGTGGCGATCCCTGGACCGGGGCCGTGTCCTGCTGCCGCTCATGCACAGCCGCCGCGCCGCGCTGGCGCGCCTTCCCGCGCAGGCCGAGCGCCGGGCGGCGCGCCCCGCGGATTAGCGGCTTTCCGGTCAAGATACACGCTTTCGCGTGTCGCTTGACAGCAGGCCCGCCTTCCACGCCTTCAGCGTGGCCGTTCGTCTCAGCGTTCAGAGACCCCGGCGAGTTCCCGGTCCGCCTCCAGGCGCGGGTCGGCGATGCGGATGGCGCGCTCGCTGGTCAGCGTGCTGCAGTCGGCGGCGACGGAGCCGGAAAGCATGAGTTCGCTCGGCAGGATCTGCAGGATGCTGGCCGGCACGAGCGGGGTCACCGGCCCGTGCGCGGCGAGCCGGCTGATGAACCGCTGCCACACGGCATCGCCGCAGCCGAACCCGTCCCAGAAGCTGACGCGCTTGGCGCCGGCCAGCTCGCGGGGGCCGATCGTCGCCGCCTTCGGCGGCGTCCACGACCAGTCGCCCGCGCTGCCCGCATCGGCGTAGAGGCAGTTCTGCAGGACGGTGATCGGGTGCAGTTCCACGATGCGGGTGCCGGCCTTGAGGTACGCGTCGATGTCGGCGCCGAATTCTAGGCCCAGATGCGGCTCGAAGAAGGCGATATGCCCGCACCAGCCGATGCCGCCGTAGCAGACGTCCGCGCCGCCGAGACCCTCGATCATCGCGCTGTAGTCGTTCACGTTCGCCGTCGACGGGAAATGGATCTGGTCCTCGGGCATTCGCAGCTCCGGCCGGATCCGCGCGAACAGGTCCTCCCACATCCAGTACTGGAACCCGCCCTTCCAATCGCGGGGCGCCGTGTTCCCGTCTTCGTCCGCATATTCGTCCATGTTGAACGTGTGGACATGTCTGCACGAGAGGTTCAGCCGGTTGACCATCTGCGCCACAAACGCATAGTGCGGGTTCGGCGCCGGCAGAATCATCACGTAGGAACGCCCCTCGTCCAGGCTGCGCTTGATTCCCTCGACAATGTCCAGCACGTACGCGAACCGGAAAGCCGTTTCGTCTTCGATCACGGATATCTTGAAGTTCTCGTTCGGGTGTTCGCAGACGTCTTCGCGTTTGATGTTGCGTACGTGCTCGCATACTGCCGTGTCACGGAACGGTAGAAACCTGGCCATCTGGTACTCGAATCGCGCGGACATGATCGCCTCCTCCCGCGGCTCGCGGGGACCCGCCTACGCTCAGATAGCTTCGGCGGGCAGGCTGTTCGCCCTCCATTTGGACCCGCACCGCACGGTGCCCCTTGGAGGGCGAGGCTCCTGACGCTGTCTCAAAAACCCGACTCGCACGTTGCCACACGCCTTACGGCGTTAACTACAAACGGCATATCTGGTGGTTTCTGCCGTTTGTAGTTAAGCCC
>JAFGHX010000324.1 GCA_016929905.1 Kiritimatiellia bacterium
GCCATTGGACGGCCGTCTCGTCTTCGATCGTGAGGGCCAGCGGCGTATCCGGGCGAGCGGCCCGTACTCGACGGCGGACGCCGCATCGAGGGCTGGTGCAAGGACCGGCTGCGCGGGCGCGCGGTCTGGATCGCGGACATCCCGGAGGTGCGCGACGGGACGTGGTATTTCCGGCAGCTCTTCGTCAACGGCCGCCGCGCGCGGCGTTCGCGCTGGCCCAAGGTTGACCGCGCGCCGGGCAAGCGCAACTTCCTGCGCATCGCGGGCGTGCCCGACCTCACGCTGGAGCAAGCCCGACACCAGCGAGGCTGCTCGGCGTTTCTCGTGGCGCCCGGCGAATGGTATCTGGACCGGAAGGCCGGCCGGCCTGCCGGCTCGGGTTCCGGCCCCTGTCGCCCAGGCTCGCCGGCCCGCGTCCGGCCGGGAAGCGCGACTAGTGTCCTGTCCGAAAAACACGGTGAATTCATCGTATCTTCCGGACAGGACACTAGTCTTCGAGCCAGACCCGGGCGCGATAGCAGGTGGCGGCGCCGGGCGCCGTGTTGGTGTAGACCGCCGTCAGGCCGTTGCCGACGACGGCCTCATAGCCGGGCACGAGTTGCCACGGCTCGCCCCCGGCCATGCCGCTTCGCGCTTCGAGCGCATAGAGCCGCGTCAGGCCCGCATAGCCAACGCCGCCGGCCGCGACGGTTGGGATGCGGACGAGCGCATGGCCAGCGTCCATGCGGACGGAAACCCCGAAGATCGAGGCCAGCTCGTCCGGGTCGGTCCCGGCAATGTACTCCTCCAGGCTCGACAGCCCGTCGCCGTCCGGGTCCGCATCGCCCGGCTGACCGGTCCCGCCGAGTTGGTCTGCCTCCCAGTCGTCCGGCATGCCGTCCCGGTCGGCGTCGACGGAAGGCGCGAACGCGCTGCCCTCGACGACGGAAAGGGCCAGATCGAAGAGCAGGTCGCTGCTGTTCCGGAGGTAGTTGAAGACTTGCACCGCGAGCAAGTTCGTGCCGGGCAGCAGGGCCGGCAGGCCCGCGGCCGAGCAGGTCTTTCGCCACGCCGTGGGCTCGATCGAGTCCAGCGGCGCGGTCTCGTTGTCGAAGGCCACGGGTTCGCCCGGCTGACCGGTCATGTTCACCCGGGCAACTTCCTCGCCGTTGAGCCAGACGATGAAGCCGTCGTCGTACTCGGCATCCAGGACCAGTTCGGAGACGAGCGCGGGGCTCGAGATTTCGAAGGCGCGCCGCAGGAACACGCACGAGTAGGTGTAGCGCATGTCGTCCAGCGTCGTGCCGAACGAACCGTCGCCGTAGCCGAACGGCGCAGCCCCGCGTTCCCAGTCCCCATCGTCGAAGCTCGGCACGCGCCAGAAGCTGCCGGCCTCGGCCGTGCCCTTGCGGTAGGCCCACTGCGCCCCCATGCCGACCTTGACGACCGGCGCCGCGCTCTCGGAGGGGCGGAACCCCTGCAGCATCAGCGCGTTGACGTAGAAGGCGCTGCCTTGGACCGTCAGGGTCATTGTGCCGGCCGCCGCGGGCCGGATGTCGGCGAACCGGGCCACGTAACCGTTCGTGCGGTTCCAGCCGGTACAGTAGCGGGTCAGGTCGTTGGTCGGCCCGGCGCCGCTGCCCAGAATCTGCGTGCCGGGGCTGCTCGTGTTTTGGAAGCTCGCGACGCCCGAGATGACGAAATCGGTCGTCAACGCGGTGTAGCCCGAGTTGTCCCGGTTCCCGAACAGGACGAGCGAATAGCGATGGGCCGGGTCCATCCCGCCGAAGGCGAGCGTATGCTTGCCGTTCGACATCAGACCCGCGCAATTGACCTTGCCGTTGAACGTCTCGAACGCCTCGGCGCCCGCCACGGCGTCGGCCCCCTGCTCGGGATAGCCGGTCGTCCTGTACGTGTCCTCGGTGCTCACGCCCAGCGTCACGCTCACGTTGGTGCCCGATGCGTAGTCCACGAGGTGCCCGCTGCCCGGCAGCCCGCCGCCGGTATACGCGGTATACAACGTGATGTTCGCGCTGAGCTGGCCGCTCGCCCACATCAGGTCGTTGTAGGCCGTGAAGAGAAGCTCCGGGCCGTCGTCGTCCTCGATGGTCACCGTGCAGGTTCCGGCCCCGATCGTCGCCTCGACCGGATTGGCGAGCGAGACGGTCACCGTCTCGTCGTCTTCCGACTCGCCGTCGTTTCCGATCGCCAGCGTGATCGTCTTCTGAGTCTGGCCGGCCGCGAAGGTCAGCGTTCCGCTGGCCGCCGTGTAGTCCCGGCCGGGGGTGGCCGTGCCGCCCGCCGTCTGGTAGTCCACCCGCACCTCGTTCGTCCACGCCTGGTCCAGATGCACCGCCAGACCGACGGTGCCGGCCGATTCGCCCACATCGAGGGCGGCCTGCTCGAACGAGACTGCCGGCAGGTCGGCCTGCGGGCGCGAGGCCCGCACCATCAGCGCGTTGAGGTAGAACAGGCTGGCGTTGTCCGAGACCGTGAGCAGCACGTCCCCGTCGGGGCCCGGATCGATCCGGGCATACCGCACGACATATCCGTTCTGCGTGTTCCAGCCGTTACAGACTACCGTCGAGTCGTCCGACGGCCCGGAAAAAGCCGCGCCGGGCGTACTGGCATTCTCGAAGGAGGCCGCGTCCGAGACCGTCACGGTCGTGAGTCGGTCGGTATAGCCCGCGTTGTCGCGGTTGCCGAACAGCACCAATTCGTAGCGCAAGCTGGAATCCAGTCCGGCTACCCGCAGCGTGAGGTTGCTGCCGTAGCTGATCAGGCCGTGCGCGTCCACGATGCCGGCGAAGACCCCGTGGGCATCGGTCCCGGCCGCCGCGGGCGCGCCCTGCTCGACATACGGGCCCCCGCCGCCGGCATCGACGGCGAGGCTCGCGCCGATCGTCGTGCCGCTGGCGTAGTCCACCAGCGAGCCGCTCTGGGCGCGCGTGTAGCGCGTGATGTTCTGCGCCAACTGCCCGTTGGTCCAGGCCAGGTCGTTATAGGCCGTCCAGAGCCGGTCGTTGTCCAGGATCGTGTAGGTGTGCGCGGCCGGCGCGCCGAGGACCGCGTTGACCGGATAGACCAGGCTGACCACGACGGTCTCCGCGGCCTCCTCGAGCGAGTCGTCCATCACCGGCACCGAGATCGTCTGGTTCGTCTGGCCGGCGGCGAAGGTGAGCGTGCCGGCCGCCAGCGTGTAGTCCACCCCGCCGCCCGAGGCGGTGCCGCCGCCGACGGCATAGGCCACCGTGATCGTTTGCGGGCTGGTGCCGCTGAGCACCACGGCCAGACTGGCCGGACTGGCCGACTCGCTGCCGCTCGAGGTCGAGCCGGCGAAACACACCGTGGGCGTGCGGTCCGTGAAGGATGCGCTGGCCACGGCGCTCGGGTTGTGCTCCGCCTTGTACGCACGCGCCTTGACCGTGGCGGAATCGGACAGCGTGAAGACCCGTGGGCTGAGACCCGAGCCGTGATAGGACTGATCCGTTGCGTCCGTTCCGTCCGTTCGGTAGAAGATCGTGGCCCCCGTCGTCCCGCAGGCGATGGTCACGGAAACCGACCCATAGAAGTCGCCGCCGGCCGGCGCGATCGTGGGCGTGGCCACCGTGGGCAGGATTTCCGTGAAGGTCGCCTCCGCAATGCCGCTGGGCGACAGGCCCGCCTTGTAGGCCCGCGCCTTGACCGTGGCCGAGCCGGAGAGCGTGAGCACCCGCGGGCTGGC
Organism: Kiritimatiellia bacterium; assembly: GCA_016929905.1. Classification (GTDB taxonomy): domain Bacteria; phylum Verrucomicrobiota; class Kiritimatiellia; order JAFGHX01; family JAFGHX01; genus JAFGHX01. Next base: position 3,704 of record JAFGHX010000324.1, read on the forward strand.
GCCATAGCCGTGATACGACTGATCCGTCGGATCCGCCTGATCCGTCCGATAGAAGATCGTGGCCCCGGCCGTCGTGCAGGCGATGGTTACGGAGACCGAGGTGGTGAACTCGCCCCCGTTCGGCGCGATCGTCGGGGTGGCCACCGGCAGGATCTGGCTGGCTGCGTAGCGCAGCTCGGCGTCCCAGAACAGGTCGCTGCTCGTCGAGCCCGCCTGGTGCAGCTCGACGGCCAGCACGTTCTCGCCCGCGACCAGCTTGTCCTTGTGCGCCAGCAGGTTGAACGGCATGTAGCTCGTCGCGTCGTGGTTGTCCGCCAAGGTGCCGTAGGCGATCGTGCCCGACAGCCCGGCCCGCGCCACCTCCTGCCCGTTCAGATAGGCGGCGAACCCGTCGTCGTACTTGGCCTCGAGCGTCAGGTTGGTCACGTTGGCCGGGTCGCCCCCCAAGATGAAGCGCTTGCGGAAATAGGTGGTAATGGGCTTGTTGTTCGGATCGTCCCCATAGTCCAGCACCGTATCGAGATCGGGATAATCCCCCACGTTCGCGTAGCCCAGCGGGCCGTTTCCGTCGCGCCAGGCCCCGTCGTCATAGCCCGCCGCGCGCCAGGCCGTGCCCAGGTCCTCGCCCCGATCGTGATAGCGCCAGCCCGCGCTCTTCGAGACCAGTCCGCCCGAGTTGGCCGCGCCCGGCGTGCCGCCTACGTCGAGCGAAGAGGCCCAGTTGGCCGGGTCGTTGCCGTAGGCGTGCGGATCCTGCCGCTCGAGCGAGTGGCCGGCCCC
>JAFGHX010000325.1 GCA_016929905.1 Kiritimatiellia bacterium
GCCCCACGGTCCCACGGTCCCACGGCCCCACGGTCCCACGGTCCCACGGTCCCACGGTCCCACGGTCCCACGGTCCCACAGTCCCACGGTCCCACGGTCCCACGGTCCCACAGTCCCACAGTCCCACGGTCCCACGGTCCCACGGTCCCACAGTCCTACGGTCCCACAGTCCTACGGTCCCACCGTCCCACGGTCCTTCCCCCCCTCCCCAAACGCCCCGATCGTCGTCCCGTTCTCCCCGGCGCCGATGTTCGGGCTGCCCGGCTGGAGTTGCCAGCTCCAGCGGTCGACGGGCCCGAACGGTTTCACGAATTTCGGGTCGGCGAAAACCGAGTGCGTGTCCTGCCCGTACGCCTCGCGCCAGTCCTGCATGGTCTTGTACTGCGTTCCGGCGATACGGACAATCCCTTTCGAGTACAGGCCGCTGAACGGGTAGCGCGGCGTGCCGTACTTGAATTTGAAGCTCTCCGCCTTGATCCGGTCCCAGGTCGGCGTTTGGGCCACGGGCTTGTCCCGGTTGTGATTGATGAGGTACTGGCCGAGGTTGTTGTAATCGCTGCGGAACGTCTTGAGTTCGTCGGGGTGGCGGATCTCGCCGACGACGCTGTCGTTGCCGGCGAAGACGAAACAGTTGTTCATCTGGACGGTGCCCTTCAGGCTGTAGGAATAGCTGACGGCGCCGCCGAGCGCCTGGGAGACGGTGTTGCGGGTGACCGTCGCGTGCGGCGATTCGACGAACGACAGGCCCACGTCGCCCCCGATGGCGAGGCAGCGGGTGATGGTGCCGTACGGCGACCAGAAGAAGAAGACGTGGTAGCCGCCGACCCCGCGCGGTTTGTAGAACTGGCAGGCATCGACCGTCACGTGCGGGGAGCGATAGACATACACGCCCGCGCGTTCATAGTAGAGGATGCGCAGGTTCCGGATCGTGACGAACGGCGCGCGCTCGGTGGCGATCAGCCACGGCTCGCGCCCGGCGCTGTCGAGCGTGACGGTGCCCGGCTTTTCGGCTTCGATGGTGAGCGGGCTGTTCGCGTCGATGCCGCCGTGCGTGACGAGTGCCGGCTTGGTGTAGGTGCCGGGCAGCAGCACGACGCGGTCGCCGGGCAACGCGCGGTCCACGGCATACTGCAGCGTGCGCCACGGCCGCGTCCTGTCGCCGTGCCCGGCGCCGTCGCTGCCGGTCGTGCCGACGTAAAGCGTTCGCGCCGCGCCGCCGGCCGTTGCGTCGAAATCGGGCCCGACGCTTTCGAGCCCGGCCTCGTCGCGCAGCCGGACGCGGAGATGCAGGCGCTGCCCGGCCTCGACCTGCGGGGCGAGGATGGGCACGGCGAACTCGGTGCGCGGGAGGGTCCACGACTCGATGTAGTCGCCGCCGTCCAAGGAGTCCCAGTTCCGCTTGATGAATGCCGGCATCTTCGCCGTGGCCCCGTACTCGGCGCTGGGCCCGAACTCGACCTCGGCAAAGCAGGGCTCGTCGGCGCGGAACGTGACGATCAGCCCGTGCGCGTTCGCGAACACAACGGGCGCGCCGGCCAGTGCGGGCGGCTTGCGGTCGAGCCGGACCACGGCTTCGGCCGGTTCGCTCCAGGCGCCGCGCTCGCTCTTGGCCTCGACGCGAATGCGGTATTCGCCGTCCGCGTCGGGCAGCGTCACGCTGCGCTCCGGCCGGAACGGCGATTCTTCCGGCGCCCCGTCGCCGATCGTGATGCGCGTGGCGACGATGTGCCCGATCGGATCGAACGCGCGCGGCTGCAGCGTGAAGCGGGGCCGGCCGGAAAGCCGTTTGGGGAGCCCGCCGTTCCCGGGCAGGTCGCGCACGTGGGTCGTGCCGCCGCCGATCCACGGGTCGCGCTCGAACGTGAGCGTGCCGTGCGGGCCGAACGGGACGGTGTCGGCCGTGAAGGCGAGCGAGAGGGCCGGGCGCGGCGCGGCGCGCGCGGCTTCCGCCTGTTCTACCGCGCCGAACGCGCCGGCCGGCCGGCCCTCGGCATCCTTCAGCGCCAAGGCCGGGCTGTCGGGCAGGAGCCGGTAGTCGCCGTTGTCGGGATCGACGAAACGGGGGTCGGCGAGCATGTGCCGCTTGCCCAGGTTCGCACCGCGAATCACGGCCGAGCGCACCGCATATTCCAACAGCTGTTTCGGCTGCCAGAACAGGTTGTCGTCCAGCGCGAAGGTCGACGGGAACCGGCTGACCCGAATGAAATCCGTGGCGCCGACGATAATGTTGTGGGAGCAGTCCGTATTCTCGTAGCCGCCGACCCAGGAGACGCCCAGTTCGCAATCGAGGATCGTGTTGTGCCGGATCCGGTACCGGCCCTTGCCGCCCGTCTTCACGCGCACGCCCTGGTGGTAGCCTTGGATGAGGCAGTCGGAGACCGTCGAGCTGTCCGCCGGATAGTAGGTATAGACCCCCGTGTCGAGGGCCGGGTAGTTGGGATAGCGGAACGCGCCCCGGGATTTGACAAGCCGGCACCGGCGTACGGTCGTGTTGGCGCCCTGGCTGCGGACGCCCTGGCCGACCTCGTCGAAGGTGCAGTCTTCAATTACGGCATCAACACCCGTCTTGCCGATGAGACAACCGCGATCGATGTTCTCGAAGGCGCAGCGCCGGACCGCCTGGTTCGGCGCGCTCAGGATCAGAGCGGGCACATCGATGAAATCGCGGAAGCGCAGCCCCTCGATCGTGACGTTCGGCCGGTAGACGCCCAGCCCGCGCCCGTTGCCGAGCCCGAGTCCGAAGTGGATGTCGTGCTCAGCCCACGCCTTGCCGTCCGAGGTGTGGAAGTACAGCGCGTTCTCCTCCGCGTCGAGAAAGCACGAGGCCGGGTAGGCGGCGACGGAATCCTTCGTCGCCAGTTCGACGTAGCGCACGCGCGCGTCGCGTTCCCACAGGTGCGCGCGGCCCGGCGGGATGCGGTCGGTACGAAAGACGCCGGGCAGCCCGGCGACAGGTTCGGCACGGTCGATCTTCTGCGACTGATAGAGCGTCACCTTCCCGGGTTCGGCCGGGCGGATGGTGAGCGGCGGGTATTTGGCGGAGTCGGCGGCGTCGGGTTTGGAGAAGTTCACGTCCTCGACCCGGTATTCGCCGCCGGCCAGAACGAGTTCGCGCACCTGCATGTCGCGCGACGCGCGCGCGACGGCGGCCGCCAGGCTGAGCGGCTCGGCGCGTGTGCCCGGCGCCTTGGCCGCGCCGTCCGGCGCCACCCAAAGCACGCCGGCCGTCTGCGCGCACGCGCAGGCGCCGGTCAACCCCGCCGCCAGCAGCATCAGGGATGGGACTCTGTGTTTGCCTGCTCTCATGTTCGACCTGCCTCCTGGTTCAGTGGACGCGGCGTCCCGCCGCGTCCCCAACCGTATCGTCTTCCGGACGCGGCGAGACGCCGCGTCTACCGCCGCATGCTTCCCGGACGCGGCGAGACGCCGCGTCTACCGCCGCATGCTTCCCGGA
>JAFGHX010000326.1 GCA_016929905.1 Kiritimatiellia bacterium
AACTACAAACGGCAGAAACCACCAGATATGCCGTTTGTAGTTAACGCCGTAAGGCGTGTGGCAACGTGCGAGTCGGGTTTTGAGACAACGTCTCCGCCCGCGTCGGGTCTGGCGGGCTTCAGTGTGCATTGAAAGAGGAGACCTCAGGAATGACTGCATCTGCCGCAGCGGAGCGTTCGCGAGTCGTCGTGGCGCAGCAAAGTAGAAGAGCCGTCTCGGCTCTTCGCCCGGGCGGCACGGCGTGCCGCCGGGTGCACCCGGGCCTCCGGCCCGGAGCGAAGCGGCGGGACGCCGCTTCGGCTTTCCTGTTCGCCGTGCTCGTCGCCGCGCTGGCCTTGCCGGCAGGTGGCGAAACGCTTGTGGCGCGGTCCGGCAGTTGGAGTTATCGCAAGGGGACCGCCGAAGCGTCCGATCCGCGTACAGACTGGCGGAACCTCGATTTCGGCGACGCCGCCTGGGCACGCGGCCGATTGCCGCTGGGCTATGGCGCGGCCGGTCTGAACACGACCCTGACGGACATGCAGGGCAGTTACACGACCGTCTTTCTGCGGCGGACGTTCGATGTCACCGCGCTGGACGCCGAGACGCGGTTGCGCGCGAGCGTCGACTATGACGACGGGTTCATCATCTGGATCAACGGCGAGCGCGTCTTCGCGGAGAACGAGCCCGACGGCACGCCTCTGTACGATTCGCTGGCCTCGGACTACCACACGGCGGGCGTGTTCGAGACGAACGATCTGCCGAACCCCGACGACTATCTGGAGCCGGGCCAGAACGTGATCGCCGTGCAGTTGTTCAATGTCACGCCCGACAGCGGGGATGCGAAGATCGACGTGGAGCTCAGCAGTTACAAGAGGGTGGCCGACACGAAATTCTCGCACGACCGCGGCTTCTACGACACGCCGTTCACCTGTACGGTCAGCACCACGACCGCCGGCGCCACGATCCGCTACACGCTCAACGGCGACGATCCGCGCACCGGCAGCGGGGTCATGACGGTCGCCGCGCCGTCGGGCACGATTCTGATCGATCCCGATTCCTCGACGGGCCGCCTGATCAACGGGCAGAAGGCGGGCTGTGTCGTGTTGCGCGCGTACGCGGTCAAGGCCGGCTACGAGCCGTGCAACGTGGACACGCAGACCTACATCTTCCTGGGCAAGGTGGTGCAGCAGAAAAATCTGATGTCGGGCGAGAACTGGGCGGCGGCCACGCCCGACGCCGTGATGCAGAGCTACATGAACACGGAGATGGACCCGGCCGTGCTCAACGATTCGCGCTACAGCGCGAAGATGGTCAGCTCGCTGCAGGCGCTGCCGACGCTCTCGATCGCGGCGGACTATGCCGGGCTCTGGAGTGACTCGCACGGGTTCTTCCACTATCCGAACTCCGAAAATCACGGCGACGAGTGGGAGCGCGCGTGCTCGGCGGAACTGATCTATCCGGACGGGAAGGACGGGTTCCAGCTCGACTGCGGCATCCGGCTCCAGGGCAACTCCTCGCATGTGGACTCGATGTTCACCAAGAAGGGCCTGCGGTTGGCCTTCAAGAAGGTGTTCGGACCGGGCAAGCTGCGGTTCCCGTTCTTCCAGGACGCGGTGGCCAACGCCGACACCGACCCGGAGGAATACGACACCCTGACGCTGCGCGGCGGCGCGAACAACACGTGGGGCGGTTGGGAAGCCTACGGCTACATCAGCGCCGGCGGCGACAAGGAGCGGATCAGCTACACGCGCGACCAGTGGATGCGCGACACGCAGATCCTGATGTCCGGCGTCGGGTACCACGGCACCTTCGTGCACCTGTACCTGAACGGGATCTATTGGGGCCTGTACAACCCGTGCGAGGACACGCGCGAGGGGACAATGGCCGTGATGTTCGGCGGCGAGAAGGAAGACTGGTTCACGGCCCGGCGCGACGATCCGGAGTGGTGGAGCGGCGATTCCACGCGCTGGGTCCACCTGCACAGCGTGCTGAGCACGCGCGACATGAACGTCGAGGCCAACTACGCGGAAGCCAAGGCCTATCTCGACGTGGAGGAGTTCGCCGACTACATCCTGCTGAACTGGTATGCGGGCGACGGCGACTGGCCGGGCAAGAACTACGGCAGCAGCGTGCTGAACGCGCCGCCCGGCCGCACCCGCTATTTCTGCTGGGATTCGGAATCGACGTGGATCCTGGCCGACAAGCGCAGCTATAACGGCGCGTGGATTCACCCCGCCTTCTACGACAGCTCCTGGTCGAAATACAGCGCCTATCAGCCGCGCCTGTGGCGTGCGCTGGACAACAGCAAGGATTTCCGCTGCACGGTCGCCGACCGGGTGTACGCGAGCTGTTACAATGACGGGCCGCTGGCGGAGCCGGCGGCGAAGGCGCGCTATCAGGCCCTGTGCGACCGTGTGGAGGAGGGGGTCATTGCGGAATCCGCTCGCTGGGGCGACCACTGGGAGGTGAAGTACGGCAGCACGTGGACCACGCGAATGGGCTCGATGCCCTTCCATCGCGACGGGTACTGGTACACGGCGCGCGACAAGGTCTTGAACGACATGGACGGGAATGTCGCGCAATTCGTCGCCATCCTGCGCAGCAATCCGTACGGGATCGCGCTCTATCCCTCGATCGACCCGCCGGCCTTCCAGCAGCACGGGGGCGCGGTATCGACCGGGTTCAAGCTGACGATGTCGAGCCCGCACAGCGCGAGTTACGGCTCGATCTACTACACGGTGGACGGCTCGGACCCGCGTCTGCCGGGCGGCGGCAAGGCGACGGCGGCGACGCGGTACACGGGCGCGCTCACGCTTTCGCGCACCACGCATGTGCGCGCGCGACTGTACAAGAGCAACAACACCTGGAGCGCGCTGCACGCCGCCACCTACAATTTCACGGCGCATTACGACCGGCTCCGTATCACGGAGATCCTCTACAACCCGCTGGGCGGCAGCGACTACGAGTTCGTCGAGATCAAGAATACCGGCTCGTCCGTGCGCGGGTTGTCCGGCATGCAGCTCAAGGGGGTGGGGTACAGCTTCGCGCCCGGCGCGGAGCTGGCCGGCGGCGAGACGGCCGTGCTGGTCCGCAACGAGGGTGTGTTCACCAACCGGTACCCGACGGTGAAGGGCGCGGTCCGAATCTTCGGCGTTTATGACGGCCGGCTCGACAACGGGGGCGAGCGGCTCAGCCTCCTGGACGCGGAGGGCCGCACGGTGACCGCGGTGCGCTACAACGACAAGGACCCCTGGCCGGACGCGGCCGACGGCGACGGCTACTCGCTCGTGGTCGTCGACGAGAACGGGGACCCGGCCGACCCCGCGAACTGGCGTGCGAGCAATCTGATCGGGGGTTCGCCGGGCTACGACGACGGGCTGCCGTACCGCGTGGTGATCAACGAGGCGCTAACGCACACCGACCTGCCGCAGGTGGACACGATCGAATTGCTCAACGCCGGGTCGGCCGCCGTCGACATCGGCGGCTGGTACTTGAGCGACAGCCGCGCGGACTACCGCAAGTTCGAAGTTCCGGCCGGCACCGTGCTCGGGGCGGGCGGCTACGCGTTGTTTGACGAGGGCGATTTCAACGACCCGACGAACGATCCGTCGAGCTTCGCGCTCAGCTCGCACGGGGACGAGCTCTACCTCACGAAGTGGGACGGGAACGGCAACCTGCAGTACGTGGCCGAGGCCCGGTTCGGGGGCGCGGCGAACGGGGTGGCGTTCGGCCGCTACGTGAAGAGCGACGGCGAGTCGGACTTCGTGGCGCAGAGCGTGAGCAACACGCTGGGCGCCGCGAACGCCGGCCCGCTGGTCGGCCCGGTGGTGATCAACGAACTGATGTATCACCCGGTGCCCGGCGCGTCGGAGTTCATCGAGCTGTTCAACGTGAGCCAGACGAGCGTCAAGCTCTACGATCCGGGCACGCCGGCCAACACGTGGCGGATGGACGGCGCGGTGGAATACGTGTTCCCCGCCGGTGTCGAACTGGGCGCGGGCGCCTACGCACTGGTGGTGCCGACCAACGCCGCGGCGTTCCGCGCCGCGTACGGCATCCCGGCCGACGTCCAGATCTTCGGCCCGTATGCGGGCGTGCTGAACAACGGCGGCGAGAGCGTCAAGCTCTGGCGGCCGGATACGCCGGACGAGCTGGGCGTCCCGCTTATCCTGGTCGATCGCGTGAAATACGACGACAACTCGCCATGGCCGGAATGCGCGGACGGGGACGGCCCGTCCCTCGAACGGCAGGACCCGGCCGCTTACGGCAACGATGCGGTGAACTGGGCGGCGAGCCTGGCGGCGGGCGGCACGCCCGGCGCCAGGAACTCCGGCGGCCTCGTGTCGAAAAGCGCGGGCTGGAAGTATCACGACAAGGGCCTCGATTTCGGGACGGCCTGGCGTGGAGCCGCCTATGACGACGCCGGGTGGGAAGACGGGAACGGGCCGCTCGGCTACGGGTATCCGGATGTCGATACGATCGTGTCCTACGGCGACGACCCGGCCAACAAGTACCCCACCACCTTTTTCCGCGGGGCGTTCACGCTCGGCGCCGATCCGGGCAACGTGACGAATCTGACGCTGCGCGTTAAGTACGACGACGGGTTCGTCGCCTACCTGAACGGCGTGGAAGTGGCGCGCGGCGCCATTTCCGGCACGGTCGCCTACTCGACGTTGGCCGCGAACCACACGGCCTCGGACTATGAGCCCTTCGAGCTGCTCGCGCACGCGGGCGCGCTGGTGCCGGGCGTGAACGTGCTGGCCGTCGAACTGCACCAGTCAAGCGCGGGCAGCAGCGACCTCTATCTTGACGCGGAGTTGGCGTACGCCGCCAGCGCGCTGGCCGCGGTGGCCACACCCGCCGTCGCGCCGGCCGACGGGACCGTTTTCACGAACACCGTACAGGTCACGTGCAGTACCGCCACGGCGGGCGCGACGGTGTTCTATACCACGACCGGCAGCGACCCGACCGACACCTCTTACGCGGGGTACGGGGTCGGGACCGTGCAATTCACGCTATCGGCCAGCGCCACGGTCAAAGCGCGCGCCTACAAGGCGGGCATGGCGCCGAGCGCCATTGGGCAGGCGTACCTGGAACGGTATCTGCCGACGGCCGCCACGCCGACGATCACGCCGGACGGCGGCGATTTCTACGGCAGCGTGCAGGTGACGCTGGCCACGAGTACGGCGGGCGCCACGCTGTTCTACACGACCAACGGGCTGACCCCTGCAGAGACGGTGTATTCCGGTTACGGCACCGGCAGTGTTCCGTTCAGCCTGAGCAGCTCGCGCACGGTGAAGGCGCGGGCCTACCGCGCCGGCTACAACGCCAGCGAGGTCGCCGTGGCGGCGTTCACGGACCGCACGCCGTCGGTCGCGTTCGATGCGGCGGCCTCGAACGGGAGCGAGGGGCTTTCGCCCGCCACGCTGGGCGTCAGCCTCAGCGGCACGTCGCCGCAGACGGTGCGCGTCGGCTACGCGGTCACCGGCGGCAGCGCGTCGGGCGGCGGCACGGACTACACGCTTGCCGGCGGGACGCTCACCTTCGCGCCGGGCGAGACGGGCAAGAGCATTACGCTGGCGATCACGGACGACGAACTGGAGGAGCAGGACGAAACCGTCGTGGTGACGTTGAGCGGGCCCGCCAACGCGGTGCTCGGCACGCCCGCGTCGCACACCTACACCCTCAACGACAACGACAGCCTGTTCACCGCCTACAACGATCTCGGCTGGGCGGCGGGCCAGCTTGCGCAGAACATCACGCGCTACACGCGCGGGCAGAGCGGGTTGCTCAAGGACTACGCGAGCGGCGAGGATACGGCCGTTACGCTCTCCGTGGCCGGCGGCGACGGGCCGGTCTTGACGCAGGGGGCCGACCCGCAGTCCGGCACGGACGCTCACGCGGTGTTCGACGGGATCGTGGACGGCGTCGGCCTGATCAGTTATGGGCCGACGAACCTGACGCTGCGCTTCACGGGGCTGGACCCGACCCTGCGCTACGAGTTCGTGCTGTTCGGCAACCGGCACAACGCCGACTACCTGGACCGGTACTCGACGATCGCGATCTCGGACGTGGACGCGTTCCGCAACGAGAGCAGCGCGGGCACCGATTTCAGCGGCCCGGCGAGCGACTCGGTTGTCATTACGAACGGGTACAACACCGTGAATGGCTTCGTGGCGCGGTTCAGTCAGGTGGACCCGGGCACGGACGGGGACATGACCGTGACCGTCTCCGACAACGCGAGCCGGTTCTACGCCAACGCGCTGCGGCTTCGTGCGCTCTCTTCGCTGCCCGTCGTCGCCTTCGCCGCGAGCGCCTCCTCGGGCGAGGAGGCGGACGCCGTCGTCAATCTCGAGGTCTCGCTCAGCGCCGCCTCCGCCGCGGCGGTAACGGTCGACTACTCGGTAACGGGCGGCACGGCGGGCGGCGGCACCGACTACGCGCTGGCGGCAGGCACCTTGACGTTCAGTTCGGGGCAGACGAGCCGGTCGATCGGCGTGGCGATCGTCGAAGACCCGGACGAGGAAGGCGACGAGACGGTCGTGCTGAGCCTGAGCAGCCCGGTGAACGCGGTGCTCGGCGCGAACGCGACGCACACCTACACGATTCAGGACGATGACGGCCCCGTCCTCATGTTCACGGCCTACAACGACCTGTGCTGGGACGCCGCCCATCCGCTGCTGGCCGGGATCACCGGCTACTCGGCATTCGAGTCGACCAACGGCTGGACGACGGGTGGCGCGCTGATCGACTGCGACTCCGGCACGAACCTGGCCGCTACGCTCAGCGTCGGGGGGAGCGGCACGTACTTCACGTCCTATCCCGACCAGGGCGGCAACGCGGGGGCCGGCACGGACGCCGGCGCGGTGTTCGGCGGCAAGGTGGATTGCGTGGGAAACATCGCGTATGGGACTTACACCTTCCTCTTTGCCGGGTTGGACCCGGCCTGGGAATACGAACTGGTCTTCTACGGCGGGCGCGACAAGACGACGTACCTGGACAAGCTGGCCACGTTCACCATTGCCGATACGGCCGGTTTCGAGAACGAGAGCACGCCGGGCACGGCGATCTACGGCGCGGGCGGTGCGTGGACGAACGACGTGACGCGCTACAACACGGGCAACAACGTCGCGGACGGCTACGTCGCGCGGTTCACGCGCGTGAAGACCGGCGCGGACGGCGACGTGCTCGTGACGGTCGACACGACCTCGGCCGCCGGCGGCGAGAACGGTTATCTGGACGCGCTGATGATCAGGGCCGTTCGCACGGGGGACAGCGGGCCGAGCCCGGAGGAGAAGATCGCGCGCGGCGCCGTGTGGAAGTATCGGGACGGGTCGACGGAGGCCTCCGATCCGCCCGCGGCCTGGCGCGCGCCCGGTTTCGATGACGCCTCCTGGGCAACGGGTCCCGCGCCGTTCGGCTACAACGGCACCGGGTTGGGCACGGACCTGGACGGGATGCGCTACCACTATTCGAGCGTGTTCCTGCGGTCGGTGTTCGTGCTCGAGGCGCCGTCGCGCGTGGCGCAGGTCCGCCTGTCGGCGCGGTACGACGACGGGTTCATCGTCTGGCTCAACGGCGAGGAGGCGGCGCGGGTCAATGTGGCCGGCGCGCCCGGAGCGTTCGTCCTCTGCGACGGACTGGCCGAGGCCACGGTGGAACCCACGGACTGGTCCGCAACATTCGCCGCGGAAACGCTGCCGGTTCTTGTCGCCGGCACCAACCAGGTGGCCGTTCAGGTCTTCAACGCCGCCGTGGACAGCAGCGATCTGCGGTTCGATCTGGACCTTTCGGTTCTCGAGGCGGCAACGGCCGGCGACACCGACGCGGACGGCATGCCGAACGACTGGGAGGCGGAGTACCTGGGCGGGCCCGATGTGGTCAACGGCGGAACGGAAGAGGACTTCGACGGGGACGGCGTCTCGAACATGGAAGAATGGATTGCGGGGACGGATCCGGCGGCGGCCGGCGAGTATTTCGCCGTGACGCTGAGCGCGGCGGGCGGGCAGATCCTTGTCTCGTTTCCCGCCCGCGCGGCCGATGGCACGGGCTACGCGGGCTATCAGCGCTACCACACGCTGGAGCGCCGGTCGGACGTGAGGGTCGGGGGCTACTGGGAACTCGTGCCGGGCTACACCGGCATCACGGGCGCGGGGCAAACGGTCGTCTATACCAATTCCGGACCGGGCGGTGCCGAGTATTACCGCGCCAGGGTCTGGCTGGCGGAGTGAACCCGCGCCGGTGTCGGGTGACGGGGTGACGGCAAGCCGGTCCTCGGCGCCGCGCGTACCGCGCGGCAGCGGGCATCAGGGTCAGCCGCCTTCGAAACAGCCCGTCTGCAGCAGGGCGAACAGCAGCGCCGCCAGCAGCAGCGCCGCTCTTGCCAGGGCCGGTTTCACGGGTGTCTTCCGCATTGTTCTCTCCGGTTCGTCTTGTTCCGCAGAACGGACCGCAAGGGCCGATGCCGGCCTGTTCAGGCTCTGCTCAGTTCAGCCTGTAGAACCCGTAATTCAAATACGTGGCGAACAGGACCCAGGCCAGGTACGGGACGAGCAGCGCGCCAGCCAGCGCTCTCGATTTCCAGAACCAACGGATGAGCAGGCCGAGTGAGACATCGAGCAGCACGATGTCGGCCAGCGCCAGCCCCGGCGAGCGCAGCCCGAAGAAGAGGTAAGTCCACGCGAAATTGGCGGCCAGATGGGCGATGAGCACGGTGGCCGTCAGCCGAACGTGCGGTTTGCGCGGGGCACGGTAGTAAAGCACGATCGAGACGGCAATGGCGACGTAGAGCGCGGTCCAGACCGGGGAGAAGACCCAGTTGGGCGGGGTGAGCGGCGGCCTTTTCAATGTGGCGTACCAGGCGTTCATGGTGGAGACTTCCCTCGGCCTTTCTTCACTTTCAGGTCGGGCTGAACGTTATAGACCTTGCTGTTGGGCGGCACGGAATGGGTGAGCCAGACGTTGCCGCCGATTTCGGCCCCATCGCCGATATGCGTATCGCCGCCGAGGATGGTGGCTTCGGCATAGATGGTGACGTTGTCGCCGACGCGGGGGTGGCGTTGGATCCCCTTGATCGGGTGGCCGTGCTCGTCCTTCGGGAAGCTGAGCGCGCCGAGCGTGACGCCCTGGTAGAGTTTGACGTTGCGGCCGATCACACAGGTCTCGCCGATCACGACGCCGGTGCCGTGATCGATGAAGAAGCCGGGCCCGATCTTGGCGCCGGGATGAATATCGATGCCGGTCCGTGAGTGGGCGAGTTCGGTCATCACGCGCGGGATGAGCGGGACCTCTTTTTCGTAGAGCAGGTGCGCGAGCCGGTAGGCGGCGATCGCCTGAAGGCACGGGTAGCTCAGCACGATTTCCATGGGCGAGCGCGCGGCCGGATCACCCTCGTACGCGGCCCGGATGTCGAGCTGCAGCGTGTGCTGGACGGCGGAGAGCGAGTCGATCACATGCCGGACGGCCTGGCGCGCGCGTTCGGCGCAGTCCTCGCAGTTGTCGCAGTTGTCGACTTGGCACTGATAGCGCAGCGCCTGTGCCACCTGCTGTTCGAGCGTGAGGGCAACCTGCCGGAGTTGGTCGCGGAGTGCGGAGCGGCTGCGCCCGAATTCGAGGGGGCAGATCCCGTGGCAGCCGGGGAACAGCACGCCGATCAGCCCGTCGAGCACCTCGGCTACCGCCTTCTGGCTGGGCAGGAGGCATTTCCTGCCGCGGCCCGCTCCCATGTGGCACAGGCGGCACATCTCGAGCCCGGGCATCGTCTTTTCGAGGCTGGCGCCGATCCAGTCGGCATCCGTTTCCGATGTTTTCTTGTTCTTCTTCGGTCTCTTCTTCATCGCGGGGTCCTTCCCGGTTCACGGCGCGGGCCGGCATGGCCGTTTTGTGCGGTCGTCGTCTGCCGCATGCGGGCGTTTCGCGACCTTGACCAGAATCCTGTCCGCGCCCAGCCCGCACAAGCCGAGCGCGATCAACAGGCGGTCCATGCGGGTGCGCGGGATGCAGATCATGTCCACCACGTCGATCCCGTCTTCCGTGCAGAGGGTGAGGAAATCCTGCAGCGTGGTCATGTGCAGGGTGGGCGCGTCGTACCACTGGCCGGGCAGCCCGATCGACCGAGGCATGCGGCCGGCGAAGGCGAGGCGCAGGCGATCGGCGAGCCGGCTGTAGTTGGGAAAGGTAATGATACACTCTCTGGCCACGCGCAGCATTTCGTCCAGCACGAAGCGCGGCCGTTTCACCAGATGGAGGGTTTGCCCGAGGATCGCGTAGTCATACGCGTCGTCGGGAATGACCGCCAGCCCTTCGTCCAGGTCGCCCTGAAATACGTCGTGCCCCCGGTCGATCACGGCGATGACGTGCTGGATGTCGATATCCACGCCGAACCCGTACGTGTCCCGTTCGGCCGCGAGCATGCTCAGCAGCCGGCCCTCCCCGCAGCCCAGGTCCAGAACGCGCGCATGCGGCTCGATCATGTCCCGGATCAGCCCAAACTCCGATTCGGGATGGGGCGGGTCGGGCCGCGGCGAGCGCGGGGCCGCCTCTGCGGGTGCGGCGGGCTCGACGGCGCCCGCCGCCGGTTTGACCCAGGGCAGGAAGGCCCGGACCGCCTCGCGCAAGTGTTGGATGTCGACCAGGAACGCGTCGTGCCCGTGGGGCGCCTTCAGCAGGCAGTAGGAAACGTGCTTGCCGTTCTTCAGCAGCGCGTTGGCCAGTTCCATGGATTGCTCCGGCGGAAAGAGCCAGTCGGCGTCGAGCGCGACGATCAGGAATTTCGATTGCACGGCCTCAAACGCGTTCTCGAGCTTGTCGAACCGCTCCCGCAGATCGAACTCGTCCATGGCGCGGGTGATATGGAGGTAGGAGTTGGCGTCGAACCGGCTGACGAGCTTGCGCCCCTGATGCTGGAGATAGCTTTCCACCTCGAAATCCGTCTGGAGCAGCGAGAACAGCTCCTTCTCTTTCCGTTTCTCGCGGCCGAACTTCTCGCGCATCATGTTCGGGGAGAGGTAGGTGATGTGCCCGATCATCCGGGCTTGGGCGAGCCCGGCGGCGGGTCCGCTGCCGGACTCGTAGTAGTTGCCGTTGTGCCAGGCGGGGTCGGCGATGATGGCGTGGCGGCCCACGACGTCGAAGGCCAGCGCCTGGGTGGACAGGCTTGCAGCGGATGCAATACAGATGCAGCGGTCGACGAGGCCGGCATAACGAATGCTCCATTCAAGCACCTGCATGCCGCCGAGCGACCCGCCGACGACCGCGGCCAGGCGGTTGACCTCGAGCTGTTTCAGGAGCAGGTACTGCGCGTTGACCATATCGCCGATCGTGATGGGCGGGAAGGCGGCGCCGTAGGGTTTGCCCGTCGCCGGGTTCAGGGAGGACGGCCCGGTTGTGCCTTTGCAGCCGCCGAGGATGTTGGCGCAGACGACGAAGTAGTAGTCGGTGTCGATCCCCTTGCCGGGGCCGATCATCTCGTCCCACCAGCCGGGTTTCGGGTCGTCCGGCCCGTGATAGCCGGCCACATGCGCGTCGCCCGTGAGGGCGTGGCAGACATAGACCGCGTTGTCGCCGGCCGGCGACAGGCGGCCGTAGGTCTCGTAGGCGACCGTCAGTTCCGGCAGGGTTTGGCCGCCCTCCAACACGAAGCCTTCGGGCGGCAGTTCCATGCGTAGCGTCTGGGTCGCAACCTGCCCCACGCTGCCCGTTGTTGTGCGGCGTTCGTTCATGGTCGAAGGAAGGGGGGGCGGACGGCCGGGATGGCACGGCGCGCCCGCGCGGGCCGGCCGTGCGCTGTGCCGCGTGCGCCGCCGGGCACTCACCCGGTGATATCCCAGACCTGCTTATCCAACCCCTTGCTGGAAGCGAACGTGAACTCCTCCGAGCCCGCCTTGAAGACGGCCTGGTCCGGGTACACGTCTATGACGATTTCCTCCTCGGGCATGCGGTCATGCACGATGTTGGCCAGCAGCAGCGCTTTTTCCACGCCGTCGCCTCTTCCGAAATTCCACACTTCGTCCGGCTGCGCCAGCCGGCCGCGCTCGTCATAGATCGATTCATTCTCCAGGTTCTCCATGCGGGCGAAGACATCCCATGTGCCGACGTCCCGGACGGCTTCGATCGAGACGGGGTTGCGGTCGATCGCCGCACAGATGAACGGGTCGGGTTCCGATCGCGTCAGGTCACGGTAGGCATAGAAGGCCAGGTCGGCGGTGCGGTTCTGCCCGCGCAGCGATTCGAGCTGCGCGATGATCTCTTCACGCGACATCTCCGGGGTGATACCCAGCCCGGAGCCCGACCCGGCAAACACCTTCTGCTCCGGGGCCGGCAGTTTCGGGTCCGTGCGGCAGAAGTGGAGCAGGCTTTCTATGGCGATTTCCGCGTCCAGGCAATCGGAGGCGAACTGTCTTTTCAGGCGGCCGATATGGGTGGGGTTGCACAGGCTGATGCTGTTGGTGCGGATGTAGTCTTCCAGATCGTTCACGATGACGCGCTTTTCCATCGGACAGCAATGGAACTCCTCCAGGTCGATTTCGTCCATGAGCTTGGGGCGCGTGTTGTCGGTGAAGATGTTCTTGCTGTTGTGTTCGTAGCTGAACACGCACTCGGCGCCGATGTAGTGGTCCACGCCGCGGACCGGCCACCGGATCTGGAAGCAGCGCTGGAATTCGCGCTGGTGGCGCAGGAAGTTGCCGAGCACGCTGTCGGTGATGTCCGTGCGCAGGAAGGAACGGAGCCGGCCGGCGAAATGGGAGAAGGCGCGCTTGTCGATGGTCGCTTCCCGGAAGAGCGTGTGCACGTAGCCCGTTTCGTGCGCGACAATCGTGACCTGCTCGTTTTCCAGCGCGCGGCGCGCCTTGGCCGAGAGCGCGGTGCCGTTGAACCACATGTTCTTGGTGACGAGCCGCCGGTTGTTGCTCAGCAGGCCGTCCCCCACGTCGAAGAACGTTTGCGAATGCAGGGGCGTGGCCATCAGAAAGATGTCGCTCAAGGGCAGTTCGGCGACGATGAACATGGCCGCGGCATAGAGCGTGGCGAGCGAGACGCATTCGCCCGCGCCCGTGCCGTAGTTCGGTCTGTGCCGGAAGGCGTCCATCGCCTCGATCGTTTCGGTCTTCCAGTAGGGGATCACGTCGCTGGTGAATTTGTCCAGGCCGAAGTGGGCCCGGATGTCGATGTCGAAGTAGTACTTGTCGCCCTCATAGCCGAACAGGGCATTCGATCGTTTCAGGGCATACTCGTCGATCACGTTCTTGAAGCGGCGCAGCTCCTTCTTCTTCGTGGTCAGCCCCCACGTTTCGAGGTCCAGGTTGAAAGCGTAATTGTCCATCACGTACTGCTTCACGCGCTGTGCGCGGCGATAGGGGCTCATCTTGGCCAGCTTGGCGAAGAACGGATCTTCGCGCCACTGCCAGATGCGGGGCGACATGATGTTCGCCAGGACAAGGCTGTAGATCAGTTCGGGAAAGACAAACACTTCCATGTCGGACAGGGTTACGGCCGAACTCTTGCGTTCCAGATCGATTTCCGCGGCAACGTCTTCCGTCATGTGAGCCCCCCTTGCTCCGTCGGCCCCTTGTCTTTACCACGAGCGGCATGCGACGTCAATCCCGGACGTTCTGCTGCCGGCGCAACGCTTCGTACAGGACGATGGCAACGGCCGTTGCCAGGTTCAGCGAGCGGACCTTGCCGGGCTGCATCGGGATTCGAAACAGGCGGTCGCGGTGTTCGGCGAGGAGCGCGGTGGGCAGTCCCCGGGTCTCGCTTCCGAACACCAGGATGTCGCCGGGCCGGTAGTCCGCCGCGAGATAGCCGCGCGCGGCGCGGGTGCTGAAGAAATGCGACCGTGCGCCGGGCGCCGCCGCGCGGAACGCCGGCCAGTCCGCGTGCCGGACCAGATCGACCGCGTCCCAATAGTCGAGGCCCGCGCGCCTGAGCGCGGCGTTGGTGAGTCGGAACCCGAGCGGCCCGACCAGATGCAGGCGGGTGCCGGTGGCGGCGCAGAGCCGCGCGATGGCGCCGGTGTTGGGCGGGATTTCCGGCTCGACGAGCACAACGTTCAAAGGGGGGGCCGGCCAGCGGAACTCGGGAATCGGTGATGGGGACGGCTTCATGGCTGGGTTCTTCCCGGCCGCGTGAGCACGCCGATGAACGGCAGTTCGCGGTACCGGTTGTTGTAGTCCAGCCCGTAGCCCACGACGTATCGGTCCTGGATGCGGAACCCGACGTAGTCCGGGCTGAAGGCGACGGCGCGTTTCACGCGTTTGTCGAGCAGTACGCAAGTCGTCAGGGTCTGCGGCCGGCGGCGCAGCAGGCTGCGGGTCGCGTGCGCCATCGTCAGGCCCGTGTCGAGGATGTCGTCGACCAGCAACACATCCCGATTCGCGATGTTCATGCCGATGTCCTTCAGGATCCGGACCCGGCCCGAGGAGCGCTCGCCTTCGTAGGACGAGATGGACATGAAATCCAGTTCGGCGGCCACCTGGTGGTAATAGAACATGCGCGCGAGGTCGGAGATGAACATGAACGAGCCGCGCATCAGCCCGATGATCACGATCTGCTTCTCGGCCAGTTTGCCCACAATTTCGTCGACCAGCGTCGTGAGGCGCTGGTGGATCACGTCGGATGGAATGAGAATCTGGATGTTGGCGTGGTAGGGATGCGGCACGCCCGGTTTGTCGTTCATCATGGTGTCCTGCCTGCGCCCGGCGCCCGCCCCCCGCGGGAGCGGACCGCGCGGCGCCGTCCTATTTTCCGGCCGGGCCGACGATGTGGGCCGTCAACGTCAGCGACACGGCCCGCTCGCGTCCTTCGCGGTCGAACCCGATCAGGTAGCGGTCCAGAAATTCACGGGTCTGGGCGGTCCCGCCCAGGCTGAACGGCTGGCCGTCGGCGGCGGTCACCTCGGTAGTCGCCGCGATGAAGCGGAGTTGGTACGGGTTTCCGTCGACCAGCCCGCTCAACGTCGGGGTCAGTCGCACGGCTATCCATGGGCCGTCTCCGACCACCGTCGCCTGCGCCAGCAGCACCGAGCCGACCTCCTGCCACTGCACCTCGCCGCGGATGATGCCGTGGCGGCGGCCGTACTGCATGAGCCAGTCCAGGTACGGCACTCTGCGGCCCACCGTGATGGCGCCCTCACGCCCGCTTGCCACCGTGACGGTCTGCACGGTGGCCGATTGGGTGTCTGTTGTCCGGTGCTGCACGTTGGGCTTGAAGACGAGCCCGCCCTTCGCGCCCTTGGCGCCCACGACCATGCCGCCGGAGGCGCGCGCGCCCAGCGCGCGCTGCTCGCCGTGCGCGACGTCCTCAATCCGCACCTCGATGCGGACGTTCTTGGGCGGGACGTTCAGTTGCGCAAGCAGGTCGTCGATCCGGTCGTGCTCGGCCGGCGTCGCGAAGATCAGGAACCGGCCGTTCTGGCGGTCCAGCACGACGTTTCCGCCTTCGCTGACCAGCACGCGGACCGCCTGCTCCGTGCTGTCCGGCTCGCCGAAACCGAGCGGATGCACCTTGAATCGCCTCGGCTCGTCAGCCTTGGCCGACAGGCCGGCGAACAGCAGCGCCAGCATGATCGTTACCCGTAACTTCATGCAGGAATCGTACGGCGTTCCCCGGGCCGAGTCAAGCACCGTCCGGCGGGCCGAACCCGCGAGGCGGATTGGGACGGTCGATGGGCGATGGGCCGCTCAGAGCTTGTTGCCCTCAACCGCCTTGTTCGATTGGCGCAGGGCGCCGAGGCAGGCTCCGCCTCTGGCCAGCAGATAGTTGACGTAGAGGCTTTCGATGAGGCACAGCTCGCTTACACGTTTGGAAATGACCTCCCCGGTGACGTGCTCGGAAAAGTCGGCCGTCAGCAGCACGACATCGGCCGCCTTGGCCAGCGGAGAGTGGCGGAAGTTGGTGATGGCGAGCACCGTCGCACGCCGCTTGCGCGCCTGGGCGACGGCGGCCAGCACCGTGCGGCTCTGGCCGCTGTGCGAGATCGCCAGTAGCACGTCGCCCTTCGCCAGGTGCGTGCAGAGGATGAGCTGCAGATCCGGGTCTTCGCTCGCGCGGCAGTCCGCGTTGAGCCGCAGGAACTTCTGCGCCGCCGACAGGGCGACCTGCCCCGCGTCGCCCAGCCCGCAGAACACCATGCGCCGGGCGCCCAGAAGCGCGCGCACGGCCGCTTCGTAGGCGTCCCGGTTCAGGATGGAAAGCGTGTCGGACAAGGACTGAATCGAGGCCGCAAAGACCTTCCGCGCCACGGTGAGGCAGTCGTCATCGCGGTTGATGTCCCGATAGACGATCAGCCCGTTTTCCGGGTCATCCCCGCGCCGGAGATCCGCTTTCAGTTCCGCGTAGCCGGCGTAACCCATCCGGCGCGCAAGCCGCGTGAGCGTCGCTTCGCTGCACCCCGCGCCGCGCGCGACGGTCACAATGCTCGCATCCGCCGCCGCCTCCGCGTGTCCGAGAATGAAGTCCATCGCGCGGCGTTCCGCGCCCTTCAGCGTGGCGTACACCGACTTCAGCCGGATCAGGCACCGGTGCGGAATCCGTGCGGCATGCTGCTCACTCAGACTCACGTTTCCCTCCCTCGCCCCGCGGGCTGTACGGCCGGTCGCCGCTCGCCAATTGTTTTTCATCGGTATAACGAGTAGTCTGAAAATACATTCTGGTCATGTATGCTGACTTATGGGCAAAATGCAGGCATTGTCTATTTGTGAAGGCGCAAAATTTTCATATTTCGCTTGAATTGTATGAAAACAATTGCTAGGATGCAAGGGTATTCGTCGGGCTGAGTCGAAAGCGTTTCGAGGAGAACAATCATGGCGGCGTATCTGATGGGGATCGACTACGGGACGGGCGGCGCGAAGGCGTGCATTATCGATACGCAGGGCGCGGTGCTGGCCTACGCGTTCGAAGAGTACCCGATTCTGCATCCGAAGCCGGGCTGGTCGGAGCATGATCCTCATCTGTACTGGGAGATTGCGTGCCGGATCATCAAGGCATGCATCAACCAGGCGCACGTACAGGCGGCGGAGATCAAGGGGGTGGCCTGTTCCTCGGCGTTGCCTTCGCTGGTCATGGTGGACAAGGCGGGGAACCCGGTCCACAACGCGTACAATCTGATGGACCGGCGAGCGACGGCGGAAGTGGAGTGGTTGAAGGCGCACGTGGGGGCGGAGCGGATATTCAAGCTTTCCGCCTATCGGCTGGAAGACCATCCGAACATTGTGAATCTGATGTGGGAGCGGAACAACCGGCCGGAGTCGTTCAAGACGATCCACAAGTCTTTGACGATCGACGGGTTCATCACCAGCCGGCTGACGGGCGCCTTCACGGCGCACTACTCGGCGGCCTGTTTCTGGGGGGTGGCCTACGACATTCTGAACAAGCGGTTCGACGACGCGATGCTGGAGCAGGTTGGGATCGACAAGGCGCTGATGCCGGAGCTGCGCAAGTGCGAAGAGGTCGTGGGCGAGGTGACGGCGGAGGCGGCGGCGCAGACGGGGCTGGCGGCGGGCACCCCGGTGGCGGCCGGCCAGGTGGACTGCAATGCCGGCTGGCTGGGCGGCGGAGCGACGGAGGTCGGCGACATTCAGAGCAACCTGGGCACCTGCGGCAATTTCGGGGTCATCCACAAATCCACCGATTTCATCTACGAGCTGATGGAGTTCGGCTACACCGTGGAGTCGGAAGACACGTACATCTGCGTGCCGACCACCATTACGGGCGGGCAGTCGATCCGGTATCTGCGCGATACGTTCTCGCAGGCGGAACTGGAGGCGGAGCGGGCGTTGGGTGTGGACGCCTATGATCTGCTGAATCTTCAGGCCGAGAAGGCGCCGTTGGGTTGCGAGGGGCTCATTGTTCTGCCGTTCCTGATGGGCGAGCGCAGCCCGATCTGGGACGTGCATGCGCGCGGGTGCATTTTCGGGCTGAGCCTGAACCATACGAAGGGGCACCTGGTCCGCGCGACCATGGAGGGGGTGGCTTTCGCGATGTACGACTCCTTCCGGATCATCCGGGAGTCCGGCCGCAAGATCAACCTGCCGCTGGTGATGAACGAGGGCGGCGCGAAGAGCCGGCTGTGGCGCCAGATCATCACCGACGTGTTCAACGTGCCGACCGTCCTGGTGAAGCGGCGTACGGGTGCGCCGTTCGGCGACGCCATTCTGGCCGGCGTGGCAACGGGCGTGTTGAAGAGCTTTTCGGTCGCGAAGGAATGGGCGGAGTACGTCGAGCAGATGGATCCGCGCCCGGAAAACCACGAACGGTATCTGGAGTATTTCGGCTTGTACAAGAAGATCTACGAACACGTGAAGCAGGACTATCGGGAACTGGCGGACCTGCGCTCCGCCGGTGCCCAAGGTTGAAGGGGGCAAGGGTGAGTCCGCCGCAAACGGCGGCTCGCGAGGACGCTCGCCCTCCAATTGACTCTACACGGCGCACGAATGGAGGGCGAGCGTCCTCGCGAGCCGGGTTCTTGGCGTGAACGCAAGGTTGAAGGGTTCAACAGGAGAGGGGTTCCATGGAAATCTATCGCCGCTTGCTGCAACGTGAGGCCGAGGGGAAGGGGATCAAGGTCGGGCTGGTCGGGTGCGGCCAGATGGGGTCGGGCATGGTGCACGCCGTGCACAATGTGGAGGGCATGGCGATGATGGCGATCGCCGATCTCGTTCCGGACCGCGCCGTGGCGGCGCTGGCGGAAATCGGCGTGCGCGAGCAGGACGTCGTGGTGACCGACAACCGGGGCAAGGCGGAGGACGCGCTGCGTGTCGGCAGGCGGGTCGTCACGACCGATGCGTGCCTGGTGCCGGCGCTGGATGGGGTTGACGCGGTGGTGGAGGCGACGGGCTATGCGGACAACGGGGCGCAGGTCGCCTGGAGCGCGATCATGAACAGGACGCCCGTCGTCATGCTGAACGTCGAGACCGACGTGACCGTCGGCGTGTTCCTGGACCGGCTTGCGCGGCGGATGGGCAGCGTCTACACCGTCGCGATGGGCGACGAGCCGGGTGTGCTCATGCTGCTGTACAACCAGGCCCGGGTGATGGGGTTCGAGGTGGTTTGTCTCGCCAAGGGCAAGAATAACCCGGTCGATTTCACGATGACGCCTGACCGCTGCGCCGAAGAGGCGGCGCGCAAGGAGATGAACCCGAAAATGCTCTGTGCCTTCATTGACGGGACAAAGACGATGGTCGAGATGGCGGCCGTCTCCAATGCCACCGGCCTGCTGCCGGATAAGCCGGGCATGCACGGGCCGAAGGTGGAACTGAGCGAGCTGGTCAGCCGCTTCATCCCGAAGGCGGACGGCGGGCTGTTCGACCGGCGCGGAACCGTGGACTTCTCGACCGGCAAGATCGCGCCGGGCGTGTTCGCGATCGTGGCCAGCGACGACGCGCACATCCGCAAGGACATGAAGTTCTTCGGGCACGGCGAAGGCCCGTACTACCTGCAGTACCGCCCGTATCACAACTGCAATCTCGAAGTGCCCATGTCGATCGCCGAGGCCGTTCTGTACGGGGAGCGGACGATCACGCCGCTGGCCACGCATTCCGAGGTGGTCTGCATGGCGAAACGGGATCTCAAGCGGGGCGAGAAGGTTGGCGGAATCGGCGGGCCGGACATCTTCGGCCGGATCTACACCTATACGGAGGCCGCCGCCATGAACGCCGTGCCCATCGGCCTGGCCGAAGGCGGCACGGTGACGGCCGACATCCCGGCCGGCGCGCCGGTGACCGAACAGGCCTTCGCGCCGGATGCCGGCACGTTCGTCTATCGGCTCCGAAAGATGCAGGATACGCTGGGGGAGGGGAAAGGATGGGAGTGAACATGGGCGCCAAGACCATGAACGCGGTTGTCGTGCAGGCGCCGGGCGAGTACGGCGTCGAGCGCGTGCCGGTGCCCGACTGCCCGGAAGCGGGCCTTCTGCTCAAGGTGCACGCCTGCGGGTTGTGCGGGTCGGACCTGCGCACCTTGCGCCGCGGGCACCACAGGGTCACGCTGCCGTGGATCATCGGGCACGAGGTGAGCGGGACGGTGGCGGCTGTCGGCGCCCGGTACCAGGGGCGCTGGCAGCTCGGCGCGCCGCTTTCCGTGGCGCCGCTCGCCTTCTGCGGTCGGTGCGACCCCTGCATCGAAGGGCGACACGAGCTGTGCCACGACTACCGGGAACTGGCGCAGGCCTGGCCGGGCGGACTCGCCGAGTACATGGCCATTCCCGAACCGTGCGTACGGCTGGGGACGATTCAGACCGTACCCGACGGACTGGACATGGACGTGGCCGGCATTGCCGAACCGATCTCCTCCTGCATCAATGCCCAGGAGAAAGGGCGGATCGGGCTTGGCGACACCGTTCTGGTGATCGGGACGGGCCCGATCGGGTGTATTCATATCAGCCTGGCCCGCAGCCGCGGGGCGGACAAGGTCTT
Source organism: Kiritimatiellia bacterium (assembly GCA_016929905.1). Classification (GTDB taxonomy): domain Bacteria; phylum Verrucomicrobiota; class Kiritimatiellia; order JAFGHX01; family JAFGHX01; genus JAFGHX01. The sequence continues at coordinate 20,394 of JAFGHX010000326.1, forward strand.
CGTGGCCGATCTGCAGGCCGCCCGGCTCGCGATGGCCGGGGCGTTTGAACCGGACGCGCTCATCGACGCCTCGAAGACGGATCTGGTCGAGGAGGCGCGGCGTTTGACGAACGGGAAGGGGCCGGACGTTGTCATTTCGGCGAACCCGTCCCCCAAATCGCAGGTGGCCGCCGTGGAAATGGCGGCCAAGGGCGGCCGGGTCCTGCTGTTCGGGGGACTGCCGCCGGAGGAAAGCCGGCCGGGGATTGACATGAACCTCGTGCACTACAATGCCTTGCACGTGATCGGGACCACCATCTTCGCCCCGCGCCACCAGCTCATGGCGCTCAGACTCATGGCGTCGGGCCGGATCCCGATGGACAGGCTGGTCACGCATCGGTTCCCGCTCGCCGAGTTCAGGCGGGGCGCCGGTATGGCGTTGGAGGGCCGGGTGCTCAAGGCCGTGTTCACCGTGTCGTGAATGGGTGGCCACTATCGAGAATTCAGGAGAACGGCAGACTGGAAGGGTGGAAGGATGGAAGAGGAGAAGGTTGGCAATCCGGACGCGCCGTTCCCGGTGAGGGGGGTCGCCCAGGTGTGTCTGGTGGTGCGGGATCTTGACCGGGCGGTGGAGAACTACTGGACGACCTTCGGGATAGGGCCGTGGCAGATCTACACGTACGGCAAGCCGTTGGTGAAACGCATGACGCGGAACGGCGCGCCAACGGAATACCGGATGAGAGTCGCGCTTTCCTACATCGGCAACCTGCGCATCGAGCTGGTGCAGCCGCTTGAAGGCCACACGGTGTATGACGAGTTCCTGGCGCAGCACGGGGAAGGGGTTCATCATTTCGGCGTGCTGGTGGACGACATGCAGGCGGCGTTGGCGAAGGCGGAGGCGGCGGGCATGCGCATGACGCAGGACGGGGCGGGGTTCGGACGCGACGGCGACGGCCACTACGCCTACCTGGACACGGAAGAGCGGATCGGCGTCACGCTGGAATTGATCGAACGGCCGAAGGGTCGGATGCCCCCGGAACGCGTATATCCCGAACCGTAAGGATTGCCACGCGGCAACGCTTTCGGAAGAAATTCGGCGCGCTGCGCAGCGCCGGAAATCACGGGTGGCGACTTCATCTGGGGCCGTGTCGCCCATAGTAGAAGAGCCGTCCCTGGCTCGCCGTAGCCCGCAGGGCGACGGCGGCTCGGCTCCGGCCGCCCGGCTGCAGTCCGTGCAGCCGGGGGCCCGGGCCTGCGGCCCGGAGGAAGCGGCGAGCCGCCTTCGCCCAGCGGCTACGGCGCGCCAGGTACGCCGCTTCTACTTTCAAGTTGCACGTCAGCCGCCCGGCTGCTCCGTCTTCTGCGCGTCGAGGATTGTCCGGACCAGCTCGACGATATCGGCGAGCGTCTGTCTTGGGGGCAGCTTGCCGTGGGTCTCGCCCGCGCCGAGCCAGCAGGCGTACGCAACGCCGTTGCGGAGGGCGAGCGCCGACAACAGCAGCGGCGGCGCGGCCACGGCGGCGATGGCGGCAAGGACGGGACCGGCCGGCAGCATGACGGCTGCGGTCACGGGCACCGCGGCGGCCAGGATCAGCCTGGCCAGATCGCGGGCGAACCGGGCCTCGTCCCGGCCGGCGATCAGCACTTCCACGTCCCTGAAGTAGAAGCGCTGTACGCTCAGATGGGGTGCCCGGCGCCGGACAATGGAGAGGTGATCCTTCTGCAGGACGAGGAAGTAGCCGTCTTGCCGCCGTACGCGCGGGCCGTTCCGTCCGTGTCTGACCATGTCGGTCTCGCAATGGCCGACACAGGCCTTGCAGACGGGCGTGTCCGCATGGTAGGTGAGGCATTCGTCGCAGAGGAACCGCCCGCATTGCCGGCACAGATCCACCGCCCGGCGGCCGGGGTGCGTGTAACACTCGGCCGCGGGGCCGTCGGCCGGCCGCTCCTCGGCGAGTTTCAGCAGGTCGCCCGGCCAGTCCTTGATGGCCTTGAAGACGACGACGCGCTTGCCCTGATCGACGATCAGGGCGGGCAGCTGTCTGCCGTCGTGCGACAGGCCGGGC
>JAFGHX010000327.1 GCA_016929905.1 Kiritimatiellia bacterium
ACGCCTGCACGGGACGGGCTGGAAAGCCCGTCCTACGTCCGGATAGCCAGGTGCCTCCCCCCGTGGGACGGGCTTTCCAGCCCGTCCGGCATGGCTCCCGTCCCGCCCGGCGCCTGCGCCTCGTTCACTCAGCGCCAAACCGCCGCGCTCAACCGGCTCACTTGACCACAATCGAAATCACATACCGGCGCGCGAGCGAGCGCAGGAAGTCCACCGTGCTCAGTTCCGCCTCGCGCCGGTTCGTCCCGTAACGCACAATGAAATCACGAATGATCGTGCGCACGTTGCGCTTGCCGTCGATCCGGCTGAAGACGAAACTGCCGAGTTCGTCCAGCTTGATCCGCTTCTGCGAGAAACGCGGCCGGAACCGGGCCAGCAGGCCGCGCCCACGCGGCACCGCGACGGTCAGGATCAGCCGGCCCGCATCCCCCTCCGCGGCGTTCACCCCTTCGTTGACGACCGGCACGGCGGCCAGCGAACGCCGCCGGTCGATCGGCGCCTGCCTGGTATTGCGCCCGAACATGGTTCACACTTCCTCGCCGCCGATCCGGCCCACCTTGATCCGTAAATTCTTGCGCTCCTCGAGCCGGTCAACCTTCCCGTCCCGTATCCACAGGATCCGGTCGGAGACGTCGAGCATCTTCATGTCGTGCGTGGCCGAAATCACCGTTACCCCCTCCGTCTCCTTCAGGTGCACAAGCAGCTTGATCATCTCGTGCCCGGTGTGCACGTCGAGATTCGCCGTCGGCTCGTCGGCCAGGATGATCACCGGGTCGTTCGCGATCGCGCGGGCCACGGCCACACGCTGCTGCTGCCCGCCGGAGAGCTCATACGGGCGGTGGAAAATCCTGTCGCCCAGCCCGACCTTCGCCAGAATGTCCGCTCCCTTCTCGCGCGCCTGGTCCGTGCTCAACCCCGCGAAAATCATCGGCAGCATCACATTCTCCAGCGCCGTGAGAACCGGCAGAATATTATACGATTGAAAGATGTAGCCGATCTTGTGGCAGCGGATCCAGGCCAATTCGTAGGAATCCAACTGCGCCACGTCGATCTCGTCAATGAAAACCATACCCTCGGTCGGGGAGTCGATCCCGCCGATCATGTTGAAGAACGTGGTCTTGCCGGAGCCGGACGGCCCCATGATGGAGAGGTACTCGCCGCGGTAGATGTCCAGGGAAATCCCGTCCAGCGCCTTGGTCACCGTCTCGCCCTGGCCATAGTAGCGCTTCACGTCCAGCGCGCGCACCACGATGCGCTTCTCATCCCGCGCTCGCGACGTGGGGGCGGCCGGGCCGGTTTGTGTCTGCTCGCTCGTCATGCCGGTATCGCGTCTCTGCCTCTCTCAATCTCGCGCCTGTTTGCGGCGGGCCTCCACCCTCGAGTCTCCTCACAACGAGCGGCCGAGCGTTTTGAGATACGGCAGGAACCGTTCGCTCAGGTCTTTCCGCCGCAACGCGTATTCCACCTGCGTGATCAGGTAGTCGACCCGGTCGCCGATATCGTAGCGGATTCCGTCAAAGTGGTAGCCGTAAACGGATTCCTGCTCCGCCTGCCGCCGCAGGGCGTCGGTGAGTTGAATTTCACCGTTCTTGCCCGGCCGGGTCTGGTCCAGGTAATCGAATATCGTCGGGGTCAGGATGTAGCGGCCGCCGATCGCGTACAGGCTCGGCGCCTCCTCGGGCGTGGGCTTCTCGATCAGGTCGCGCAGACGGAACGTGCGCTCCGCGATCTCGTCGCCCTCGATGATGCCGTAGCGGCTGACTCTGTCCGCCGTCACCTGCTCCAGCCCGATCACCGTGCCCTGCACCTGCTCGTACACGTCGATCAGTTGCCGCACACACGGGGTTGCCGACTCGATGATCGTGTCGCCCAGCAGCACGACGAACGGTTCGCCTTCCACGTGAAAGCGCGCGTGCTGGATGGCGTGGCCCAGACCCAGTTGCTCCGACTGGCGGATATAATGGATGTGCGCCAGTTCCGACAGCTTGCGCACGTCGTGCAGCATCTCGTGCTTGTTCCCGCGCTCCAGCAGCATCTCCAGTTCGAGACTCTTGTCGAAGTGGTCCTCGATCGACCGCTTGTCCTTGCCGGTGATGATGAGGATGTCCTGAATGCCGCTGGCGACGGCCTCCTCGACCACAAACTGGATCGTGGGCGTGTCCACGATCGGCAGCATTTCCTTGGGCTGCGCCTTCGTGGCGGGCAGGAACCGCGTCCCGCGGCCCGCGGCCGGAATAACGGCTTTGGTTATCTTCCTCTCTTTCATGACACCTGCGGTTTCAGAATTCTGCAGCCGATCGCGCCGAGCGCCGCCGCCAGCGCGTCAAACATCGCCTCGTCGGCATAGGTCCCGATGATCGCGCCGCCGGAGCCCGCGAACTTGGCGGAGGCGCCCACCGAGCGGGCCGTGCGGACCATGCGCAGGTTCTCGTCGGAGAGCCTGTAGATGGAGGCGCGCAAATCGAAGTTGCGGTCCAGCACCGGCCCGATCTCACCGCCACGGCCGGCGAGCAGCAGATCGCGCGCCTGCTGCGCCAGCGCCGCGAACTCGCGCATCGCCGCCACCACCTTCTCGTCGCCTTCCTCGAACAGCGCGTGCACGTGATTGTGGAACCGCTCGGACCCCTCCGCCCGCAGCGGGTCGAACGCGACGTAAAGCGGCGGCAGTAACGCCGGGTCCAGCTCCTCGTACCGCCCGTGCCCGTCCCGGTCCATCAGATCTTTGGAGAAATCCATGTAGACGGCGCCTTCGTAAACCTGAATGACGCGGTCCTGCAGACCGGCTCCGATACCCAGCTCCTTGTTTTCGACCGATAGAATGAGATTCGCCTGGTCCGGCTTGGGGATCTTGACCTCGTAATACTCCATCAGCGCGCGAAGCGTGGCCGTAACGATCGCGCTCGAGCCCGCCATGCCGACCAGGCGCGGGATGTCGGAGGTGTACTGGATCGTGAAGTTCTCGCGCGGCAGCGAAACGCCGCGCTCCGCGCAGTAGTCGCCGAACCGCCGCACCGCCGCCTTGATCAGGCGCACGCCGCCGTAGTAACCGTGGCGGCGCACATCCTGGATCAGGGCCGCCATCGAGCTGAACCGCGAAATGTCCTGCTCGCTCGGCTCGATGACCAACTCCGGCGACTCGTACAACACGACCTCCGCCTTGTACTGACGGGCCACGATCGAGATCGTCTTGCCGTAATACCCGTCCGACGGGTTCCCGACCAGGCCCGCGCGCGCGAAGGCATGTGTGCGGATGATCATTTGACTGATTCGTCTCGCGTGAAACGGAAAAACCATACCTTAGCACGGTGCGAGGGAACAAGACAAGAGCGGTCTGCGGGTAGAGAACCGAAACAATCAAGGTGGGAGACAGGGATCTCACTGATGGCCCCCTGATCTTTCCCCCTGATCTTTCGCCCTAATCTGCTGGCAAAGCCGCATCGCGGCGACTGGCGAACCGCCGTCTTACGCCGCGCAGGCGAACAGGACGACAAAGAGGGCCAGAACCAGCCCCTGCACGGGACGCGCGGGGGCCGCGCTCGCGTGAGCCGCGCCGTTAGCTTTCCAGAACGATCACGCCAATATCGAACTTGGGCAGATTCTGCTGGAACATGAGGTTGCGATCAGTGGTAATGAAGACGTCGAACTCAATCTGTGCCAGGCTGAGCAGTTCCCCGTTCTTGAGGCTGGCCCAACCTGCATCAGGCACTGTTCGGGCTTCGTGCCCGGCGATCTGTTCGACCAACCTCCGGTCAACGCATTCGTCGAGCAGGATCTTACGCGGGGACAAGGAGCTTCTCCTTTGCCTCCTCCAGCAACTCGATCACCTGCGCTCGCGTGACCGTCGGGAACCCCCGAAGGAAGTCAGCGATGCTCTCGCCCCCTCGAGGTAGTCGATGAGAGTCTGCACAGGCACGCGGGTGCCAGCGAATACCGGCGTTCCTCCCATCACCTCCGGGCTGATGCTGATCACATGTCTATTCATAGTAACACGGAGTATACGGCAGGGAGCGCTAACAAGCAAATCGAAAGTGTTTGCGCGTAGCCGCGCAAAACTCTCCTTTGCAGCGTGATGCGGGGAACGGCCGGCTTCGTTCTTCTCGCCCACGTGCAATGATTACCCATCTCGATCCTTCCACCCTGTGGGTGCAATTGTCCTATCGGCGAACTCGTCACCCGCGCTGCCTATGACTCGTGGGACGGGTTTTCAACCCGTCCCCGACGCAGCCCGTCTCCGTTCCAGTCGGTTCACGATTGTACGGGACGGGCTGGAAAGCCCGTCCTACGGTCGGATCGCGAGCCCTCCCCGTGGGACGGGCTTTCCAGCCCGTCCACCTTGCGCGTTGACTCACGATTGTGCGGGACGGGCTGGAAAGCCCGTCCTACGGTCGGATCGCAGCCCCGTTCCCCGTTACCATCAACTCACGACTGCACGGGACGGGCTGGAAAGCCCGTCCTACGGTCGGATCGCGAGCCCTCCCCGTGGGACGGGCTTTCCAGCCCGTCC
>JAFGHX010000328.1 GCA_016929905.1 Kiritimatiellia bacterium
ACGCCTGCACGGGACGGGCTGGAAAGCCCGTCCTACGCTCGGATTGCGGACTCCCTCCCCGTGGGACGGGCTTTCCAGCCCGTCCCTCCCGCGCCGCAGGCGCGGGGGAAGCGGCGAGACGCCGCTTCTACTTTCGGAAAGCCCACCACACGAACACGCGCCGAAGATTCAGGTTGTCCCGGCCGGCGCGCTCTCGGCCGGTCCGGCGCGGCGTTCCCAGAAGCCGGCAAGCCGCCAGGCCGCGAGCGCCCAGAGCGAGCCGAGCCCGGCCCCCGCCACGCAATCGGACGGGAAATGGGCGCCGACATACACGCGTGCGACGGCGATCAGCGAAGCCAGCGCCAGCGCACAAGGCAAGTGCCGCCGGCTGTACAGGCCCAGGTAGACCATGAAATAGAAGGCGATCATCGAATGGCCCGAAGGAAACGAACGCCGGCGCAGCGAGATGTGCTCCAGTTCGTTGATCGGGGGCCGCTCCGAATCCTCCGGCTGCGCGAACACGCTTGCCGGCCGCGGCCGTTCGATCGCGGCCTTCAGCGTCACGTTCGAAACAGCGAGTCCGACGGCGACGATCAGCAGGACGGCCGCATGCCGCCGCAACACCCGGCCGCCGCGCGCGGCGAGAAAGGCGAGCGTGACCAGCGCAATGGGCCATGAGCCCAGCCAGGAGAGCGCCAGCCAGAAGCCGTCCAGAGCCGGGTGCGACCACCCCTGGTTGACCCAGAGGAACAGCGCATGGTCCAGACTTCTCAGTATCGCCAGCATAATGCCGCACTCCGCAATCCCGCCGTACGGGCGGGATAGTCCAAGACGGCTGCCCGGCGCCTCATTCGAAACGAGGGGGCACCCCGTCGTATCCGTAACAGCGCACGATGTGGAACTGCCGCACAACCGTGCCGTTCACCTCGATCGGGAACGTGGCAGGTTCGGCGACTGTCCGAAAATGTTCTTGCAGCTTCGGCAGGTGTTTGTCAATCCCGCCTTTTGCCACGAAGACGGCGTCCTGCCCCTTGCAGGCCGGGAAATCGTCCCAGAACCGATAGTTCTCGCCGTGACGGCGATGCCGCGCCCACAGATGCGTCGTCAGTTGAGCGGGCGTATAGAAGGCAACGGCGGCGGCCAACCCATACTGCGGGCAGATCACAAAGACACCGCTGTCCGAAGGCCGGCGCGCGGCGAGCATTTCCTCGTAGGCGGCCTGGGTCCGCGCCCCGAGTTCCTCCCAGCCGAACAACTCGTAGATTTCGCTCGTGCTGATTCGGTCCGGCATCTCCCTGTACGACCACCGCATCGCCGCCATCCTCATGGGCAGGCAGGCCAGCACATGGACGGCCGCCGTCATTACGATGCACAGCCCGAGCGCGGCCCATTTCAGGCGCGAGCACACACGCCCGGCAGAACCGCGCGCGGCGGCGGCTTCCCATAAGCACGGCAGGTAGACCATCAGCCCGATGGTCCCGGCCATCGGCCAATGCGCGCCGATCCGGCGCGAGAAGCTGCGCACCAGAAAGTAGGCGAATGGGACCAGAAAGCTCAATACGAGGAAGAGCGACGAACGCACCTGGTCCCGGCTGTATTCGCGCAGCCCTTTCCAGACTCCGTACAGGCCGAAGAGCAAGATCCCAGGCGAGAGCCCGCCGGCGAGCGAGGCGAACAACTCGGCCGTGAACTTCAAGGTCAGTTCGCGCGGTTTGTGCCGGCTCACGAAATTGAACACGAACGTGGCCCACTCGTGCGTGGCGTTCCAGATCAGGAACGGACTGAACACGGCGAGCCCCACCAGCACGGCCACATAGGGGTGCGGACGCCTGATCCAGCGCCTGTCCGGGCGCGAGATCAGCAGAAAGAGGCCGAACGCCGGCAGGATGAAGAAGGCGAGGAACTTGCTCAACAGCGCGGCGCCCAGGCTCACGCCGCAGACCAGCCAATCGCGCCACTTGCCGTCCGTCGCGGCCCGGTATCCGAAATAGAGGACCAAGGGCCACGCGAGCAGCAGCGGCGGATCCGTGCTCATGTAGACGGAGAAGAAGGCGAACACGGGCGCGACGGTCATAAGCAGGCCGGCCATGAACCCGGCCCGCTCGGCGGCGACGGGCGGCAGGCCGCGGTCGGCGGCGACGCGCCTGGCGAACAGGAAACAGATGACGGCCGCGCCGGTCAGGCAGACGAGTGCGGGCAGGCGCACGGTGAGCGGCGTGCTCCTGCCGGCCAGATGCGTTGAGAGCCAGATCACGAACGCCGTCAGGGGCGGGTGATCGTAGTATCCGGGCGCGAGCCGCCTCGACCACTCCCAATGGTACGCCTCGTCGCCCGACAAGGGAAACGCGCGCATCAGCCAGAGCCGGCACGCGACCGCCACGCCGAGCATGAGCCCGAACAACAGCCGATACCGCTTCACCGCGCCATCTGCCGGCATGATTCCGCTCCCGCTGAGCCGCCGTGGCCGATGCCGACCGTCATTGCCGGCAAGCGCCCATGTCAAGATCTGTTGGACGGACTACACTAGTGCGGCCCGGACGCGAATGCAAGTCTCAGGGCCGCTGCCATTCTCACAATGGCTGTCAGCGCCGGGTGGCGCGCTTGACACCGCGTTCGCGAATCCTGTACCGTGTGCGCCGATCCTGAGTGCAGCGGGCCGGCCGGGAGATCCGACGTGGAGCACCTCCGATTCGACAACCTGAACGAGTACCTGCTCCTCAAGAACGGCAACTACCTGTACAAAGTGCCGTTCCGCGGCGGCTACGCCGTGATCAAGCTCTACTACGGCAGTCGCAGTTGGTTCCGGCGCGTGTACAAGACGTTCGACAACGTGGTCATGTGCGGACAGACCTCCTTCATGCCCAAGGCCCGGCTCCGGACCGAACAGGACGCGATGCGGGTGTGGCGCGAGGCCGGGATTCGCGTCTTCGACATCTACCGCGACGTGGTTGTGGAAGGGCTGCCGGAGGGTGGGTACGCGCTGTACGAGTATGTCAAGGGCCGGAACCTGCACAAGCTGCTGCCTGACGAGTCCGTCCCGATAGAGGAGCGGCTGGCCGTCTACCGCAAGTTTCTGGAGCAGTGGCGCCGCCGCCACGAGCTGGCCGTGGCCAACCGCGAGCCGCGGCTCATCCACGAGAACGGGGACTTGAAGCACGTGATGGCCTGTGCCGACGGCGAACTGGTCTGGTTCGATTTCGAGATGTGTTTCCGATCCAGCGCCCATGTGGAGGACCTGGTCGCACGCGAGATTCTCGCCTATCTCAAGTCGCTGAACTTCGTCAAGGGCGAGCGCTTCGAACAGTTCTTCACCGAGACCATGGCGCATTACGGGAACCGGGACTTCCTTGCGCACGTCTACCCCGTTGCGTTCCAGAATCGCAACCCGCTCGTCCGCTGGGCGCGCCGGCTCGACTACCGTTTCCGCAACCGCTCGCGCAAGCCCCATTCGAAGTACAACATGGCCAAGAAGGTGAAGGCCTACCTGGAGGAACATGCCCCGTGAGGGAAAGAAGAACCCCCGGCCGGCCGCCTCCGTCCAGCCCGATCCCCTCCGCGTTTCGGGTGTGGGCGGTTCCGGGTCTGGCCGTCTTTCTTCTCGTCCTCGCGTTTCTGATCGACGGCGGCCGCATCCGCGTCCCGAAGACGACGGACCTGTGGGGCGGCGTCCATCTCGTCTATCAGCTCAACGAGGCGGACGCGGCGGCGAAGGGGATTCGGACGGACGCCGAGCGGCGGACAGCGCTCGAGAGGATGCAGGAGGGGTTCTACCTGCGCCTGCGCGAATTCGACCAGACGGAACTGAAGGTGCGGGTCGTGGGCAACAACCGAATCCTGGTCGAAGTGCCCGGCACGAAGGCGATCGAGGAGGTGAAGAGCAAGCTGGGCGACTGCGCGGTGCTCAGCTTCAGACTGGTGCGCGGAACGCCGATTTCCGCGGCTGACGCGGCCGAGCGCAAGGAGCCGCCGGGCAAGGGGTGGTTCTTTGACCCCAAGCGGCAGGAGTACTGGCCGCTGGGCAGAGCCCTGCTGGGGGCCGAACAGATCGACCATCGCAAGACGACGGTGGACCAGGGCGGGATGGGCGCGGATTTCTTCGTTCGGCTCGCGTTGCGGCCCGCGTACGAATCGGCGTTCGCCGATCTGACCACGCGCTACCACGAGAAGATCCTCGCCATCTGCCTCGACACTGAAATCGTCTGTCTGCCCCGGATTTCCGCCAAAGGCATTCGCCAGCCCATCATCACCGGTGACTTTTCCGCGAAGGAGGCCACGCAGCTCGCGGCCATTCTGCGGGCCGGCCCGCTGCCGGCCTCGCTCGACCTGCGGTCGCAGTACACGGTGGACCCGACCCTCGGCACGCGCGCACGGCAGCGCGGCCTGTATGCGCTCATCATCGGCGGCGCCGCCGTGGCCCTGTTGATCGTCCTGGCGTACGCGGATCATCTCGCCATGGTCGTCTCCTTCTTCGTCTGTTTCGCCGTCGACGCCGTCGTCATCCTGCTCTGCGCACGGTTCGGCTGGCCGGCGTTGAACATGGTCTCGCTCGCCGCGCTGGTGGTGCTGGTCGGGATCTCGGCCGACAATCTCATCCTCGTGTTCGAAGAATACCGCAACCGAACCGAGGGGGCGGACGGGAAGTCCGGCCAGGCGACTATTCTGTCGGACCGCGTCAAATCCCTGGGCGCGACGTTCAAGGGCGAAGACCGGATCGTTGTCCTGGCCAATCTGACAACCGTCCTCACGCTGCTGCCGATCCTGATGATAGAAGGGTCCATCCGGGACCTCATCATCATGATGAGCCTGGGCATCGGGCTCGCGCTGCTGGTCAACTTCTTCTACGGGCACAGCCTCGTCACGTTCCGCCCGTTCGCGCTGCCGCTGGAGAGAAAACGCCTCGCCGGCCGGCCGTTGCTCTCCTGCAGTTGGGACATCTTCAGATTCAGAAGGCCTGTGGCGTGGGCGTACATGGCGCTGGTGGCGGCGTCTGTGGCCGCCGTCGCGACACGCGGCTTCAACGTGGGGCTCGATTTTCGCGCCGGCATGCAGATCCTGCTCGTCGCCGATCGCGACCTGGGCACGGGCGAGCTGGCCGCCTGCGCCCAGGACTACTTCGGAACGCGGGCCGAGATCACGCGCAAACGCGACGCGGCACTCGCGCAAGACGAGTTCCATTACCTGGTCCGCGTCCCGACGGGAGAGACACTGCGCGAGGCGGCCCCGGACGGCGATGCGGCAGGAACGGCGGCTCACGCCCCGACTGCGGAGGGCTTCGTCAAGCGCGTGGGCGAACGAACCGGCGCCGCGGTGCGCGCCGACTCGATCGACATGCTCAGCGCCAGCCTTGCCCTGCTCAACCGCCGCATCGTATGGATCAGCGCGGTCTTTGCACTGGTCGTGCTGGCCGGCGTCGTGGCCTACGCCTATCGCCCCAGCTACGCGATCCCCGTCGTGGCCGCCCTGTTGTTCGACTGCGTGATCGTGCTCGGGGCCGTCAGCCTGTTCCAAGTCCCGCTCTCCATCCCCCTGCTGGCCGCGATCCTGACTATTGCAGGCTACTCCATCAACGACTCGCTCGTTCTGTGCGGGCATGTCAAGAAGGGGGTAGGCGACGACCTCAAACAACGGCTCAGCCCCGACGATTTCAGCGCCATCCTCAAGCCACTGGCGTCCCGGATATTCCTCACCAGCCTGACGACCCTGTCGCCCGCCTTGGCGCTGTGGGTGCTCGGGGTAGGCCTGGTCAGGGATTTCGGGCTCGTCATCGCCGTCGGTGTGGTGGTCGGCACGGTCTCCTCCGTGTCGCTGGTCGCCTGCGGCATTGCCCGCGTCCAGGTGGAACGGACGTCTTGACGCTGACTGCGCCTCGTGCGCCGGGGAGAAGAAAGTTTCAGGTTTCAGGTGTCAGGTGTCAGCCGTGTCTTGCCTGACACCTGACAGAGACACCCCGCTTTTCAGGAGCCACCCGCCAGGGTCGGCTTGAAATACACGGTCATCGCCGCGCCGAGCACGCAAAGCACGATTCCTGCCGCCTGCAGGGCCGAGATCTTCTCGCGCAGAATGAGGACCCCCAGCACCGTGCCGAACACCGGCGCGAGACAGAAGGCGATTGTCATCACCGTCGAAATCTGGCCCGATTTGAGGCCGGTGTACAGGAAGACCACGCCCAGCCCGCCGGCCAGCACGCCGCCGCCCAGCGCGATCATCACAATCGGTTTTGCGCCCGCGTCCTTGACCTGGCGCCAGTAGGGCGCGGCGAGCAGGCCGAGCAGCACCAGGCTGACGGCCGTGCGGATGGTCGTGCCCATCACGGGCGTGAAGCGCCCCAGATGGACGCCCTTCTTCTCGAGAAGCGAACCGGTCGCCCAGCACAGCGCGGTGAGTACGGCCCAGAATTCAGCTTTCACGATTCCCTCCGTGAAGACCGGCCGTTCTTCCAGAACAGGGCCGACTTTCAGTCCAACGGCTTGCGCGAGTAGGGCTCGAACGCCCCCTTCTCGAAGACGGTAATGGACCTGATCTTCCAGTCCTCGTCGACGGGAACCATGATGACCGTGTGCTCGCTCAGCAGAAGCTGCTGGGCCGGGGTATCCCCTCTGAACGTGCGAAGGGTTCGCTCGATCTTGAGCACGACACCCGTCTCGTCGTCCCGCATGGTCTTCTCGAGAAGCTTGTACCGGCTGAACAGCACATCCTTGCTCACGCCGATCCCGGAGTGCCGCCGGATCCGCACCTTGACCGGATCTTCCCAATCGGTCTTCTCCTTGACCAACGCGCGCGCGGCCGTACTGCCGTCTTCACAGTAGGCGAGGGCTTCGTCGAACTTCTTGGAGTAGCACAAATCGGCGAACTCGCCGTACGCAATGACCAGCGGATCGCCGTAGAGCCGCTTGTGTTTGAGATAGGCGCGAATCCCAATCGCCAGCCCGATGCCCCCTACCACAACGGCGACGCCAACCGCGACGCGGATGAGGAATTTCCTGCGCTCCGCCTCGACCTGGCCGCGCGCGGTCAGTTCGGCCTCGAGGGCTTCGTCGAGCGCATCGGCTTTCTTCTTCTTGGCCTCTTCGTCCTCCTCCGCCGCCGGGGCCGCGTCGGCCGGGGCAGGTGTGCCGGCGGCCGGCGCGCCGGCCGGCACTCCTGCAGGCGCACCCAGGGCCGGCCCCTGTGGCTTGGCAGCGGGCACGGCGGGCGTCGCCCCCTGAGGCTTGGCAACGGGCGCAGCGGGCGTCGGGAGCCGCGGTTTGAGGGTGAGTGCGGGCTTCGGCGCCGGAGCTGCCGGCTTGGCGGCCGGTGTCGGCGCCGCGCCTTTGGACAGCTCCGGGATGTCCTGCACTTTGCGCCAATGCGCCCCGAAACTCTTGTGCCACACGTGCGACCGCGCGACCAAGGTGCCGGCCTCGATAAGTTGCCTGATTTCGTCCAGCGAGATGGGTCCCCTCTTCTCGTTCCCCTGCACGTAATGCCAACCGGTAGGTTCAAGTGTCATGGTCACCTCCGTCCGGTCCGTTTGCCTGTACGCGTATGGTGGCAACGACTGCACGAAATGGCAACAAAAAAGCCCTATGTTTCCCGCACGGCGGGCAGGACGCGCGGCCGGGCCCGGGCCCGATCCCTGAACGCCGACGGCGTAAGCCCCAGCCTGTTGCGGAACAGACCGGTCAGCTCCCGCTGTTCCCGAAACCCGACCGCCTCGGCGACTTCCCGCATCGTCCACCTCGGGTTGAGCAGCAATTCCTTGGCCCGTTCGAGACGCTGGCGCAACACTTCGGCATAGGGTGAACGGCCCAGGGCGCTGCGGAACCGCTTGCGCAGCAGGCTCTCGGAGCACCCGAGTTCCCGGGCAAAATCGCGGATCACGAACGGGCGGCATGCCCGCTTTTCGATCAGGAGCAACGCCCTGCGCACGAGCGGATCCTGAACGGCCCAGAGCTGCGTCGAACGCCGCGCCACAACCCGCACCGGCGGGATTCTCAGAGGCGTCCTGGGCCGTTTTCGGCCCTGCAGCATCCGATCCAGCGCCGCCGCGCCTTCCCATCCGATGCGCGCCGCGTTGATGGCGACAGCCGAGAGGAAGCTGCCGTACAACTCCTGCAGATTCGTCTCGTTCTCGCCACCGACCAACGCAATCTCTTCCGGTATGCCCAGTCCGATGCGGCGGCAGGCTTCCATGACCTCGATCGCGCGGTAGTCACGCGCGGAAAAGATACCGCACGGCCTGGGCAGTTCCAGCAACGCCCGCTCCAGCAACGCCCGGCGCTCGGCCTGCGGACGGCTGTGGAACGGGATGTCGCCTATCGTCGTGAAGGACAGGCCGCTTTCGTTCAGGCGCTGCGCAAAACCACGCTTGCGCTCCTGAACATGCATGCTGGGATCAAACGAAAAGAAGGCGAAATTCAGAAACCCCTTGTCGAGCAGGTGTTGCGCGGCCATTCGACCGGTCTGGTAGTCGTCGTTCAGCACGAAAGCCACTCTGGCGCCGGCGGGCAACCTCGGTCCTTCTTCCAGCAGGACGATGCACACGGCTCTCTCCCGCGCCCGTGCGTAGATATCCCGGCCGCCCAGGATCGCCACCATGCCGTCCATCTTTGCCTCCAGCATGTCCGACTCGCCGAGGTACGGATTGCCCTCCCGGCTCAAAACCAGTTCGAGGTGCCCGTGTTCCAGTACATAACGCCGCGCTCCGGCAATCATCAGCCGGCTGTTGCCCGTTCGCCACGGGAGGAAGAGGCCCACGCGTTTTGCCGCCGTACGCATCGCTCGGAATGAAGAGTCGCTGTCGCCCTGTGGAATCGCGCCCGCCACTCGGCATCGCGGCCCATGTCAGGATCTGTCGCACGCACTACACTAGCGCAGATTCCCGAAATTTACAAAAAGTATACGGGATTATGTAAGGACGCCCTCTTCAGACGGCGGGTAAGCTTGCGGAGATGACGGAGGCCGCTGAGCCTGTCGAAAAGGACGGCTCGCGAGATCCGCCTTCGCCTCGCCAGGCTCGTTGCTGCGGCGGGCACGGCGCTCGCCCTCCAGGCAGACGATACGGCGCAGAACATGGAGAAAAGACCGTCATGAGTGCACGCTACGCCATTGAGGACCCGGACCGCATACAGCCCTATTCGAAGAACCGGTTCTACTGGCAATACAAGCAGAAGCCGGTCTTGCTGCTGGGCGGCTCCAAGACGGACAATCTATTCCAGATCCCCGACCTGGTCGAACATCTGGATGAGATGGTGGAGGTGGGCGCCAACTACATTCGCAACACGATGCACGGCCGCCTTGCGCACGGTTACGAAGTGCTGCCGTTCAAGACGGAGGAGACCGGCAGGTGCGATCTTGAGCAGTGGAATCCGGAATACTGGGATCGCTTCGCACGGATGCTCGCGGAAACCCGGAAACGCGAGATCTTCGTGCAGATCGAGCTGTTCGACGAACATGCCCATACGCAACGCCAGTGGGACGAACGCTCGGCATGGAATCCCGACAACAACGTGAACTACACCACGAAGAATACGCATCTGCGGGGGCGCGGCAGCTACCCCGCCGCCAGCCGCCCGCACGACTTCTTCTACTCGGTCCCCGAATGCGGGACGCTTGAAGGGCGGGCGCGTGACCCGGTCGTGCTCAAGTTCCAGCAGGCCTACGTCGACCGCGTGCTGGCCTACTCCCTGCCGTACAACCATGTACTTTACACGGTAAGCAATGAACTCTTCGCGATTCAGGGCTGGGCCTGGGGTTACTACTGGGCGCGCTACGTCCGGAACCGCGCGCGGGAAGCCGGCAAAGAGGTCGAAACCTCCGAGATGTACTGGCAGGTCGACATGATGCATCCGGAGCAGCGCTGGTCGCTGGACAATCCCGGCATCTTCACCTTCTTCGAGGCCTCCCAGAATTCGGCGAACCAGAACAGCCCCGCCAAGCACTGGGAGAACCTGCAGTTTGTGCGCCATTATCTCAGCCGGGGCCCGCGCCCGATCAACCACACCAAGACTTACGGCAGCGACAAGGGCCCGAGCTTCGCCTGTTCCGACGACGAAACCGTGCGCCGGTTCGTTCGCAGCGTGATCGGCGGCGCCGCCTCCATGCGATTCCACCGGCCCGATACCGGCCTGGGCCTGAACGCGACCGCGAAGAACGTCATTCGCGCTGTGCGACAGGCCACGGATGTCGTGCCGCTCTGGGAATGCAGACCGCGCCAGGACCTGCTGCACGCCCTCAACCCGGACGCCGCCTACCTGGCCGCGAACCCCGGAAAAGCTTACGCCCTCTACTTCACCGACGGAGGGGCCGTCGGCCTGGATCTGACCGACGTGCCCGGACGATTGCCGTTGCGCTGGTTCTGCATCGATGCGGGAGAAGAGAAGCCGGCGCTTCGCTCGGAACTCGAAGCAGGCCGCATCGTCACGATCCAGGCGCCGGCGGGCGGCGACTGGATCGCCGCCATCGGCGGAGAGTAGAAGCGGTTTGGCCGGCTCGCCACAGCCCAAAGGGCGGAAGCCCGGACGACCTTTCCTCTCGCCGCTCCCGTTCCCCATCCCGAACGGCTTCCTGCCCACCCGCCCCCGCGCTGACTCGGGCAAAGAAAGCTCCAAGTATGTTACAATATCGGTAATATGCTAGCATTGTGCCATGGAAAATTCATGTCTTTTGAAGCTAGACTGCTAGTGTCGACATTTTATTGTGCTCCTTTTGTAGTATAGCAGGGCGGCGTTCACCGAACGCCAGCCCTGGGATCGGCGTGCGCCGTCGCCTCCGGTCATGGCGCACGCGCAGGGCAGTATGGAGCGGGACAGGAGGGCAGGCGTATGGCGCGGCAACCGAACATTATCTGGATCATGTCGGACGACTTGAGTTGGGGAGACATCGGGTGTTTCGGGCAGGGGCGGATCAAGACGCCGAACATCGACCGGCTGGCGGCCGAAGGCATGCGGTTCACGGGGTGTCACAGCGGCTCCACCGTGTGTGCGCCGTCGCGTTCGTCGCTCATGCAGGGTTTGCATCAGGGACACGCGACGGTGCGATACAACATGGCGAGGACGTCCGGCGGGCATGTGTACCGGCATTCGCTGCAGCCCGGCGACACCACGGTCGCGCAGGTCCTGAAGCATGCCGGCTATGCGACCGGCCTGTTCGGCAAATGGGGGCTGGCCCTGAGCGATCAGCCGGGCATTCCGACCCGCATGGGCTTCGACAGCTTTTTCGGCTATCTCAACCAGCGCAAGGCGCACAGCTATTACCCGACGTACCTGTGGCGCAATGCGGAGAAGATTCTTCTGCCCGAAAACGAAGGCCACGATCACAAGAACGGCAACGCGTACGACGCCGAGGGGCAGATCGTCGTCAACGGCGTGCCGGACTCGGCGCAAGCCAAGTACTCATTCGATCTATACGCAGCGGAGTCGCTCGCATTCGTACGCGAGCACAAGGACGAGCCTTTCTTCCTTTATCTGGCCTACACGCCGCCGCACGGCGCACTGGAGGTGCCTGAACTCGGGGACTATGCCGGGCTGGACTGGCCGTCGCTCGCGCACAAGATCTGGGCGGCGATGATCACACGGATGGACACGGCGATCGGCCGGCTGATGGCGCTGCTCGAGGAACTGGGGCTGGACGACGAGACGCTGGTGTTCTTCACGAGCGACAACGGGTACAGCGCCGCGGGTTACGCCAAGAACCCGACGCTGGACGACTTCTTCGGGCACCGCGGTCCGTGGAAGGGCGCCAAGGGCGACCTGCACCAGGGCGGCCTTCGTGTGCCCGCGCTCGCACGCTGGCCGGGCCGCATTCAACCTGGCAGCGAGAGTGACCTGATCTGGGCCTTCTGGGATTTCCTGCCGACCGCCGCGGAGGCGGCAGGCGGGAGCGTTCCGCCGCACATTGACGGCATCTCGATCCTGCCTACCCTACTCGGCCGGCCCGGCAGTCAGCAGAGTCATGAGTACCTGTACTGGGAGCATCACGACGAGCAGGCCGCCCGCATCGGCGACTGGTGGGCCCATCGCGCCGCGCCCGACAAACCGATCGGCATCTACGAGGCCGCGACCGATCCGCAAGAAGCGCGCGACCTCTCAGCCAGCCGGCCTGAGGTGGCCGCCCGGGCCGAGCGGATCTTCAGCGAGGCCCGCACCGTGAGCCCGTATGTCCGCAACCCCGGCGAGTCAGTGGAAAGGTGGGAAGCACGCCTCCAGGCCGCCGGGCTCGAGCTGCCAGACAATGTGGATGGCTAGTGCTGGAAACACGCCGTATTTTGCCGCAAATTGGAGGGTCGGGTTACACCCCGACCCTCTTCTGGCGATCTTTTCACAGCTTCCGTGTCTTCGTGGTGAATCTGCTTCCGCACACGCCTATTTTCGGATTAGGGCCATGGCGGGCGCGTCGCTACAAAGCCCCATCCCGATTATAATGGCGACCGGCACGGGGCGCGGCTTAGAATCACCTCATGAGCGCGCGCATACGGCTTTCCCTCACGAATCTGCGCAACCGCATGTGTCCCAGGTGCCGGGTCCGCCTCAAGCCCGTGGACCTGCGCGGGATCGAGGTGGACACGTGCCCGCAATGCGAAGGCGTGTGGTTCGATCATGCCGAAATCGAAGCCTTCCTGGGCGCCAAGCGACGCCTGCCCGACTACGTCTCGCACGTGTACCGCGTCTGGACGGACAGCGACCTGCGCTGCCCTTCGTGCGGCCAGGCGATGAGCAGGTTGCGCGCAAACGACGCCTTCCCGTTCGATATCGACATGTGCCCCTTGGACGAGGGCTATTGGTTCGACCGGGGCGAGCTCGACGGCGTCGCGGCGACGGCCGCGAAGAAGGCACTGAGCCTTCGGCCGCCCGCTCCGTACGTGCGGCAGAAAGCGCAAGCGACGCAAGAACGGGAGTTGACCCTCATTGGGGACAGAGCGGCACGCGTCCATGCCGCGGATGAGCCGTCCGCCGCCCCGCTCGTCGAGCGGGGCTCATTCTGGGAGCTGACAGGCCCCCAGAAGCTGGTGGCGCTCATGGGCCTTCCCGTCGAGTCTGGCGAATTCTACGCGTGGCGCTCTGGTTCGGGTTTCAAGTGCTCAGCCTCAAGTACGGGAACCCCGGCATCGACTACTGGGCGCACGTGGGCGGGTTCGTATTCGGCTTCGCGTGCGGCAGGGCTGTCCGTGCGGCGCAGCAGTTCAATGGCTATACGGGGCAGTGGGAATGGAAGGGAAGGCGCGAGCAAGTTCCCGCGTAGGCTGCGCCCGACGACCTGTCCGCCATAGCTCGACCTGTCGCGCCCACGGCCTGATCTGCCGCGGCACCGATCACGCATCACGGGTCACTCCGCCCTACTCGCCATAGGCGCGCAACGGATTCTCCCAGAGCACGTTGCGCGCGATTTCGAGCGCGTCGTTACGCGAGAAGAAGCCTGCGTCGACCCTATCGGCCAAGGCGTGTGCGAGGCAGTGCCGGGTGAGGCAGAGTTTGCCGTAGACCCATTCGGCCCTGTAGCCGTCGGAGTAGAAGGCATTCCAAACGGTATTGGGGAGCATGTCGAGGCGATCGGAGAAGAACTCGCCGAGCGTACCGGCTGTGAACGCGTGCCACCAGGCGCCGCTGACCATCAGGTTCGGGTAGACGCGGGCGAGCGACGCGGCTTCGTGGCTGGGGTACCGCGTGCCGAGGAACAAGTCGTACAGCGTACGGCGGTGCCGGTCGAAGTGATACGCGAGGCCGCGCAGGAAACCGGGATGCCAGGTTGTGACGGCGCTGACCGACGCGGTATCGGTGTAGATCGTCATGCCGTGAAAGAGCTGGCAGACGAGCCTGTGTGCGGCGGCCGCTTCCGCGCAGAGGTCCGAGGCCCAGCTGTCGAACGTGTTCGCCTGGGGTTCGGACAGTTGCTCGCCGGCGCGCAGCTTCTGAAGCAGCGGCTTGACCGTCGCGGCGGCGACGTCCGGCTGATAGGTCCATGCCCCTTTCACCCAGATGTGGAGCAAGCGCACGCCGCGTTGGGCGGCGGCCTCGTCAATCGCGCGGCGCAGCGCGGCGCCGAAGGCATCGGGCGTCTCCGGCAGCGCCTGCCCGGCGCCCGCAAACGGCTTGAGCTGCCCGCAATGGACGGGTGCCAGGAATGCCTCCCCTCCCTCGTAGGGCACGAACACATCGCGCGGGGTGTCGGGCAGGAAGTCGCGCTGCCGGACGGTCACCTTCCGGATTCCGGCGCGGTCGAGCACCTTCCGGACTCGGTTCTGTTCGTGATAGCCGGCGCGGACGGCCTCGTCGACCTGCCGCCAGTTGGCCGTTGTCAGGAGAGGGTCCTTGAAGCCGTACAGGTCCCGGAGGATGCCGAGGAAGCCGTAGTGGGTGGACGTGTTGCGAATGGCGGGGAAATGCGGGAGCGCATTGGCCATATAGGTGGCATCGTTCCATTCGGGATCGAACGGTTTGCCGGCGGCCCGCTCGAGTTCCAGCCGCAGCCAGTGGTAATCGACGATATCGCGCAGGCTCTCGGCCTTCCATTTCCCCTTCTGTCCCAGGTGGCTATGCACGTCGTAGACGGGCAGTTCCTCGAGCTCGTCGCGAATCGCTTCACGAGTCTTGGTCATCCTGTATGTTCTCCTTTCAGTAGGGAATCCGCCAAGGCGTATGCCGTTCATTCTGCCCTGCATCGGCCCGGATGGCCAGCCTATCCTGGTACGCGGACCGGGCGGCCTGTGGCTGCGGACCCTCATTTTGCGCTGGATCATTTTTCGGAAATCGTTCAGGCTCAGCTGACGCTTCCGGGCCAGTCAGTTCAGCAGGAGATAGGCGCATGCTCCAGAGATTCGGCGACGGGCGGGACTGGTTCTTCGAGCAACGATTCGGGCTGTTCCTGCACTTCGGCCTCTATTCCATCGACGGGTGGCACGAACAGGACCAATGGCGGCGCGCGATACCGGCCGCCGACTACGTGCGGCGCGCGGAGCGGTTCAATCCGACGGCGTACGACCCGGACGCCATTCTGGACCTGGCCGAGAGCGTGGGGATGGGGTACGTGTGCCTGACGACCAAACACCACGACGGGTTCTGCCTGTGGGACACGGCTCAAACCGACTACAACGTGATGCACACGCCGTACGGCAAAGACATCGTCAAGATGCTGGCCGACGCCTGCCACCGGCGCGGGTTCCGGCTGGGGCTCTACTACTCGATCGCGGACTGGCATCAGCCCAACTATCCGAACGAGGGGCGCCACCACGAGTTGCCCGGCCCGAAAGAGGGTGACGCGCCGGACTGGGGGCGATACCTGGCATTTCTCAAGGCACAGGTGCGCGAATTGTGCACGGACTACGGCGAGGTGTCGGAGTTCTGGTGGGATATGAACGTACCGGAGCACAGGGACCCGTCCGTCAATGCGATGCTGCGCGCGTTGCAGCCGAGCCTGTTGATCAACGACCGCGGCTTCGACGACGGGGATTTCGGCACGCCGGAGCGGGAATACAAGGCGGACGCGGTGAAGGGCTCGCTCGCGTTCGCGCGCCCGACCGAAGCGTGCAATTCGGTGGGCACCCAGAGTTGGGGTTTCCGCCGCGACGAAGATTACTACACCTGCCGCCATCTCATCGAGAGCATGGACATGATCCTGGCCAGGGGCGGCAACTACCTGCTCAACGTCGGCCCGGACGGATCCGGCGCCATTCCGGAGGAAGCCAGCCGGATTCTGACGCGGATCGGCGCGTGGTACGCGAAGACGCGCGAGGCGTTCGACGGCTGCGAACCGGCCTCGGAGTTGACGGAGAACCGCAAGGTACTCCTCACGCGCCGGGACACCACGCTCTATGTGCACCTGGCGCAGCCGGCGGCTTCGACGGCCGTCGTGCTGAACCCGATCCGCGAACGCCCGCAACGCGCGGTTTTGTTGAACACAGGCGAGGCGGTCGAGACAGCGGTCGAGCTTGTGCCCGCCCTCTTCCAACGCAAGCAGCCCTGCCTGCGCCTGCGCAACCTGCCGGTCGAGCAACATGCCGATGAGACGCTGGTCGTCCGGCTCGATTTCGAGACGCTGCCGGCCGAGGCGGGCCAGACGGCCGGGCGTGAGTTTGAGGGCTGACCGGCCTTTCGCCGTTCGCGCGCGAATGGCGGAAAGCCCGGCTAGCGACGAAGGGGGACGGCCTCAACGGACGGAGCCCGGCCTGCGGACCTGCCGGCCAGCCATGTCACGACGCCGTGCACCAGGATTCCCGCCAGGATGAACCCGACGCAAAGCAGGTACACGCGCGCCATGGAGAACGCCTCGTAGACCCAGCCGCCGAACACGGCGCCCACCGCGAAGCCGACAGCCAGCAGCGATTCGTGGATCGCCATCTGCCTGGCCCTGTTGCGGCTGCCGGCCACGCCGTGAAAGACGCTGTTCGAATACGAGAAAGCCAGGCAAACGCCGGCGCCCGCAAAGGCCGCACCGATCAACCAGACCTTCTGCGTCGCGCTCAAGACCAGCAGCGTAACCGCAAAGAGGAACTGGCCGACCATCAGGGGGACGCCCCGGAAATGCCAGCGCGCGGTCCGGCCGAGAACGAGAAACGCCGCCGTTGTGGACAGCGTGCGCAGCAGCAGGAGAAAGCCGATGAACGGTTTGCTCATGTGCAGGTCGTCGCGGGCGGCGATCGGCCAGATGAAGGAGAGCACGCCGATCGCCACGTACGCGGTGAACAGCACGACCCAACAACCAAACCGCAACGGGGTACGCGGATGCGTGTGGGTATTGCCGGCCGGCGCCGAAGAGACGTCGACCCGTTCATGGCGGACCTTCGGCAGCGCCAGCGCCGCGCCCGTAATCAGCACGGCCGTCGCCAGAAAGATGCCGCCGCCCACGTAGATCGGCAGCGGCGCCGACAACCGGCTGAGCCAGCCGCCGAGGTAGGGACTGACAATGGAGCCGCCGCTCCAGCCCAGGTTGAAACGGGACAGGGTCTTGTTCAGTTCACCGCCCTCCAGCCCCAGCGAGACCCAGCCCATGAGGATCGGCCAGAACAGGGACGCCGAAAGGCCCGAGAGCGCTTGCAGCACATAGGCCCACTCGATCGCGGGCACAAACGCCAAGCCGAGCGAGAAGACGCCCATGCCGAACGTCCCGATGACCAGGGAATAACGAGGCGGCACGCGGTCGAATCGGGGCCGGAGCCCATAGCAACCCAACGTGTAGGCCGCGAAGTAGCAGGGCGACAGCCATCCGATCCTGGCCGGGGACGCGCCGAGGACCTCCTTCATATGGAAGATCAACCCGAGCCCGACGCACCCGAGCCCCGTTGCGACCATGAACGCCGCCGGATAGATCACGGCGGTGCGGCCGATCCGGGAGCGTGCCGCCCGGATCATCTGGCGATAGTTGCTCACCGTGCGTTGTGGCTGTCTCACGGTCGGGTTCACCTCAGATCGGAGCCGCGGTTCGGATAAGGAGTAAGGATAGCGCACGGGCGCCGGGGAGCAACACCTTTACTTCACCCCCAGGCACACGAGCGTTCCCTCGCGGCTGCGGCAGTAGATGCGCCCGTTCGACAGCGCGGGCGGGGTTGCCCACTCCTCCTTCTCGGCGCCGGAGCAGACTTTCACCGGCGCCCGCCCCTCGCGTTCGCAACCCCGCGCCGACACGCGGACGACGGCGAGATCGCCCTCATCGCCCAGCAGGATGAGCCGCCCGTCGGCGGCGATAAGGCTGCCGTCGTGCATGCCCAAGTCGTCGCGCACCCATACGGTCGTGCCGTCACGCACGCTCAGGCAGCGGAGCGCGCCGTTCCCGTCGAACCCGTACACGCATTCCCCGAGCACAACGGGCGTCGCGCACTCGTTCTGAAGCTCCTCTGTCTGCCATGTGGGGCGCAGTTCGCCCTCCGCCAGCTTCAGCAACGCGCAGAACCGGCTGGTTCCGCACGAGAACAGAAGGCCGTCCCCCACAAGCACGGGGTCCTGGACGTGGAATCCGTCCTGCCAGGCGAACCACCAGACCTCGCCGCCCGTGCGGGGGTCCACGCCGACCAGCCCGGACGCCGAGAAGAGCGTCACGACCCGCCGCGATTGCCACGTGCTCCCGACCGGGGAAGCATAGCCGGCATAGCCCTCGCTTTTCCACACGAGCCTGTGCGGAGCCTGTCTTTCGACGGCGGCGCCCGCGCCGCCCGCGTTGAGGATGACGAGGCCGCCGTCCACGAGCGGCGACCCGGCCAGCCCCCAGCGGGGGCGGCCGACGTTAACCTGTTTCTGCCACAGGACCCGGCCCGACGCACAGTCGAAGCCGCGCAGCTCGCCTTCGTGACTGTAGATGTAGACCTCGTTCCCGGCCACAGTGGGCGTGGCGCGCGGGCCGTTGTATTCGACCGTCCCGCACGGATAGGTGTGCGCCCAGAGCAGGCGTCCGTCGTCGGCATCGAGACACCAGACCGTATCGCGCCCGTCCTGCCAGCCCAGCGTATACAACCGCCCGCCCGCCACAGCCGCGGACGAGTAGCCCTCGCCCACCGGCCGCCGCCACAGCTCGACGGGCGGCCAGCGGCCAAGCCAGCCGGTCTCGGGTGAGACGCCGGTACGCGCGGGCCCGCGCCACTGCGGCCAGTCGGCCGCGAACGCGCCACCGCCCACCAACCAACACAAGAAGCACGAAAAAACGAAAGCGGTCCGGAAGAACGGACGCGTCGAAGAATGGAAGCCTGAGGGACTGGAAGGATGCGGGAATGGCTTCGTCGTCAGTGGCTCCTCCACTCTTCCATCCTTCCACTCTTCCATTCTTCCACTCTTCCTCGCCGTGGTCGCGAAGCCGTCGTCCGAGGCGAAGCCCCCGGCTCCGCCTCAGCGCCGCATCTTTCCCACGCCGACGCCCTCGATCTCACCGCCAAACGGACCTGTCTGCGCGCGCACGACAAGGCGCAGCAAGCCGTAGTCGCCCTCGGCAAGCGTCATATCTTTCGGGATACTCCACGAGTACCCCAACGAATGCCCGCCTCACCCGTACTCCATCTTGGCGCTCAGAATACGAATATCGGCGGAGTCGAAAATTTCCAACTGCGGCGCCATACGCGTCTTCTCCGGCGCGATGTTCTCATACACCTCCCCGGCAATCCCGGTCATGCGCGGCATGATGCACACGCTGCGCCCGGTCCGCAGCGCACCCCGGATCCGCGGCTCCAGCCTGAAGGGCGCGCCGAAGGTGTTCATCCCAACGGCTACCGTCCGGCCCCGATGCACGGTGAAGGGACGCGGCAGCGAGAACGTCGCCTCCCACGGTGTACCGGACTTGTCCGCAAGCAGGACGGTCGCGCGGGAAATGTGGTATCGGCCCTCGGGCAACGCGAGCGTCGCCCTGTCCGCCATGGGGCACGAAAGCGCATAGCCCTGATGGGCGCTCACCACCTCAATTCTTCCCCCGGAAATCCCGGAACCGCCCCGGGGCCGAAAAGCGAAGGTGACCTCGCCGGTCGGCAGGCGGCACGGGCGCACGTCAAGCCGGCTGCCGCGGCTGTCGGTTTCGACTTCCCACAACCGCCCGTCAAGCGCAATGACCTTGCTGAGCGGGAAGTTCTCCGCCGCCGCGTCCAGGACGCCGTCGCCGTCAAGGTCGATTCGGAGCCTGTCGACCCCGTAGTCGCAGAATCGCCCGTTGCTCGGTATCGGGCCTTGCGTGCTGTCGTAGAGCCCAAGGAGCACGTTCTTGCGTTCGCCGATATCGATGCGCCCCGCCAGGTGCTGAGCGAGCTGGCAACCGGCGGACCAGTAGACCCGGGAGCGCGAGGCGCGGTACCCGTGAATCTCGAGTTCGACGCGAAGCCGGCGCGTCGCGCCGCCGGCGTATCGGATCAGCATCTCGACGGGGTCTATCGTGTAGGCCAGTGCCGCCCCCGTCTGCTTGAGCGTCGGCCGGATGACGCGGTCATCGGTGAGATCGCCGTTGTTGTTGGCGTCCAGATAAAGGGTGTCGTACCCCGCGCCTGTGCCGCCGGCCTCGTCCAGCACGCCGGTGAGGACCCCGTCGGGAGGCTGGCCCAGCCGCAGGGCCAGGTAGCGCGGTTGGAGGCTGCGATAGGCAGGCGTTTGGGACAACCGTTCAGGAGGGTTGCTTCCGACTTCCGCCACGCACCATCCGTACCGATACCACGCCCCGCCATCGGCGGGATGCAGTTCGACGCCGTGAGCCAGCGCCGACAGGATCAGCGTGAGCAGCGCGCCGACACAACGGACGCGAAACCGCCTGAACGCGGATTGTCTGCACCGTTCTCGCCGTTTCGCGGACCGCACACCATACGGCGCAGACAACTCGAAGTTGCTGTGTCCGCACTCCTCCCCCGATCTGGAGGCGATCGTTGCGGGAATCGAGGATTGCCACGAGGCGGACCACGTCGTATGCCCTTTCAGAGCCTCGCCTCGTGGCAATCCTTTCGATTCCCGCAGCAACTTCACGCGGGCGCAGAACCCAGCGTACGGCGCGAATACCTTTCCCTCTCTGCCTTGCGCGTTTCTTTCGCGATCTTTCGAGGGCCATTCTTCCTCGCCGCGAACCCAAACCGCAACGCCATGCCGGTGCGGACCCGGACCCGGAACGGCTATTCTACTTTCCGTCTCCCGCCTCATTCGCCGACCCGCCCTTCTCTCCGGCCAATTCCCGCAGCCTGGCCTCGGCCTTCTGCTTCAGCCGTTTCGAATAGTCGTTCTCCGGTGTGAGGCGCTCAAGGGCTTGATACGCCTCGACAGCGGCTCCGGTTTCGCCCATCTCCTCGAGCAGCCCGCCCAGCCGATAGTAGCCCAGCATCTTCGAGCCGGGCTCCATCTCGCCGTCCCGGGTCATCAGGAAGCTTCGGTACGCATCGGCCGCCTTCGCCAATTGCCCGGCTCTGGCATAGGCGCCCGCCAATTCGTAGAGGGCCATCGGCTGTCGCTTCCCGCCGGCGGCCTCCTCCAGAAACGCGACGGCCTTGTTGTTCAGCGCGCCTGCCTTGTCGGGCCGGTTCAGTTTCTGCTCGCAAATCATAGCCGCGGCCGCCAGACATTCCGGGACCCAGTCGTGACGCGGAAAGCGTTTCACGAACCGTTCATAGGCGGCTACGGCCTTTTCCCAGTTTCCTCCGCAAGCCGCCGTATCGGCCTCCCGCATCAAAGCCGCCTCCGGCCCACCGGGCTCGGCTTCGCGGCTGGCAACCGCGCCATCGGCGCCGGTTTCCCGCAGCGGCTCCAGCAAGGCCAGGGCCACGCTCAGGCCGCTCTTCCAGGCCCCTGCTTCCGCGCGCCGCTCGTCCTTTTCCAGGCGACCCAAGGCCTTGTCCACGTGGCCGGCGTAGACCAGCGAGAGCGCCGCGTCCAGAGCGCGGACATGGCGTCTTCGCCGCGCGTCTTCCCGCGGGGGAAGCGTTCGGACGGCCTCGAGCTCAATGGCGCTGGTCAGACGGGTCTCGCCTTCAAAGCCGCTGCCTTCGAACGCACTTGCGAGATCCCATCGCATCTCCTGCCAAAGCCCGCGGTCGAGGTCGAGAAGCCCTTCGGCCGTGCCCTGGACCCGCATGCGCGGACTCATCGCCGTCGGCCGATAACCGCTGCAGCCAAGGCTTTCCAGGTCAATCTGACTGCGGATCAGACAGACTCGCCGCCCGTCCCGGGTGGAGACATCGACGATTCTGGAGACGGCATGCCCGACCTCTCGTCCCCACGGCAGGGGGACGAGCACCTCGCCCTGCCACTCCGCGCCCGCGCCGACAGCCCCGCAGGGGAACGCGGCACAGATTTGTGCATCCTCGCCGATACGGTTGACGCCGTGTCGCCGCAATACGGCGTCTATCGGGCCGACGCCCGAGCGCTGCCGGGCCAGGCCGGCCGTTGTCACACGAAAGGCGGCCAGCCATGTCTGTTCTCTGGTGCAAGTCACCTTCCGGTTCGGCCCATCGAGCATTTGCGCGGTGTCGTCGCCCTGGCGGCCGATCAAGGCGACCCCGGTCCGGGCGTTGAACTCGGCCACGAACTCGGAGACCGCACCGGCGAGCCGCATCCCGGCGACTTCGTCGGCCTGGCCCGGCGCCCGCAGTTCCTGGTCGAACGCGCTCGTGTAACTGTACCGTATCTCGGTCCCGGGCGTGAACGTACGGGCGAGACGGAAGGTGTCCGGCTGGCGTCCCGCCACCGGTTCCGCCCCGCGGCTCCGAGCGGCGGCCAACAGCACAGCCGCCGCCGCGAGGCCGCTTCCGATTGCCGCCGCTCTTGCCATGGCCGTTCCATCCGTTGCGCGCGCGGCCCCTTTTCCCTGGTCGCCGGGCGCGCGAAGCGTTATGCTCGATTCTACAGGGAAACGGATGTGAAAGGCCACTGGAAAACTCGGGGCCTCCTTCTCGCGTTGGCCGCGTGCTGCTTCTTCATCCCGATCGGTTCGTACCGATTCGAGAATGCCGTGTTCGAAGGGCTGAAGCTCGTGCGCTGGTACGCGCGCACCTACCTGTTGCTGACGTTGGTGCCCGTCTTCCTCGTGGCCGGCGCCATTGCCGTCTTCGTGAGCCGCGCCACGGTCACCCGCTATCTGGGCGCGGCCGCGAACCGGGCCGTCGCCTATGCCGTGGCGGCCGTCGGCGGCAGCGTCGTGGCCGTCTGTTCGTGCGCCGTGCTGCCGCTGTTCTCGGGTATCCGCAAGCAAGGCGCCGGCCTCGGGCCGGCCGTCACGTTCCTCTACGCCGGCCCGGCCATCAACGTGCTGGCCATCGTCCTGACGGCCCGCGTACTCGGCCTGCGGCTCGGCGTGGCGCGGGCGCTGTTCGCCATCCTCTTCAGTGTCGTGATCGGGTTGCTGATGCACGCGTTCTTCCGCAACGACAGGGCCGAGCAGCCCGGCGAGGAACGGGCCGACGAAGAAGGCGGGGCAAGACGGTCCGCGGCTCAGACGGTCGCGTTCTTCGCCGCGCTGATCGGCGTCATGGTCTTCGCCAACTGGGCGCGGAGCGGCGACATCCGCGCGGTGCTGCTGTGCTGTCCCGGCGGGCTGACCACCTATGAGGTCGAGGGACACATCGTCGAGAAGACCGATTCGCATGTTGTCATTGTCGATACCGACGGCCAGGAGTTCGCCGTCTCGGCGGAGGAAGTACGGGCCGTCGCCGCGCTGCGGCCCGGCAGCATTCAGAATCTTGTCCATGACGCCCGCTGGTACCTCGTCGGGCTGCTGGCGGCCGCGGTCGCGATCATGCTCTGGCGGTGGTTCGCCCGCGCGGAGACGGCGGAGTGGATCGACCGTTCCTGGGGCTTTGCCGCGCGCATGCTGCCGCCGCTCTTCCTCGGCGTACTGGCCGCCGGCTTCATGCTCGGCGGCCAGGAGGGTGAAGGCATCATCCCGCGCCCGTGCATCGAGATGCTTGTGGGCCGCTCGCCCGAGCGGTTCCTGGCCGCGACAGGCCTGCAGGCGGGCGCGATGGCGGCTGGCATCCGTGCCGCCTGGCCCGTCCTGACCAACCTCTTCGCCGCGGTTGTCGGCGTCTTCATGTACTTCGCCACCCTTACCGAAGTGCCGATCGTGCGCGGCCTGATGCGCAGCGGCATGGACAAGGGCCCGGCCCTCGCCCTCCTGCTTGCCGGCCCCGCCGTCAGCCTGCCCAACATGCTCGTCATCCGCGGCGTGATCGGCACGCGCAAGACCCTCGCCTATGTCGGACTCGTCGTCCTTATGGCCGCCCTGTCGGGGATGATCTACGGGGCGTGAAATTCGTCAGAGCCCCGCCTTTAGGCGGAAGCCTTCGAGCCGCTTCAGCGGCGAATCCGTTGGCGCCCCCCCCGGCTAAAGCCCGGGCGATACTTCCGCGTAAACGCGGAACTCTGACCCGGACACGCGTCCTTCGAAGCCGCCCTCCAACCAGCCCCCAATCTTCCAGTCTTCCATCCTTCCACTCTTCCGCTCTTGCTTTTCGTGTTGACATTCCTACCCTAGTTGCTAGTCTCCCCCGCATGTTCTTTGGCCAACTGGGCTAACGGGGCGAAAGGCGAACGGAAGTCCGTGCGAATCGGACACGGTTGCGCCGCTGTGATCCCGTTCCCGCCGCGGCGGGAAGACTCGTTCGGCAATCGAGGCCACTGTCCCGCGACGTGTGTCGCGACAGGAAGGCTGCCGAACGGGCGGGTCAGTCAGAAGACGTTGCCTTTCGTACTCATCGGGGAGGACCTCTGGAAGGTCCTTTCACTCTTTCGCCATAGAGGAGGATGAGGTGTCCGGCAGACGATTTCTGGGCCTTCATATCCTTTTCGGATGTGAAGGTTTTTTTTTGGCGTCATTCCGGCCTCCTTGTCGCGAAGAGTATCCGCGAAGGGAGGTGGGAAGCCAAAGCCATGTGGTGTCGTGCCGGAGGGCCGGCCTCCGTGCCGGCCGCGTGGCGTTACCGACGGAATCAAAGGGTGTTTCGATCGAATGGAGGACAAATCGATGAAGGCTGTGTTTACGATTCTGGTACTGAGCATCTGTGTGAGCACGCTCGCCGCCTACGCGGCGGGCCCGAAGCCGGCCGAGCCGGACGTGGTGGTCACGGCGACCCGCCAGGCCGCGGAGACGGGGAAACTGGCGGCGAACGTGACGGTGGTGACGGGCGAACAGATCGTCGCCGCCGGCCACGAGACCGTCGTGGACGCGCTCGAGAACCTGGAAGGCGTTCTCTTCCGTTCCTTCTCGGGCAATGCGTCGCAGGCGGAGATCGGCATGCGCGGGTTTGGCGAGAATTCGCACGGCCGCGTGCTGGTCCTGCTCGACGGCCGGCGCATGAACCGGCCGGACATGGCGGGGATCAACTGGCTGCAGCTTCCCATCAGTCACATTGAGCGGATCGAAGTCGTGCGCGGCGGCAACAGCGTGCTGTACGGGGACCACGCGGTGGGCGGCGTGGTGAATATCATCACGAAGAAGGGCACGCCGGAACCGCGCTACTTCGTCTCCCTACTCGGCGGCAGCTTCGGGATGAACGCCCAGTCCGCGGGCCTGTCCGGCGCAACCGGGCCGCTGTACTACACCGTCAACCTCGCGCGGGACGCCACCGCCGGCTATCGCGACCGCACGGCCTACTCGGCCTGGGGCGGCGGCGCCGACCTGCTCCTCGACGTCGGCGAGACGACCCACGCATCGGTCGGCCTGTCCTACAACGCGCTGGAGTACGAGATACCGGGCTACCTGACCAAAGCGCAGATGGAGGACGACCCGACGCAGAGCGTGACGCCCGACGACGGCGCCCAGAACACGTACGTGAACGTCGACCTTGGCGTGCGGGCCCTGTTCGGCGAGGCATGCGCGTTGGACGTCAACATCGGCTTCGGCCGAAAAGACATCGAAAGCGATATGGCCAGTTGGTTCAGCTATGCGGACCTGTTGCTCGACACCTACAGCGTCGCGCCGAAACTGACGCTGAAGCCGGCGCCGAACATGACGCTGCTGGCGGGCGTGGACTGCGCGTACGACGCGGCGGACGTGAAGCGCTACATGGACGAAGCGCGCTCCTTCGCCACCGTGTCCGCGGACCTGTCCCGCTCCACGCTGGGCGGATACCTCAGGGGCGAGTTGGGTGTGGGCGAGACGTGGATCCTGGCCGCCGGCGGCCGGCTCGAATCCGCGGTGACCGACGCCTCGATGACGGGCGTGTTCGACGACGAGATCACCCACGACGTGAACGCGGTGGACGTGTCGGCCACCTGGTTGCCGTGCGAGAAAGGCAAGGTGTTCGCCAAAGCGGCTACGGTCTATCGCTACCCGTTCCTCGACGAACAGGTCAGCTATGTCGGGTTCGGCACGGACCAGATCTACCAGGATATCGATCCGGAGCGCGGCGTGAGCGTGGAGGCCGGCGTCGCGGTCCGCAACGATCCGAACGCGGATGCGGGCCTGACGGTGTTCGTGCTGGACATGGAAGACGAAATCGCCTTCAACGCCACCACCTATCAGAACGAGAACCTCGACGAGACGCGGCGCGTCGGCGTCGAGGCCCGTGCCGGCTACCGGATCTCGGAGATCTGCGGCGTGTCGGCCAACTACACGTACACGGACGCGACGTTCACCTCCGGCCCGAACGACGGCAACCACGTTCCGCTCGTGCCGGCGCATAAGGTGACGGCGGCCGTCGACGTGCGGCTGCCGCCGGCCATCACGCTCGGCGCCGAGGTGAGCCATGTCAGCGAATCCTATCTGGGCGGCGACACGGCCAATACGGGCGAGAAGCTCGACGCCTACACCGTCGTCGGCCTGTCCGCGCGCTACGCGCCCAAGCAGATCGCCGGCCTGCAGGTGTTCGTCGGGGTCGACAATCTGCTCGACGAAGCCTACGCCACCGCCGGCTACCAGGGCGGGAGCGGCGACGGCTACTACCCCGCCCCGGAACGGTCGTACCGGGCGGGGTGCCGTTACCGGTTCTGAGGCTTGTAGAAGCGGCGTCTCGCCGCTTCCTCCGGGCCGAAGGCCCGGGGCTCCTTTCCGGCGGCACGACGTGCCGCCGGGGAGGAGCAAGCACGCCATCCGTCCCCGTGCCGGAATCGCATGGGCGAAGGGGCCGGGCCTGCGGCCCGGGGAAGCGGCGAGACGCCGCTTCTACTTTTCCAGCCACAGCCCGACCAACCCGACGGCGAGGCCGAACGCCAACTTGGCGGCCTTCACCGCCACGAACGCCTTGCGCGAGTGGGCCAGCAAAGGGATCATGCCGTGCCCGTCCTGCACCACGCAGCTCGCCACCAGCGTGCTGAACGGGACCGCCCCCTGCGCGTAGAGCGTCACGAAGATCAGGTGCGGACCCGATTGCGGGATCAAGCCCACGAGGCACGCCGTCATCAATACCGGGACTCGGCCCCGCTCGATCACCGGCGCCAGGTCCAGCTTCTCGACCAGGACGTACATCAGCGCAAGCGCGCCGAACGTCCACAAAAACATCCGCCACACATGTGTGCGAAACAGGTGCTGCCACACATGCTCCTCGAGGAAGTGGTCGGGCACGGAGACCACGACAAACAGCGCGAAGGCGACGCTAAGCAGCAGCGTCACACGCACCCAGCCCCATCGGCCATGCGCATGGGCCTGCTCGGGATGCTCGTGCGGTCCATGGCCGGCAACGTGCGGCGACCCGGCGCGATCGGCGTCCAGCGGTTCGTGCTGCGCGGCATGCACAGGAGCTTCCGGCTCCACGCCGAGGTGGGAGTGCCCGGTA
Source organism: Kiritimatiellia bacterium (assembly GCA_016929905.1). Classification (GTDB taxonomy): domain Bacteria; phylum Verrucomicrobiota; class Kiritimatiellia; order JAFGHX01; family JAFGHX01; genus JAFGHX01. Next base: position 27,101 of record JAFGHX010000328.1, read on the forward strand.
TGGCCCGAGACAATGCCCATCAGGTAGACCATCAGGAACACGGTAAGCCAGCCGCGATGCGCCGTGCAGTGTCGCCACTGGCTCACGAATTCCTTCAGCGAGAAGCAGCGGCATCGCGCCTCCGGATGCCGGGCCCGGTACGTGGCGGGATGGTAGTCCACCGTGGTCCTGCGCCTCTTCAACACCCAGTCGGAGACCGCGCCCGAAACGATGCCCAGCACGAACAAGACCGCAAACAGGAGCAGCGCGTCGCGCGGGAACATGGCGAGCATCACGAACGCTTCGTCGCCGGAGGTTGCGACCATGGTGGCCACGATCGCGCCGAAGGTGAGGACCCGGTGCGCATAGAGGCTCACGGCCGCGAATGCACCGAGACAGCCCGGCGTGACGCCGAGAAAGGAGGCGAACCAGAGCTGGCCGTGCTTCAGGCGCCTGAGCCGTTCGTCCCACGCCCCCTCCGTGAGCACGTTGAGATACTCCATCACCAGCATCATCACGAAGACGAAGCCGGTGATCATCAGCGCGTGTTCGACGAGTTCAACGAATACGGACATCGTTCAAGAACCTTGTCGACGGCCAGCCGCCTGCAGCCACCTAACCGGCCATTCCCGCTCACGCATGATTTCTCAGCCGTAACTCGAGCGGATGGGGTTGCAGGTAGACCTGCCCGCGCAGATACGGAACGCCGTGGCGGCGGACATGATGCCGGAACAGCGTCACGGGCACGATCAGCGGCAAATCGCCCTTCTTGAATTCGGCAATCAGGTCGAGCAGTTCCTGCTTCTCGTCGCGCGAGAGCGCGTCCTTGAAATGGCCGAGCATGTGCTGCAGAACATTCGCGTGCTTGGCGGGCGTAGCCATCCGCTTCAACGCGGCCAGCAGAGCCGCTTCATAGGCGGCCTTGACTCGCGGCACGTCGGCCGCCCGGCTCCCGGCCAGCAGCCGGCCCATCTCGCGCATGTGCGTTTCGCTGTGCGCCATGATCAGCAACTTGTGCGTCTCGTGGAATTTCATCAGCGGCCCGAGCGAGCGCGCCGCGCCGGCTGCGTCGCGGTAGCGCTTCAGCGCGAACAGGCGCTCAATGAAATTCTCACGCAAGCCCGGATCCTGGAGCCGCCCTTCGTCCTCCGCGGGCAGCAGCGGAAAATGGTCCATGAATTCCCGGGCAAACAGGCCTGTGCCCCGTCCCGACAGCCCGCCGCGCCCGTTGTAGACCTTGACACGCTCCATCCCGCTGCTCGGGGATTTGGACTTGAAGATGTAGCCGCACAGCGCTTCCTTCTCCAGTTCCACAACCCGGCGGCGCGCCCATGCGAGCATCCGGTCGGTAAGATCCTTTCCGGTATCACGCGTGACCAGGCGCGGCGCGGCCGGGTCGCCGACCAGCCGCATGGGCTCGCGCGGCACGCCCAGCCCGCACTCGACCTCGGGGCAAACGGGCACATACTCCACGTAGGGGCCGAGCGTGTCGGTCAGGAACCGGTCGTGCTTGTGCTGCCCATCGTACCGCACCCGCTCGCCGAGCAGGCACGTGCTGATCCCCAACCGAATCTTCTCACTCACGTTGACCTCCGAGACAAGAGTAGAAGCGGCGTCTCGCCGCTTCCTCCGGGCCGAAGGCCCGACTGCCCCGGACGGCACATCGTGCCGCCGTGAGGCAGAGCCTGGGCGGTTCTTGCACCTGCCCCGCATGCCTTCACAACCGGACCGTCACGCCGAGCCCGAAATAATGGAACAGCGCAAAGGTGTAGACCTCATCGTTGTCCGCGCCGCCCTCGAGCAGGCGATACCCGCCGCGCACGCTGACCCGCGGCGACGCTTCGTACTGGAGGGCGATCAGCAGGTCTTCGGCCCGGCCCTGCGGCGCCGCGAGCGCGTCGGCTTCGAGCAGAACGCCCATCCGCTCGACGACGGCCCAACGCGCTCGCACATGAAGCAGCGGCACGAACCCGGTGTTCTTGTCCTCGGCCCGTTCGCCTGCGCTCTCGAGCTGGACGGCGGCATCCCGTATCTTGGCCGTGAAGCCGATCCCGGCCGTGAGCCGCGGCGATCGCCGAAAATCGTACCGGTAGGTGGCACGGTAGGAATCGAACCGATACGTGGCATCCAGAGCCGTCCCGGCGGCGAAGGTTTGGCCGGCGAACACCACCTCGCGGTCCGCCACCCCGTCCGCTTTAACCGTGAGCGGCGCCGCGAGCAACGACAGATGGTGCTTCGCGCCGAGCGCGTAGCCCAGGCGAACCCGCCAGTATGCCGCCGGCTCAGCGTCCAGATCGTCGACCAGCGACAGCTTCGTGCCGCCGTCGCCGGGAATCCTTACGTCGTTGTACCCGCTCAGAACCACGCCGCCCTCCAGATCGACAGCCGTCTGGGCGCGCGTCACGATCACGGCCGGCAGCACAAGCAGCATCCCGATCAGCCGCGCCCTGAAGAGTCGTTCCCGTCTGCCCGTACGCATGGCCTTCTCCGTCTTTTCCTTCTCTTACTCTTTATCCCGTTCCTCGTCGAGGACCTTTCACACCGATCGCGTCGTCTTGTCCGACGCGGACCGCGGCCGGCACGCCTCGTTCGGGCGCCGTTTCGCATCAACACGACACCAACCGTGCATAGTTCCCGAGCATCGCGCTTTTCAGCCGGCTGCCGTGCAGGAGCGCCGACGGATGGCGCAACGGCACGATCTTCCGCTCATGCGCGGAAACGATTCGTCCGCACGCGCCGCCGAAAGCCGCGCGCGTGAGCGGGGGCAATGCCAGCATCCGGAACACGGCCCGGGTCGCAATGAAGCCGAGCGGCACAATCACGCGGGGCGCGACAAGCCGGAATTCGGCCGCGAGGTGGCGGCCGCAGGTTCGCACCTCCCTTTCGGCCGGTTCGCGGTTGCCGGGCAGACGGCATTTGACGAGGTTGCTCATGAAGACCCGGTGCCGCTCCAGCCCGGCGGCGGCCAGCAGTTCGTCGAGCACCCGGCCCGACGGGCCGACAAACATGCGCCCCTCGCGGTCCTCCCGCGCACCCGGCCCCAACGCCACCAGGAAGATGCGCGCCGACACGCTGCCTTCGCCGGCAAGCGCGTGTTGCCGCGTGCGGTGCAACGCGCACGCCCGGCATGCCCGTATGCGGCATGCCAGCCGCGCCATCCGTGCGGCTCTCGTGTGGCTGTCGTCGCGATGCGTCACGCGCGTACACGCTCCTCACGCCTGTTGGCCGGGCCCCGACGCCGGCCCGCAACCGGTCCTATGGTATCCTGCTCGACACGGCAACGCAATGCTCGGCCGCCCCCGGCCGCGCACGGCAGAGGGCAAGCCGGGCGAGCCGCCGTCGCTCTTCTAGCTGCCAGGGGCCGCCCGGCCTACTCAGCCGGCTTTCCGAGTACCGGGGGCGGGAGTGCCTGCTTGCCTCGGGGCGGCACGCCGACTATACTCCTAGCCGGTCAGGGCCCAATGCTGCCGATCGGAACGCGACGGGACCGAACGCCCCCTCGAACAAGGAGCTTGTGCGATGTCGACAGGAAAGAACCCCCAACGCATTCTCTGCATGCTGTGCGTGGTGCTGCTCGCCCGCACGGTGAGCGCACTGGATATCCGCACCGAAATCACGTTGACCCCTCTCGGCGACGCGAAGGTTCATATGGACGTCAAGGCGCGCCCGGAAGAGTATGTCTCGCTGAGGAAGCGGCTCCCCACGCCGGAGATGTTCGTGAAACGCGTCCTGGCGCCGGATCGGGAGGACGGGGAAACGAAGGTCATCAAGGCGCAATACGACGACGAGTTCATGAAGATCCTCGTTGAGGCGGAGGTGCTGGGCCAGGCCGTCAACTGCGACCGGTACTGGCGCATGGAAATCGGCAAGCCGGACATGCGCATCAGAGCCATTGATGTGGGCGACACGCAGACCACCTTCGAGACGGTGGAAGCGGCGGACGAGGGGATGCGGCGCGGTGAGATCGTGATCAAGCTGCCGGCAGGCGCCACCGATGCCAAGTATATTGCCGACTCACGCGAGTTCCGCTATTCGCTGCCGGTCGAGGAGTACACAGGCGAATTCGTGAGCGTGGAGCCTCGAATCCGGTGGAAGCGCCAGATCATGACGGCCGTCTACAAGCAGTACGGCAGTGAAGAGTTCCCGGAGCTGTGGGTGGCCAAGGCCATCTTCAAGAATACCGGCGAGGTGCCGTTGCGCGATTTTCGGGTCCGGTTCAGTCTCGGCGACTATTCCGACGGGTTCGGCGAAGATCTGATCACCCCGCTGTGTCTGCCGGGCCAACACGTCGTCAATACCTATCGCCCGATCCTGACGGAACGGTGCGCGGGCCTCGAGAGCGCCAGCCCGGTGAAGCTCAGGATTCAGTACAGCTACGAACAGCCCGACGGCCAACGCAAACAGCAAGAGTTGGTCCGCCGCCTGACGATGCTGGGGGGCCGCCATTTCATCTTCACGAGCCTGCCGGAGGAAGAAATCACGAGGTGGGCCGACAACTATGCGAACGTCGATTTCCTCGCCGCTTGGGTGACGGCGGAAGACCCGGTCGTGAAGGAATTCGGGTCCATGGCCAACCAGATGGTTCGTGGTGCCGCGGCGCACCACAGCGACAAGGACGCCATCACGATTGCCGGGGGCATTTACGAGTTGATGCGGGCCAACCGCATCACCTACCAAAGCCCCACCGGCCTGTCTTTCAGCAGCGGCTCGCAGCACCTCAAGTTCCCGCGCGACGTGCTGAGGGATCATTCGGGAACGTGTATCGACCTGGCCATCGCCTTTGCGGCGTTCGCCGGGGCCCAGGGGCTGGACCCGGGCCTGATCCTCATACCCGGGCATTGCTTCTCCGGCATCTTCCTGCCCAAGAGTCACAACTTCGCCCCCGTCGAGATGACGTTCCTGGGCGGCGGCACGCCGGGCAGTTCCAAGGATTTCGACGCCGCCTACGAGATGGGGATGACCGAACTGAAGAAAGCCGACAAGGACGGGCGCCTCATCATCGTCCGCGTGGCCAACATGCGCCAGCAGGGCCTGCACCCGCCGGAATTGGAGTCCCTGCCCGCCGATATCCTGGGCAAATGGGGCATCCAACGCCCCTCCGCTCCGGCAGCCGCCAGGCCCGAGCCGCAGACCCAGGCGCGCCGGCCGGCGCCGGCCCCGACACCGGAGAGAGGGAGCCCCCCGCCATCGCCGCAGCCGCAGGCGGGCGGGTCGTCTACCTACCGCCATCCGGACGGCCTGTTCACCATGCGCGTTCCCGAAGGGTTCAAGGGTACACGCGACAAGCTGGGCGTTGTCTTTGTCTCGGACGCCCTTGATCTGGAGATCCGAATGAACACGGCGGCTTCTGTGGTTAATGGCAAGACAGTGGACGAGGAGACTATGGTCGGCGCCTACCTGCTGTCGCTGCCCTTTCAACCGGCGGAGGCGTCGCAGGTGGACCCGCCCAAACTCGGAAAAATCGGACAGTATCCGACGCTGTCAAGGACCCTCCGGCTGCACGATGCTAACGGGTTCCGATGCGACACGGCCACCCTGTACTTCGAGGCCAGGAAGCACCGGTATCTGCTGGCGTTCAGACAGGGCACACGCGGCATGCAGGAGGGTAAGAAGGCGCAACTGGAACAGACCATCGTCAGCGTGGTGAGCGACCTGCGCTTCACCACGTCTATCGGCAAGCCGAGGGGGCACTGAGGGAAAGCTCGCCGCTCGCGACTTGGACTCGCTTCCCGATGCTCAGCCTCAAATTCCGGGCGGCGCAGGCGCCGTTATTCGACGCGATGGAGGGTGAAACTGGCTTTCCGGATCTGTCTGTAGAAGACCGCACGCTTCCCCCTGCCCGTATCCAGATTGATCCGTATGGGGTCGGACGTCACCTCCCAGACATCGGTGATCTGCTTTGCGGACAGATTCCACTTCCTCGGGGCAACCGGCCAACTGCCAGAGAACCGGCAGCGCCCCGCGGCGTCATACGCCCCCCCAAACAGGGCATCAAACGAGTTCGGCTCCACCGTGAGAATCCTCATGCTGCCATCTTCCCAGTCCGTTCCGGTAAAGGTCACGCATTTCCCGTAGTGTATGCTTCCGCGTATTGCGCCATTGGGGAGAAACTCGATCGTCATGTCCTCCACAGTGGTACATGAACGCGAGGCCCTTTGGCCCCACTCCAGCTTGATGGTCTGGACCAGGGTCGCCTTCCCTCGGTAAACGCGCGGGCCGGTGGGCTTCGGTTCCGGTGCCTGATCGGGTTCCTGTCTCGGTTGGGGTTCTGGTTCCGGTTCCGATTCTGGTTCCGGCTTCTTTGTGATCGTCGCCATGGCCTCCGCGCTCGCCAGACGTGCACCGCTCGCATTATCGATGAGCACGGCGCCGACTCTGTAGGTGCCGGCTTTCCCGTACTGCCTGTAAAGATGATCGGCAAGGAGGACCCCCATGTCCTTCCCATTCTCACTCCACCGCAAATGAGCATTCGACGGCGGGGTACTGAACGCAATCCGCCATATGCACCCTTGGAATATGCCGGCCCTGATGTGCGCCGGCGTCAGGGTCATGCTGACAGCGGAAAGCGCAAGCGTCACCGAATACGTTCGGGCGTCGGGGGCCTCACCGGGCCGCGGCGGCGCGATATCGACACGCTGCACGACCTCCGGGAAACCGGGTGCCGAAGCCGAGACGGTGTACGTGCCGGGGCCCACGTTCTCGATGCGGGCATGCCGGCCTGTCCCGGAAAAGTCCGTGGCCGGCCCCTGCACCCGTATCCGAATCTGTCCGGCCGCCGGGGCTGAACCGGTGCAGGTGACCGCAACGACGAGCGTGGCGGGCATTTCGGCGCGCCGCAGTACGACGCGCTTGACGATTTCCGCGTTCTCCTGTTCGAGCAACACGTCCACCTCGGTTGTCTCCGCGTGGTAGCCCGTCTTGCTCACGCGCACCGCCACGCACCGGCCCGCCGGCACATTGGCAAAACGCGCCTGCCCCGCGGAATCGGTCACGGCCGCCGCGCCGCCAACCGAGACCTCCGCATCGGCCACACGAGCCCCGTTCTCGTCCGTCACCGCAACGACCACGACGCCCGCCAAACGATCGAGCAGGAGTCGAATCGGCGGCGGCGCGGACGCCTCGGCTGTGAGCACGACCGGCGCATCCCGCACGCGGCTCTTGTAGTTCGGGGCCGAGACGGAGACCCGGTATGTCCCCGGCGGGAGCTGCTCGAATATGTGCCTGCCTTTCCCCCACTGGATTTCGGCGGGCTGCCGTTCGCTTGGCCCGGCCCCGGACTCGGAGGTGGCCAATACGACCTTGGCGCCGGGCACCGGCATCATGCTCTGCCGGTCCATCACAATCACGACGACCCGCCCGTCGTTCACGGGTGAAAGATAGACCGTCTTCGTGACAGGCTCGGGCGTCTCGCCCTGTACGGGCGCCGGGATGCTGAACGGCACTGCTACCTTTTCCTGTCCGGCCGGCGCCTTGAAGCCGTCCGCCCACGCGAAAAGGTGGTACTCACCCGGCGGAGGCGGCGCGCACGCGTAGTCCCCCGCCTCCTTCTCATCCAGCTTCACCTTCTTGCCTGTACGATAGCGCACATACACCTGGCCTTTCGGGACGGGCGTATCCGTGTCCCGGCCATCGATCCGTTGCCTCAAACGCACCGTCAACAGCCTCACGCCCTGTCGGGCGTAGTAGCGTTCGAAATCCTCCTCAAATGTTTTGCGCTCTGTGTCATGCTTCCCTGCGCGCTCCAGGGCTTTTGGCTTCATGGCCTCACGGTTCTTGTAGACCTCCCGCCAGGCCACGCGCCAGACTTCGTGCCGGACGACCTCCCGAAGCATGCGCTTGTCAAACGCGCTGTCCAACGCAGCACCGGCTATGTATTTCCTCTTGATGGCGAGCAGTCTGCACGCCATGTCGCTCATGATCCCATTCTGAACGGACAGCCAGTGTCTGGCGACCCGCAAATCGGTTACGGAATTCCCGCTGAGAACGTTCGGTCCCGTCAGGAGGCGCAGGCCGTCGTCCTGCTTGCCGGAAAGCTCAACCGCCCCTTCGGCTTTCTGCCTGTACCTCAACACCATCCTGTATGCTTTCAGATACCGGACGACGATTCTGGCAATTCTCTGGCCACGCTCCTCCTGGCTGCCTTGTGCGCAGAAATCGCGCGCCTCTATGTTCCAGAGCCACGTCATGAGATCGGCCATCCTGGAGCGTTGGGCATCCGCCACCATCGCCGTTTCCATTTCCTTCTCGATCCGCAGATCCCGCGCGATGTCCCGGAGTTCTTCGATGAGATCGACCAGTCGGCCTGCCACAAGCTCGTAGTCGGCCGCCATCCGCTCCTCGAGCTTCTCGATCAGGGTTCCGCAGAAATCCTTCAGCACGGCCTCTTCCCGTTTGGCCAGCTTGCCATACTGATGGCGCCGCAGCTTGTCCGTCATGATGGGGTGTTTGAGGGTTTCCCTGATCCAAGACAGCTCCGGGTCGGCCGAGCAGATGGTCTCCTGGAAGATGTCCCAGTTCTCCCATTGTTTAATGATCTCCTTGTACATGCTCTCGCGCGGGATCGTCACGTCTTTGTACCGCACGGAAACCAGCCACCAGGCGCCCACCTCAGCCTTGCCTTTTATTCGTAACTCCCGAGTCCGGGACCGGTTGAGCTTGAACTTCGCCGTCAGATACAGGTTGTCTTCCAGCAAGCTGAGTTTCTCGTTCCAGTAGAACATGCGCGTCCCTTCGAGCAACATGATCGTGATGCCCCCTACGGCCTCCGGAATCGCGAACGGCGGGAAGATCGTCGTCACCACACCCCAAGCGGCGGTGTAGTAATGCTCCATCACGATGCTCTCAGCTACGGAACCGAACGGTATCCTACGGCGGAAGATCTCGCAGGCTAGCCCGCCCCAGTCTCCGTTCATTGCGGCTTTCCCGTATGCCATCATCTCCTGGCCCAGGTTGAAGACCAGCAACCCTTTGGTCAGGGCCCGGCCGCCCGCGCTGGACTGGATGTCCCGATTCAGGCTCTGGTTGATGCTCTGAATGAACTGGATCGGGGCACTCTTCAGGAGCTTCTGATGCCACTCGACCTTCTGGAGCGCCCACGAGTCCTTCTTGAAGCCCAGCGTCAACGCCAACTTGTAGAAGCCGTCGAACGCCGGTTCCCCGCGCAGCTCCGCCAACAAGGTATCGTCGAGGATATCGAGGCCACAGTTCAATTTGGTCGCCAGGTCGATCACCATGGCCGCCGCGAGCCTTTTGCCATTCTTCGACTTCGCCAAGTGCTCGGTGACAAAACACCAATCCTTGAGTTCGTGCCTGCAGATCTTCTCGATGGGCAACTCGGCGAAAAATGTGTCTCGCAGCGAGTCCCAGTTCTTACGCAGAGCCACGAAATCGGAATCCAGGCGAACCTTGTCGCGGCCCAGGATGAGCTCACTGGTCTTCAACATGTCTTCAAGAGCTACGATTCTCGCTCTAATCTCTTCGGCTTTCCTGAACTTCTCGAAGTTCAGCTCGCCGTCCTTCTTGTTGGGCTGTTTCAGGACTTCACCTATGCTCGTGCGCAGTGTGCCGATCTGCGGACCGAAACTCTTCTGGGCGTTACGCCAGACGGCGTTAACGCACTTGCCGAAGAAGTCCGCCGTGAACGCGTTGTTTTCGGCAACGGCTCGCTTGGAGTACCCGCCGGGAACCGGCTCGAGCTGCACGTCGAGAGGCAGTTTGCCGTCACAGAACTCCTTGATCTTGTCTATTTGGCCTCCGATGTCTTTCACCTTGTCCAGTTCGCCCAAGGCATCGGCGAGATCCGCCAGCTTCTGGATGTCTGCGGGGATCCCGATCTCGATCCCATCGGCTTTCGCCTGAGCCTTGATGGAATCCATGCTGCGCTTCACGTATTTGCTCGCCTTGACGACGCACGAGAGCGGGTCGAAGCGCCTCGGCTGGCCCGGCCGGACAATGTCGTTGACCAAGTGGCGCACCATTTCCAGCGAGAGCGCGGGCTCCGTTCGATTCCGGAACTGAGCCGCCTCCAGTTCTCCGAACTTCATGTTCGTATACAGATCCACCTCGCCGGCCATCCGTTTGCGGCCTGATTCGCCCGTCACCTCGATGGTGTTGCCCGGCGGCAGTATCCGCAGCAGGGATCCACCCTTGAATTGCTGGTCGCCATACATCTTCCCGTGCGAGCCGACATAGACCTCCGGCGTCGCCTTGCCGTGTGCCGTGCATACGGAATCGAAGGCTATCGGATCCAGGCCCGTCCTGATTTCGATCAGCCGACCAAACTCGGCCTTGAGCGCCTTGCTGAACTCTGTGTCGTTGGAGAGAAAGGAGAAATCAATGTCGCCCTGGAATGTGAGCATGTGGGGTTCCTGGTTCACCCATTTGCCTATGTACCCCACGTAAGCGGCGTAACCGTGCTTCGGTCCGCCTTTATTCTTCCATACGTTCTTCAGCGCCAACTCAATGCACTCCATTGTCACACGGCGTCGGTATGTCAGCAGTTTCTGCTCAACAGGCGTGCTCCCGCACCCGTTCTTCGGTCCGAGAATCTGCTCGGCTACCTCCAGGCCCTGTCCGTACGCCAACGTTTTGAACTCGATCACATCCATCATCTCGATTTTGTTGTCGGCAAGCGTACGGAAAAACGCGTTTTCCGACATCACGCCATTCTTGACGTCAAGCAGCGCGCGGGCGATGACATGGTTCTTCTGCTGCTGCGGCTTCGTCTGCTCGCGGAGCAGTTTCATGCGGACCCGTTCCCACCACTCGCGGTCCGATGTCGATGTCGTGGCGGCCTCCGCGCCGCCGGACGCCAGTCCGCCTCCGGTCTGCGCGCGGCAGAGCGTGTGGAGGGTGACACCAAGAAGGCCGAACGCAAGCCAGCCGCACAGGAATGCGTTTCGTTTGTTCATGTCACGGCTCCATCCTCATCTCGCGAACGACAGGACTCATTCGCTGAGCGGTGCCAGCGTCCGGAGCAGTTGCTCCACGTGCAGCTCCACTTTCTTCTTCCATATCCGTTCGGGCGCCGCGACGCTGAACCAGCCGATCTTCTCCGGCCGCTGCACCAGCACGTGCCTGTAGTGATAGGCGTCCTCGCCGCCGCCCTCTTCGGCGACGTCCAGGACGAAACAGGACATACCCCCCAAGGACGAAGCGTCTTCACGGAGAATCCTGGCGGCCGGATCGACGTTCACCTCGTCGCGCACGGCAGCCACCGACGCGTCCAGGTCCTTGTAGTCCGACGCGCTGCGCGCCATGACGTGCAGGTTGATGGATGCCTCCCACTCGTCCATGCCCGGCGCGCCGCTCCAAGTGATGCCTTTCTCCAAACCCGCGATCTGTTCCGATTCCCATTTCTCGGGAACGGCGAACTCCACGGCTAATGCCTTGTCCCGGTAGAGCCTGTAACCTGCGGCGACAGTGGTCTTCCGGCCGGGAGACGGTTTCGGGTTGGACTGGGAGAAGGCCGGGCCCGGTTTCGGCGCCACGCGTTTCGCCTCTGCCGTCGGAGCCGAACTCGGTCGTTCCGCCGCCGCAGGCGCAGGGGCGACAGCCGCGGCGGCTCGGCCGGCCGATTTCACACTCAGCAGGATCTGCTTCAGCGGTTCTGCATCCCGACGCGACGTGAAGCCGTGCACCACCATCTTCACGCCGTGCTCGACGAAGGACAGCGCATGCAACGTGACGTTCTCGTCCGCGGCGCGTGCGCCGTACATGCGATAGATGCACCGAACGCCGTCGAGCGCCACCCACTTGTTCTGCCGTCTTCGGAACCGGGTCACGGCCGGCTTGAACGTCTCTTCGTATTCCGTGGCCAGCGATGCCAGGGTCGCGTCGTCGGCACCGCCGTTCACCTGGACCCATGTGTCGCCGGCGCTGTTCTTGAGCCTGAGCCACACCCCGGATGAGCCGGCCGGGGCCGTATCAGCCACGAAATCGTCCGGGGCGGCAAGTACATACCCCGTCTGCCCCACTGCGAACTCGCCGGCATGGGCATCGGCCAGCATCCCGAACATGACACATGCCAGGACGCCGACGCTTCGACAGACACGCCGCCTTGTCAATAGACACCTCCGTGCTCCATGTCAGACCGCATCCCGACTACAAGCCCGATGTCGGGTTCCTGCGGTCGTCGCTTCCCGCCAGGCTGCGCAACTGTTCCTTCAGCAGTCCGCCAGACCGGGCCAGCCCTTCGGCCTCGTCCCGCGCCAAGTCGCCTGCGACGATGCGCTCGATGCCCCGGCCACCGACGACGCACGGCACGCTCAGGCACACGTCGCGCAGCCCGTATTCGCCCTCGAGCCGGGTAGACACCGTCAGCACGCTGCGCTCGTCGCGCAGGATCGCGCCGACAATGCGCACGAGGGACAGGCCGATCCCGTAGCAGGTTGCGCCCTTGTAGTCGATGATATGATAGGCGGACTTGCGGACTTGTTCGACGATCTCCGCCCGTTTCTCGCGCCAGTTGGCGCATCTGCCGCACGTGGCGCAAAAGGCGTCGATGGGCAACCCGGCGATATGCGTCATGGACCAAGCGGCCACTTCGCTGTCGCCGTGTTCGCCGACGATGTAGGCGTGCACGTTGCGCACGTCGATCCCGCAGGTTCGGCTCAGCAGGTAGCGGAACCGCGCGCTGTCCAGCACGGTGCCGGAACCCAGCACCCGTTCGCGCGGCCAGCCGGTCCGCCTCAGCGCGACGCCGGTGAGGATATCCACCGGATTCGTCACCACGACCACGACGGCTTCCGAGCGCTGGGCGGTCAGATCGTCGGCGATCCGTTCGACGATCCCGGCGTTGCGCCGCAGCAGATCGAGCCGCGTTTCGCCCGGTTTCTGCTTGGCGCCCGCGGTGACGACCACCACGCGCGCATCGGCGTAATCGCCCGCATCGCCCGCTCGAATGGCGACGGGCGGCATGAACGGCGAACCGTGCGCGAGGTCCAGCGCCTGGCCTTCGGCCAGCTCCCGGCGCAGGTCGATCAGCACGATTTCCGACGCCGTGCCGGTCTGCGCCAGCGCGTAGGCGAACGTCGCGCCGACATCGCCCGCCCCCACAATGACCACCTTGCGTTCCGTCATGGCCACAGACCTCCGCCGGCGCGCCCGCTCTTCGGGCGGGCATACGGCCGGTCAATCGAACTTGCTCTGGTCTTCCACCTCGTCGCGGCCCGCGGGATCGTAATCCCGGATCGTCACCTTCTCGCTGTAGAACCAGGCGAACATGTCGCGGCGCAGCTTGGCGCGCCATTTCTGCTCCTGCGCCTTGCGCTTCAGGTTGTAGAACACGACGCCTTCGGCGAAGACCTTGTCGTCGAGCCCGAGCTTCGAGGCGCGCTTCGTGTAGTAGCGCGAGAAGAGCCAGTCCTTGAACCAAGCACTCCAGTTCTCGAACGTGCGCTCGTGCTCGTGAAAGGAGCGGTAGCGCAGGCGGTCTACCGCCGTGTCGAACGGGTACCACTCGTGCAGGTCGAGCTTGTACGGGTTGCCCTGCACCTTCGGGCCGATCAGCTCGCCGGCCTGTTCGCCGTCCGGCTTCACCAGCCCCTTGCCGATCGACATGAAGATCCCCTCGATGATGAACGTCTTGCCCTTGATCACCTGGAGCGGGTCGATCACGTTGAGCCGGTTCTGCACGGCCACCAGCCGCCCGCCCTGCGTCAGGATCTTCACGTTCGTGCCGTTCAGTTTTTCGACGGCCAGGGTGTCGGGATCCTCGAAGACCCATTCGTAGCCCGGATTCACGCGGTTGACCACCAGGTAGGCTTCCGGCTCGCGCAGTCCGAGCGCCGCGCCGTGCTCCTTCCATTGCGCTTTGTCCACGCCGAACGTCTGCCGGATGAACGGGCATTCCAGCTTCGGGAAATCGGTCAGTACGGGTGTTTCGCTCATGGGTCGTCTCCTGTCCTGATCGGTCGCAACATCGCCTCCGCCAAGAGGCTATCGCAAGGCGGCGGGGCAGGCCAGAAAAATCCGGCGAGCCTGGAACCTGGTGGCACATCTCACGCCCGCGTGTCCGGGCCCTGGTGGCCGACTACCCGGGCTGGAGCAGGGTAGCTTTCACCGATTGCCTGCCTTCACAGCCGGAGGCGACGGCAGGAGCCGAGGCCGGGGCTGCGTCCCGAGCCGCTCGGGACGCGCCCTGATTGCCGACCGTCAGACACGAGATGCGGGCTGCTCGCCCCCCGGCCGGGCAGCGCCTAGTGAGGCCGTCGGTGCGCGAGTTTTTCGCGGCCCGCCTTCACGCAGTTCCGGATGGACGGGTCCTGCGGGGCGATGGCGAGCGCCTGCTCCCACTCGCGCAGGGCGTCCGCATAGCGCGCCTGTTGATAGTAGGCCAGGCCCAGGTTCTTGTGCAGCTGGGCGAGACGCGGGGTCGGCAACGGGCAGCGTGCGATCGCGAAGCGGTACGCCTCGATGGCCTCGTGAATCCGGCCCAGTGTGTAGAGGGCGACCCCGCGGTTGTTGTGCGCCTCCACGTGGTCGGGTTCGGCCGCTATCGCTTTGTCGTATTCGCGCAGCGCGTCCTGCAGCCGGCCCTGATCGGCGTAGACCAGCCCGAGGTTGGTGCGGGCTTCGGGATCGTTCCCGTTCACGGCCAGCGCTTTGCGGAAGTGGTCAAGCGCCTCCTCAACGCGACCCTGCTCGCGGTACAGCGCGCCCAGGTTCGTGTGCGCGTCGAAATAGTCGGGTTTCAGTTCGACGGCGCGCCGGTGCGATTCGATCGCCGCCGCCCGCCGGCCCTGCGCGGAGTACAGCAGGCCGAGGTTGTTGCAGGACACCCAGCTGCGCGGATTGACGCCCAACGCGTGAGAATAGAGCGACATGGAGTCGCGCCAGGTCCGGGTCTGGCCGAAGCTGCGCACGCCGAGAATGAGGAGCAGGGCCGGCGCGGCGGCCAGCGCCGGGCGGCCGTACCGCGCGACAAGCCACGCGGCGGCCAGCGCCGGGCCGAGCATGGCGGCGTACAGGTAGTGATCGGCGGTCGTGGAGTACTGTTGGAACTGGAAGGAGAGGAACCCGAGCACCGGCAGCAGCGCGGCGGCGAACACGGCCATGGCCGCCAGGAGCCAGCCCGTCCGGCGCGGCGTCAGGAGCAGCAGCCCGGCCAGCACGTACGGCAGAAGACCGGTCAGCGGCAACCAGGCCTGCTTCAGGACAAACGACGGCAGGCGCCCGTAGTCGAAAGCGAGCCGCGCCGGCCACACCAGCTTGAACAGATAGAAGCTGAACGCGTCGCCGGCGATCAAAGGGCGCGCCCAGAGCGGCGGCTTGACGAGCGGCGCCACGTATTGCGCCTTGCGCCCGTAAAGCACGACCGGCACGGCGAGCAGGAGCCAGCCTGCTGCCAGGACCAGAGCCCAGCGGCGCGGCCCGGCGCCGAGGCGCCGGACCAGGCCGCGGAGCCCGGAGTCGCCGGTCCGGCACAGGCTGAACACCAGCAGCGCGAGTGCGAACAGCGGCGTGACAACGGCGCTCGGCTTCGACAAGAGCGCAAGCCCGTACGCCGCCGTGCCGGCCAGACAGGCGGCCCCGAACGCGAGCGGCCGCCCCCGTGCGGCGCCGTCCGGCGCGGCGAGCAGTCTGTACACGCGCAGGAACTGCCAGCCGGCGACAAGCATGAACAGACCACAGAGCACATCCTTCAGGCCGCAGGCCCAGCCGACGCTTTCGACCTGAACCGGGTGCAGGGCGAACACGAGGGCGCCCGCCGACGCCGCCCACGGGTCGCCGAAGACATGCCGCAGAATGGCCAGAGCCGCCAGGACAGCGAGCGCGTGAAACAGAAGATTCGCCCCGTGAAAGAAACGCGGATCCAGCGCGCCGCCGCGCTGGGCGTGAAACGCATGCGACAAGCGCGCCACGCCGCCCCACACCGTGAACGAAACCGGGACGTACAACCCCGAGAAGACGTTGCGCCAATAGGCGCCAATGTTGGCGGCGGTCGGGCGGATCAGGTCGCGGTTCTCGCGCAGCCAGTGTGCGTCGTCCCATGTCGTGAACTCGCACGTCAGCAGCGGGGCGTAGGTGGCGAGCGTCGCCAGAACGACGGCCGCGGCGACGGCGATTTCCACGCGGCGTGAGGCGCGGCGCGCTGTCTCCCGCCGTACCGGCTGGACGGGCGGCTCGCCCCTCTCAGCGGCACCCGCGGCGTCCTTCTTGCGTCGGTCACGCTTCCTCGCTGCCATAGCCTGAAAGGCTACGCGGCGGCGGGCCCTTTGTCGAGCGTGGAGCGGACGCGGCTCACGGGCGACTCAGTCGAACGAATCAGCGCGAACGCGACGGCCGTGTTTGGTACGACCGCGCACATGAGGGGCGAGCAACTGGCTCAACGGGGTCTTGTTGGTGAAGGTGGAAAGTTGAGCCACGAGCCGGTCATTGATCTGCTGGGCACGGAAGATGGATCCGGAAATCGTCGACCGTTCTCGCCGCCGTTCTCGCGTGTCCGCCGTAGGCCCGGCAACGGCGGGTCGACCGAATCCGTGGCGCCTGATGATGACCGTGAGGGGCGAAAGCGGTGGACGATAACGGACGACGATAAGGGTCGAGGAGGAAGAGGAGAACGACGCTCGAATGACCGATTGCCGAACCTGCGGTGCCGCCGCCCCGCCGGCACCACAGGCCACACAGGAACTGCGCGGCCTACCACTCATGCGTCCGCACGGGCAGCGGGTCGCGCGCGGCGAGGTATCGCTCGAAGAGCAGACGCTCCATCTCCATGCGTTTCGGCACGTAGCCGGGATCCGCCCAGAGATTCGCGAACTCGCCCGGATCGTTCTTCAGATCGTACAGCTCGCCGTACGGCCGGCCGGGATAGTGGTTCAGCTTCCAGTCCGCGGTGCGGATACCCAGGATCGAGAAGCCGGTCGGATCGATGCCCCGCGCGAGCAGTTCCGGGCTCTCCCGGTCCTGGACCAGCACCGATTCGCGCCCCGCGGCGCCGGCCGCACCCGCGAGCAGGCCGCGAATGGACCGGCCCTGCACGCCGGCGGGCGCCGCCACCCCCGCCAGATCCAGCAGGGTCGGCATGATATCCACCGATTCGACCAGTTCCTCGAGCACGGTGCCGCCGGCCGTTTCGCCCGGCACGCGCCAGATCATGGGCACGTTGATGACCTGCTCGTAGAGGAACGGGCCGTGCCGCCAGATGTGATGGTCGGTCAGCATCAGCCCGTGGTCGGCCGTGAACAGCACGATCGTGTTGTCTGCCAGCCCCTGCGCCTCGAGGGCGGCCATCAGCCTGCCGAACTGCTTGTCGAGGAAACTCGCCTGCGCGTAATAGGTGGCCAGCACCTGCCTGAGCTTGGCCTCGTCGGGATGCGTGTTCCGCCGCAAGTACGCGTCGTAGCACGCTTGTTGGTAGGGCGGCTTGCCAACGAGCTCGCCGCCTTTCGCCTCGGGCAACGGCAGATCGTCCGGATCGTACATGTCCATGAAGGTCAACGGCGGCCGGCAGGGCGGAATAAGCTCGTGGAACGAGCAAGACGCGAAGAACGGGGCGTCAGACTGCGCCTGGCGTCCCACAAAATCGATCGCTTGGTCCGTAATCCATTGCAGGTCGTGCGCGTCTTCCGGCAACCCGTGGCGCGGGACCTCCGCGCCCGGCGGCGTTTCGCCGTCCCCGGCGACATGCTTGACGAGTTCCGGAAAGTTCTCTTCGACAAACCGGACATACTCGACCCCGCGCCGGTTCTCGCTGAGATGAACCTCCTGAAAACCGTAGTAGGGCGTGTCCACGATCGGCGCGTATTTCTCGTACGGCTGCTGCGGCTCGAAATGGATCTTGCCGGTCGCGAATGTGGCGTAGCCGTGCTCGGCCAGCACCTGCGGCAGCGTGACCTCGTCGGTGGGCAACGTGATCCCGTTCGCCCAGACCCCGTGGCAGTGCGGGTAGCGGCCGGTGAAGATCGAGGCGCGCGTCGGCATGCAGACGGTGTGCGAACAGTACGCGCGCCGCAGCCGAGCGCCCTCGCCCGCAAACGCATCGATGTTCGGCGTCTGCAGAAGGCGGTTCCCGTAACAGCCCAGCGCCTCGGCCCGGTGCCCGTCGGTCAGGAATAGGATGATATTGGGTTTCTTCATGTTGGTTCTCCCTCGTCTGCAACGTGTCCCACGCGCCTGCGTTGCCCGGCTCGCGAGGACGCTCGCCCTCAAGCATCATAACATTTGACCCAGATGGAGGGCGAGCGTCTCGCGAGCCGGTTTGCGGGACGGGCTCCGGGATGGGCGGGACATCCGCATCCGTGGCGCGTCGCATGGCGCAGACGGGTTCGGTCATCGTCGTTGCCTCCCTCGTGAAGCCAGCCTCGAGTGTTCAGTCGGGTAGGTGCGACGCACCTCCGTGATGTCCAGACCGAACTGGCTCTCCCACGGGAACGTGATGTCGACTCCGACGATTGCGCGGACCGTGTCGACGGTCGCGTGCCGATCGAGCCCCTCGCCTTTCCACCGTTCGATGGTGCTGGGCCAGATGTCCATCAGGTCCACAAACGGGACGCGATCGACCTCCTCTCCGGCGAACAGCCGCCGGAAACGTTCTCGGTATGTCATGTGCATGTTGGCCACTTCCAGCTTTCGGTGTTCAGCCTGCCCGCCATAGCCGCGGCGACGGCGGGCGTTCAGGCCTGAGTCCACGCCAAAGAGCGGCTCGCGAGGACCCGCCTTCGCTCAGACAGCTATGGCGGGCAGGCTGCTCGCCCTCCACTGACGTCACATGTAGTTGCGAATGGAGGGCGAGGCTCCCGAGCCTGTCTCAAAACCGGGGAACAGCCCTTACGGGCTTAACTACAAACGGCAGAAACCACCAGATATGTGGTTTGTAGTTAACGCCGTAAGGCGTGTGGCAACGTGTGGTCCAGGTTTTGAGACAGCCTCTCCCGACGAGCCGGAACCTTGGAGTGGGCTCAGGTTCGCGTGCCGCCCTGAATCCGTCATCCGCACTCCGCGTTCTGCGTTCCCCTCACAACCCTTCCGGCCGCTCGCTCACGATGAAGTCCAGCACGTTCTCCTTCATGAACTGCACGCGCTGCAGGTGCATGGGATCGTCGCTCTCCGAAGCCAGCCGCACGGCCTCCTGAAAATACGCCGTCCACCGCTCAAGCGTGGGCCGGTCGTACACGTCCGTCCAGAGGCCCTCTTTCGTCCTCGGCTGCTTCTCGGGACCCATCGGCGTCTCGACGACCTTGCCGCGGTAGGTCGGGAACTTGGCCTCGATCTCGTCCCAGAATTTTCCCATCGGGCCGGCTGCCGGCCCGTAGCACTTAAGGATCGTGCTGTGCCGCGCGCGCAGCGCGAACAGGTTGCGCCGCTTGACTCGCTCTTCGCCGTTCTTCAACCCCATCTCAATCGTGCCGTACCCCAGCTTGTAGCCGGCCTCCCTGCCCTCCTTCACGGTCTCCAGGCTCTTGAGCGGCGACGCGTGACGGGCCAGCTTGTTCGGCTTCTCCAAGACGTCCAACCCCGGCATCGCGACTGTTTGATGCTTGGGAACCACCTCCCCCACCGGCAGGAAGAAGTACCAGCGCACGCCGAGGAACCGCTCGAGGAACTCGTACGCGCCGAAGATCGTGGCGTGTTCGAACGTCGTCGCCCAGGTCGAGCGTCTTGTCACACGCCGCACCGGGTCTTCCTTGGGATCGTCCCGGCCCAGGATCACTATCGCGTCGCCCACGGTCTTCATCCGGAACGCGTCGCGCGTAAGACCGGCCGTCGTGACGCCGAGTTGCTCGGCGATCTTCCCCGCGCCCACGACGATGTCGACCGTACCGTCCGTCGAGCGCTGATCGACGATCGGCAGCGTCGCACCGGTGGATTTCTGTATGTAATGCTGCAGTTCCCTTGCCGCAAACCGTGCCGACGGGGTCGTGTCCGCGCCAACGACGATCCGCGCCTTGGGTTGGCCGTTCTCGACGAGAATGAGCGGATCCGCCCGGGCGACCGATGCAAGCCCCGTCGCGAGCAATACAAACGCTACGCACTGCTTCATTAGGACCTCCCTATGATTTCGCGCCCCAGTAACGCAGGCCGGAATGTGTCCACTCCAAGAAACGGCTCGTCAGGAGCCTCGCCCTCCATCGCCTGAGACCGATCGCGATGGAGGGCGAGCAGCCTGCCCGCCATAGCTGTCTGAGCGAAGGCGGGTCCTCGCGAGCCGCGAACGGCCTCGTAGCCATGCGTACCCTACTCCAACCACATCGTACCAAACCGTTCCACATTATGAAACGAGCCGAACGTCGGGCGCCAGGTTGAAAGCTCCCGTTGCCAGACGCCTTTTCCGTTCTCTTTGTAGAAGTGGTTCCGGCAGAAGTTGACGCGCCATGGCTTGTCCTTCGTGGGGCGGGCCAACTCGAGCGAAGCCAGCGGGACCGCCAGTTCCGCGGTCCATTCGTTCTCGCCAGTCGTTGCCCTATAGATAGCCCCGTCGCAATCCCATTTCAACATGTCCAGCGTGAACTTCGCCGTCCTGTCCGGGTGGAAGTTGTCTGTGTAGATGTCGTCCGGCCCGACGACGAACTGGTGCTTCCTGACGCCATCGACAAAGAACAGCTCGCAACTGTCGTCCGCCATCCAGATCGTGCCGTCCTCGCTGCCGGCCGGGAGCGTGCGCCGGGGCGGGAGACCGCTCAAGGGCGCGCGAATGGCCACGTAGAGCGTCTTCCCGTCGTGCAGGAAGCGCATCTCCGTCTGAGCGTGCAGATCCACGCTGTTGAAGCTGTCGCAAAACTCCTTCGCCACCGCTGCGGTTTGCCAGCACGGATCCGAGAGCACGCCGTCGACGGTTGGCGCGGCAGCCGCCGCCTTGACGGGCAACGTTTCGTTCCCGATCTTCCGGCGCAACGCAGCGGTCCAGCGGGCGCTCGTGGCTTCGAAGGGGAGGAAGCCGTCCAGCGTCTTCTGCGCCCGGGCGTGATAGGGCTCGCGGCCGCGAGAGACCTGCTCGGCTTCTCTCAGATATCCCATGGTCTCGCGCACGAATGCCGCCGGATAGACCTGGCCCCAAACCCCCCGGTAATTCCAACCGTCGGACTTGTTGTTCGGGTCCATATACGCCGTTTCCATGGCATCGTAGAACTTGCGTACCCAGGGACCGGCCGGCCCGTAGAACGCCTCGTAGAACTCGGCCAGCATCGCGTCGACATCCTGATCCAGGTTCCACATGAGCTTGAAGGCCACATAGGCGTTGAGCGAGTCAAACATCCAGTCCGGCCAACTCCGCCGCTCCGGCGTGCCCGTGATATTGATTCCTTCGCTGTTGTACTGACACAACTCAATCACGCGTCCCTTCACGCGGCCGCGCTCCAACCCGAGCCAATCCTGGATCATGTGCGGAAAGATGGTAGGCGCCCCGTAGGTTCCCTTGCTGAAGCGCGGATTGTTCCAGTAATCCCAGACATACACATTCGGCGTCTTCTCGGCCCACTTCTCAATGCGGGCCAGGTAGGACGCCCGGGCTTTCGATGAGCTGGCCAAATGCTGCGAACTGGACCCGATGGTAAGCGTCACGGAAACGTTCGGCTCCAGGGGGCCCTCGGGCACATCGGAATAGCCGCTGTAGGAGCAGCACGTGATGATGCGCCCGGGGTGGCTCCGGCGCACGTCACGGGCCACCAGGTTCACGAACGACCATACCCAGTCGGAATGCTTGCCGCCCCGCCCGCGCTCCGGCCGGATCTTCGCCTGGCACGCCGGGCACTGGCAGACATGCAGGTCAAGCCCATCCCCGGGCATAACGGACGTGTAACGCTGCCACGGATTCTTCTCGAATTCCTTCCGCTTGTCGGCGATCATCTGCGTCAGAACGTCCGGGTTGCTGAAGCAGACGTGACCCCCCATCTGCCCGGCTTGGGTCAAGCGGTGCCCGGCCCGTTGCAGCGCGAACCATTCGGGATGCGTCTTGCCGAACCGCCCGGGCCAATCGTTGAACGCATGCATGCCGATCGGGCTGCCGCCCTGGGTGCCGCGTCTCATGCGCCGCCACCACGTCCAGACGTCGCGGGTCGTCAGGTCCGCATCGTCGTGGACCCCGTAGAAACAAAACCGCGCATCGAACGTGGGTGCGCCGCTCCAATGAACCTTCGCCACGGTCAGGTCCCGATGCTGGGGCACGACACGGCCCAAATCACCGGGCCAATACCAGCGTACCCCGACCACACGCTCCAGGAATTCGTACGCGGCATACAGCGTGCCGAACGGAACCAGCGCGTTGGACACCGCATCCTTCTCATGTTCCCCATCGCCGCCGCTGATGATCACCGCCTGGCCGGCACGCGTCACCACCCAGTTGTCGAGCGCGAGATAGCGCGGCGCCAGTCCGAATCGCTCCGCAAGTTCCGTCGCGCCCACCTGGATCGTCGGGCCCGTGACTGGCTCGCCATCCTTGGCCACGGGCAGCTTCGTGCCCGTGCTGAGCTCGAGATGCTCGTTCAGTTCCTTGACCGCATAGCGGACCGTGCGGGTGGCGTTCGTGCGGATCACGATTGTGGCGACCGGCCTGCCGGCCTTGACAAGAACCAATGGCCCGGTTCCCGGCTCCAGCGCCGCCACCCGGTTGGGCTGATGCTCGCGCTCCAGCGCCAACACCGTCCCCGGCCAAACGACAAAGGCGCCGAAGGCTGCGAGTGCGATGCGTTTGATCGGATTCATGGGTTTTCCCCCTTTCGCAACGGGTGAATCGGCACGAGCCGCAGCACGCCGAACACAATCTGCCGACACAGATCATCTCGGCACGCCGGGTGTTCTGTCAAGGTAAGGACGGCTTGACTTGACGCCGGGCCAAGGGCTGCAGTGCCTGTCCGGCGCTTGTCCTCGCCCCTTGTCGCCACGGCCACTGATCACTGATGACGGCTCACTTCTTAATGCGGGATTCCCGGCGGGATCACGCCGGTGTCCTGCCCCGCTTTGAACGCCAGGGCGTCGTCGATCATGCGTTTGATGTCGTACTGCGGCTTGTAGCCGAGGACTCGCTTCGCCTTGCGAACGTCGATCCGAATGTCCCACATGACGGGAAGATGGACTTCCTTGTAGGCGCCCCCAAGCTTACGGGCGAGGTACTTGACCGTCCGGTCGAAAGGCTGGGGTTGCGCCGAGACAACATTGAAGATGCCGCCGATCGCTTTCGAGTTCTTCGTCTCCAGCGCCCGGATACACCCCTGAACGACGTCGCGCACGTCGACACCGTGCCAACACCACGGCTTGCCGCCCGGCCCGTAGGGAATGACGAGATCCTGCGGCGAATCGATCGCCTTCTCCACCAGCTTCCACGGCTGCTTGACCTTCGTGTACAACACGGTGCGCGGATCGCCCGCGCCACGCTTCAAGGCTCCAATAACATGGGCGCCACGCCACAGATCGATCGGTTCGGTGCCCGCCAGGATCAGGTTCGGACGAAGCGTCACGATCGGCAGCCCGTGTTGATAAGTGAAGAGCCGATACATCTCCTCGTTAAGAATCTTGCACATGCCGTAAAGCGCAAGCGGGTTGAGATCGGCGTCCTCGCGGATCGGCGGCTGTGCGGTGAAGACGTCGTAGACGGCGCCGGTCGTCACCGCGACCGTCCGTTTGATCGCCTTGCCGCGTGCACGGATCGCCTCCAACAGCTGAAACGTGCCGCGCGTGTTGATATCAAAGAACGTCTGACGCGACGGGGCCCGGTCTTCCTGCATGAGCGCCGCCGCGTGGATGACGCCGTCGACGTCTCGCACGGCCTTCTCAACGCCTTCACCCGTGGCCAGGTTGCCCAACACCACCTGCGCCCCCAGCCTCTTCAGTTTCTTGCGCAGCTCCTTTTCCGCGGGGCTGTTGAAGGCGAAGCCGACGACCTCGTACGTCTTCGCCCGCAACGCCTGGACCAAATTCAACCCCAGCCGCCCCGTCGAACCCGTCACCAGTATTCGCCTCACGTGTCAACTCCCCATTCTTCATTCTTCATTTTTCATTCTTCACTAATCAATGCGGTATTCCCGGCGGGATCACGCCGGTGTCCTGCCCCGCCTTGAAAGCCAGCGCGTCGTCGATCATGCGCTTGATGTCGTACTGCGGCTTGTAGCCCAAGATGCGCTTCGCCCGGCTTACGTCGAAATGGACGTTCAGCCAGACCGGGAGCTGCACCTCCCTGTAGGTTCTGCCCGTTCGCTTCGCCAGGTGCTTCACGGCGACGTCCCAGGGCTGAGGGCGCGCGGCGGTGATGTTGAAGATCCCGCCAAACGCCTTCGGATTCTGCGTCTCCAACGCGCAGATGCAGCCGTGGACCGCGTCGCGCACGTCCGTCGTGTGCCAGCGCCAGGCTTTGCCGTTCGGACCGTACGGGATGATGAGATCGTCGGGCGATTCGATCAGCGCTTCCACCTGCTTCCACGGCTCCTTCGCCCTCGTGTGCAGGTAGCTCCGCTTGTCGCCGGCGCACGCCTTCAGCGTCCCCACAATGAAGCCCGGCTTCCACGTGTCGCACGCCTCCGTCCCCGCCAGGATGTAGTTCGGCCGCAACGTGATCGTCGGCAGGCCGTCCTGGAAATGGAAGAGCCGGTAGAGCTGTTCGTTGAGAACCTTGCACAGGCCGTACAGCTTCAGAGGCCTCAGCTCGTTCGTCTCGCGGTGAGGCGGCGTTCCCGCACGCGTGTCGTACACCGCGCCCGTCGTCACCCCCACAAAGCGCGTCATCTGCCCGTTGCGCCGCCGCACGGCCTCCAACAGGTGAAAGGTGCCGCGCGTGTTGATGTCGAAGAATGCCTCCCGCGACCGCGCCCGGTCCTCCTGCATCAGCGCCGCCGCGTGAATCACCGCGTCGGCTTTGCACACCGCCTCGTCAATCCCCTCGCCCGTCGCCAGATTGCCCAGCACCACTTCCGCCCCAAGCTGCTCCAGCTTCGCACGCAGCTCCTTCTCCGCAGGCGTGTCGAACGCGAAACCCACCACCTCATAGCCGCGTTCGCGCAGCGCCTTCACCAGATTGAGCCCCAGCCGTCCCGTTGAACCCGTAACCAATACCGTCTTCATCCTGCTTCCTTTCCGGGTGGGGTTTCCGACCGTGAACCGATATCCGACCCAACTCCAACCAGTTGCCACAACCAGATTGAAACCATTTAGCACCATTATAGATACCACACGAAAATAACAGCGTCAAGAGGAAAGTTCTTGACTCCTTTGAGAAAACAGGCTATCTTTTTAGTAAATCGCGTTGGCTCGGCGCAAGATTCGTAGAAGTTCTCCTGGATTTGCGACCAGAACTGAACCAGACAATCGTGGTAGGTTGCGCTTGATAAACCAGTAAGAATACCAGATAGTCCAGGAAGCACGAGGTTTTGAGACAGAGCTCAGCATGCAAACGCTGCGCGCCACGAATCGAATACACGCAAAGATCGAGAACGATCTGAAGGCCCAGATCGGCACGGGGCGACTCAGGCCCGGCGATCGCATCCTGTCGGAACGCAAGCTGTGTGGGCAGTACGGGCTGAGCCGCACGGCCATCCGTTCGGTGATCGAGGAACTGATCCGCGACGGCCTGCTCTGCCGCGACGCGCGGCGCGGGACATTCGTCGCCGACTCCGGCACGGTCCGGGCTCTTGCTCAGCCGGCAACGCGCACGGTGATCGTCGGCTTCAATCCGAGTCTGGAAGTCACCTCGCTGCGTGCGATGCCGCGGTTCGAGGCCACGTATCGCGGCATCGAATCGCAGGCGCTGGCACACGGCTACGATGTCGCCATCCAACTCGGCGCGGCCTTCAGGCAGAAGCTGAGCTTCGGCGCCGCCCGCCTGAAGACGGAGGTCTGCGGCATGATCGTTGGCGGCGTCGACATCGACGCCGCCATCGACGACTTGCTCCGCGCAGGCGTGCCGCTTGTCATACTGGGCCCTACGACGCGCCAGGACGTGAACGCCGTCGATGCCGATGCCGTCAGCGGCGGCTATCTGGCCTGCCGATACGTCCTGGAGCACGGCTATGAACGGACGGCATTTGTCGCGCCGGTCTTCCAGGGAGAAAGCGGCGTTCAGCAGGGCTTCCTGCAACGCCGGACCGGCTACCTCCGCGCACTGGGCGAGGCGGGCGTCACGGCTTCCGGGCCGACGGTGTATCCGGTGATCGACACGCTCACCTCCTGCACCGAAGAGGGGGAGAACCAGCTCCGCGAGGCCCTGCAGAGGTTGGCGCCGCCGTTCGCCGTCTTCACCGCCGCCGACATCCTGGCACCGACGCTGTACAAGCTCATCGGCGGGCTCGGGCTCAAGATCCCCGATGATGTCGGGATCATCGGGTGCGACGGCCAGCCCTGGGCCGAGACGCTCGACCCGCCTCTGACCACGGTCTTCGTCGACACCGAACACATCGGCGTGCTCGCCTGGAAACGGCTGCACGAGTTGATCACGGCGCCCGCCCCAACCCCGCCGTTCAAGCAGCTCGTCCCCGTGCGCCTGATCGAGCGCGCATCATGCCTTGGGGCGTCCTCCGGACGCCCCAAGGCATGATAGTGATCAGACGTCAGCGATCAGGCCCCTTGTCGTAAGCCTTGCGGCAGACTGTGTCGGCGGAACCGGACCTTCGACTTTCGACCTGCCGACCTTCGACCTCTGCCCGTGGCGGTATTCCCCTTTTCATTGGGCTCCGTCGGGTGTAATCTGGTGCTCCCATGCAAATCCTGGACTGCGATTATCTGGTCGTGGGCAGCGGCATCGCGGGCCTGATGTCGGCGATCCATCTTTCGGATGCCGGCCGCGTGATCGTCGTCACGAAGAAGGAAAGCGCGGAGAGCAACACGAACTACGCGCAGGGCGGGATTGCGTGCGTGGTGGACTCCGCCGACAGCGTCGATGCGCACGTGCGCGACACGCTCGGGGCGGGTGCGGGGCTGTGTGACGAGGCCGTTGTGCGCCGCATCGTCGCGCAGGGCCCGGCCCGGATCGCGGACCTGGAGCGGCTCGGGGTGACGTTCTCCGCGACGGAAGACCGGAGCGGGTACGATCTGGGCAAGGAGGGCGGCCATTCGCACCGGCGCGTGCTGCATGCGGGCGACATCACGGGCCGCGAGGTGGAGGCGGCGCTGCTGGACCAGATCCGCGCGCGGCCGACCGTACGGGTAATCGAACAGGCGATGGTCATCGACCTGATCACCACCGGCTGGCTCAGGTGGAAGACGCTGAACCGGTGCGCGGGCGCCTACGTGCTGAACCGGCGGACGGGCGAGATCTCCGCGATCCGCGCGCCGTACACCGTCATGGCCTCGGGCGGCGGCGGCAAGGTGTATCTCTACACGAGCAACCCGGACATTGCCACGGGCGACGGCATGGCGCTGGCGTGGCGCGCGGGCGTCCCGATCAAGAACATGGAATTCATCCAGTTCCACCCCACCTGCCTGTACCACGCGGCGGCGAAATCGTTCCTCATCAGCGAGGCCGTTCGCGGCGAGGGCGCGAAGCTGGTGGACCGCCACGGCATATCCTTCATGGAAGGCTACGACCCGCGCGGGGCGCTCGCCCCGCGCGACGTGGTCGCGCGCGCGATCGACAACGAGATGAAGAAGCGCGGCGCGCCCTGCATGTACCTGGACATCCGGCACCGATCGGTGCGTTTCCTGAAGCGGCGGTTCCCCAACATCTACGACCGGTGCCTGGCGTTCGGCATCGACATGGCCAAAGACCTGATCCCCGTCGTGCCCGCCGCGCACTATTTCTGCGGCGGCATCGAAGCCGGTGTCGACGGGGCGACCGCGCTGCCCGGGCTGTTCGCGTGCGGCGAGGCGGCCTGCACCGGCCTGCACGGGGCCAACCGGCTGGCCAGCAACTCCCTGCTCGAGGCGCTCGTGTGCGCGTACAACCTCGCCGAACGGCTCCGGCAGATGCCGCCGTCGACCGCGTACAGGCCCGTGCGGATCCCCGCCTGGAAATACGGCAAAGCGGTGCCCAGCGACGAGGAGATCGTCGTGGAGCACAACTGGAACGAAGTCCGCACCTGCATGTGGGACTATGTCGGCATCGTGCGCACCGACAAGCGGCTCGACCGCGCCCTGCGCCGGGTCCGCAACCTGCGCCGCGAGATCCGCCAGTACTACGAGGACTACCTCGTCACGGCGGACATCCTCGAGCTGCGCAACATCGCCGCCGTCGCGGAGCTTATCATCCGCTCCGCCCGGAAGCGCAAGGAGAGCCGGGGCCTGCACTACACGCTGGACTATCCCGAACCGGACGACTCGCGCCCGCCGCGCGACACGCGGATCCGCGACAAGCCGGGCGGCCCGATCTGACGCCGCCGCGAAAACGGCCGGCGCAGGGGATGAGGATGGAAGAGTGGAAGGATGGAAGGATGGAAGGGCGCTGTGAAGGGAAGCTGGCGCGGAGACGCGGAACGACGGGCGCGGCGCCGGCGCTGATGGCGCTGTCGGCCTGTCTGATGGCGGCCGGGCTGCGGGCCGCGGACGAGCCCTCCGAGCCGCCGCCGACGCTGGCCCGGCGGCTCTGCGCCTCCTACGCGCAGGTCCAGACGCTGAGCTGCCGGATCCGGAAAGTGACGCGGATGGGTGAGCGCAGCGTGCGGATGCTCTCCTCCGTGCACTATCAACGGCCCGATCATATCCACGTCGACAACACCGCGCCCTCGCCGCGGCGAATCATCGCAGACGGCCAGCGGCTGTTCTATCACGAGACCGGCGCCCGGCTCGGCTTCTCGAAGCCCGTTGGCGAACTGCGCGACGACTGGCTCATCATGCTCAGGACCGTGCCCGGCTCCCCGATGGAGTACCTGCTGCGCCTGCGCGACCTGCGGGAAGAGGCGCTGGAAGGCACCGAGACCTTTCCGGTTCGGCGCGGGTATCAGGCCGAGAAACGCTTCATCGTGCTCAACTGCGACACGGAAGGCCGGCTCGCGCGCATCGACTTCTACGAATCCGCCGAGATGCGGAAGCGAACCGGGTCCTGCGAGTACGACGCGTTCCAACAGGTCGCCCCGGGCTGCTGGATCCCGTGCCTGCACAAGGAGACGGTGCTGGAGCTGGACGAACCGGTCACGACCACCCGCCGCATCAGCAACCTGGTTGTGAACCAGCCCGTTGCGCCGGGGCTCTTCGACCCGAAAGCCTTCTTCAAAGACGTGGAATTCACCGGCGATTTCCACAAGACCTACCAACCATGAGCAAGCGCCGCCTTCTGGGGACCGGGCTTGGCCTGCTCGCCGCGCTCGCGGCGCTGCGCCTCGCCGTGCCGCACGTCGCGCTCCGCGTGGCCCGGGCAAAACTCAGCCGCCGGCTGAACGTCGCCGTGCGCGTGGGCGGGCTCGACGTGTCGCTGCTGCGCGGCCGCGTGGTGATCCACCGGCTCCGCATCCCGCAGCCGGCCGGTTTTCGCGGCGGCCCGTTTCTCGACATGCCACGCGGCGAAATGCGAATCCGGCTCGCCTCGCTGTTCACGCGCGGGATACGGATCCGCGAGTTCGTCGCGCACGACACCACCCTCACCTTCATCCGCAACGCCGACGGCAGACTCAACACCGATGTGCTCGGCCTCCCGCCGTCACCCGAAGAGATCCCGCGCTTCCCGCTGTGGGTCGAGACCCTCACGATCCGGGACGGCGCCGTCAACTGCGTGGACTGGTCGACTCCGAACGAGGCGCTCCTGTTGCGGCTGAGAAACGTGGACGGGCGAGGCCGGAACCTGACCGTCGACCGCGACCGCCTGCACGAGCAGGTGCTGCCGGGCACCTTGGCCGTTACAGCGGAGATCGCCCAGCGCCCCTGGCAGACCGGACGCGCCGGCCTCTACGCGCGGGTCGGCATCCTGGGCGGGGAATGGCCGGCGGTGAACGCCGCCGTGCTGGCGTACGGCCTGGAGCTGCAGGCGTTCAGCAGCGCCCTGCCGCCCGGGGCCATCGGAACGCTGGGCGGCGAGTGCCTGGACCTGTGCGCAGAGGTGTCAGCCTCTTCGGCCGTGCTCGCCTGTGCCGGGTACGCGCAGACGGTGGGCGGCCGGTTCCCGTTCACGATATCCGGCACCCCGGACTCGCCGGACTTCAGCAAAGCGGGCGTGTTCTTCGGCATACTCTCGCGCACGGGCGGCGGGCTCGGGAGCCTGGCGCGCGGCGCGGCCGGCGCCACGCTGACGGTAGCCGAAACCGCCGTGGACACGACCGTCGCGGTCGCCAAGGGCGCCGGGCGCATGGCCGGCTCGGTGGGCCGGGGGCTGCTCGACACGGCGCGCGGGGTCGTGACGGCCGATCTCGGCACGGTCGCACAGGGCCTCCTGCAGGCCACGGTCGGTACCGTCTCTGAAGCGGTCGATGCCGTCGGCGGAACGGCTGAAACCGTGGCCCAGGGCGCGGCGGCGACGGGCGAGGCCGCGGCCGGCGCAGAAGAAGCCCGGCGTTGGCGTCAAGCCATGCTCGATCGCTGGTCTCGCGCATGGGCGGAGGCCAGAAAGGCCGTTGACAGGCGCGCCTGCCCCGGTTTTTCGGGTACGCGGGAAAAACATTGACATTTCGGCCCCGGCGTCGTATTGAGAAAGCGCGCATGATTGGCCAGACCTCTGAGGAAAGGAGCCAGAATGAGGATTATTGCGTGTGTGTTGGTTGCCATCCTTCTGATCGGAGCCGTGGCGTCGGCGGTGGCCGCCGATGCGAAGAAAGACGCACCGGCCCTTCCGCCGTTCCTGGTGGGCTGCTGCTTTGGCCTTCGAGTCGGCCTGGAGTATAACGACGGCGCCCAACTGCACTGGCGCGAGTGGTGCCGGCTGATCCCCGTCGTCAGTTTCGTGATCGCCATCTGGGACGGCGTGGAGTGCCAGCAGGGCATGACGAAAAAACAATGGGCCGAACAGAACGGCGCCAACTGGTATTGATCGTACGCTCTGACTTTCTGCGGAATGTCGCGGGCCGGTTCCGGCCCGTGCGTTATCGGGGCAAGGGGCCTCGGCTGCGCGACGCCGAGGCCCTTTGTGTCTCGCCCATGAGGATGCGCCCGCACATGCTCCTCTGCAGCGCCGCCAGCCTGGCGCTCGTGCTGGCTCTTGCGCCGCCGAGCCGGGCGGCCGAACCGGCGCGGCCGGCGCCGGTCCGCGCGCTCGCCGCCGCCGGCGCCGCCCCGGCGGTCGACCTGCGGCTCGCGCTGGAGCTGTTCGAGGAAGGCGACTACGCCGCCAGCCGCCTGGAATGCATGCGCGCGCTCAGCAGCACGCCCGGCGCCGAACAGGCGTTGCTTGTGAAAGCCATGGCGGAACGACAGCTCGGCATGGAGGCGGCGGGCGCGGCGCTGAACGCGCTGTTCACCGCCGAGACGGCGCTGCCCCAAATCCGTATGTTGGCCGGCTACGAGTACGCCCAAACACTCTGGCGCGCAGGCAGAATCGAGGCCGCCTGCAACGGCTTCAGGCAGGTCTTCCAGCGGACGGAATCGAGGGAACTGTTCCTCCGCGCCGGCTGCGCGCTGTCTATCCTGCTCGGCACGCACCCCAACCTGGCCGGCGACTCGCCCGGGCTCGCCCTGCAACTGAAGAGCTGTGCGCCGCTCTGGTCCGAGCCGCTCAGAGCCGAGTGCGCCGGCGCCACCGCGGCGGGCGAACGGCGCGCGGGCGCCGCCGCCTGTGCGGGGCGCTGGTTCGTCGCGTTCTACCGCACCCAGATCGCACCGGCGCTCGGCCAGCGTTGCGCGTTGGAACCGTCCTGCTCGGAATACTGCCGCCAGGCCTTCGTCAAGCACGGCGTGCTGGCGCTGCCGTTGCAGGCAGACCGCTTCGTGCGCGAACCCAGCGTGGTCGGAGCGCGTTCCCGCCCCACGCGCGTAGGCGATACCGTGCGCTACCCCGATCCGCTCGAGGATCACGACTGGTGGCTGGGCGGAGGGGAGCGGTGAGGGGGGATCGTCAATGGTTGATGGACCGCAAACTTGATCGAGAACCTACTCGGGAACTTGCCCCGAAATTCCGGCGAGGCGCTGCCGGCGACGGCCAAGCCGGGAAGACGGAGATAGGCCGACATGCATGAACGGCGCTTGAAACGCGCGTGGCGAGCAGGAAAGCCGGACGGGGGTGGGGCCGCCCGGGGCAGGACGCGGCGCCACCTCCGGTTCGC
This sequence comes from Kiritimatiellia bacterium, assembly GCA_016929905.1. Lineage (GTDB taxonomy): Bacteria > Verrucomicrobiota > Kiritimatiellia > JAFGHX01 > JAFGHX01 > JAFGHX01. The sequence continues at coordinate 59,119 of JAFGHX010000328.1, forward strand.
GCTGACGCCCCTCTGGCTGTGCGCCACCGCGGCGCGCCTGCAGGCGGGTGATGCCGACGCCGCGCGCCAACTGGCGGCCGAGCTCGCGAGCGAAGGCCGCCATGAACCCGCCGCGATCGAGTACAGGCGGCTGGCGCTGGACGCGGAGACGGGCGAGCGGCGGGGCGGCTACTACTGGGCGGCCGCTTACGCCTATTGGCGGGCCGGGGACCACGAGCGGGTCGTCGCGATGCTGGACCGGGCCGAAGACAGCGCGCCGGATCTGACGACGGAATCGCTTCTCCTGCGCGGGGAAGCCGCGCTCGCCGCGCGCCGGAAAGAGCAGGCCCTCTTCTACCTGCAGAGCGTCGTCGAAGGCGAGGGCCCGGCGCAGGCCAGAGCCTATGCCGTGCGGCGCCTGGCCGGCGCGCTGCTCAGCGCGGGCGAGCTGCCGGCCGCGCGGACGCTGCTGGCGAAGGAGCAATCGACACAGGGGGAGGCGCTCGCCGCGCTGGACCGCCACGCGAAGGGCCGGGGCCGGAACCCCGCGCTCGGCGGGATCCTGGGCATCGTGCCGGGGCTGGGCTACGCCTATTCGGGCGAGTACGCCAACGCGCTCCGATCGCTGATCCTGAACGGCATCTTCATCTACGGGCTGCTCGATACGGCCGATCACGAGCAATGGGGGGCGTTCGGCGTTGTTGCGTTTTTCGAGCTGACCTGGTATACGGGAAGCATTTACGGCGGGATCGATGCGGCGCACCGCTACAATCAGACCCGCCTGGACGCCTGCCGCGAGGCGGTGGACGGCGGAACGGGCTTTTCCCTCGATTGGCGGCAGGTTCCGGTCGTTTGTCTGCGGTTCTCGTTCTGATCTTGCATATGTTCGGCCGAACGGGTAGAGTAAGGTTTGCTTGCTTTTCCGCGCAACCCCACGGAGCAGGGCGACCATGAGCGCAAAATCCGGCAGTCGCTTCGACCAGACCATGCGGATCAGCATCCCGCAGCCGGCCGAGCGCAAGAGCAAGCCGAAGCAGGCGGCGAAGAAGAAGCGGACGGTCACGATCACGCGCCGGCGGCTGAGCGCGCCGGTTCAGAAGAAGCCCGACGCCGCGGACCGCAGCCGGTACAGCGCGCTGCTGCAGAGCATCTATGACGCGGTCCTCGTTACGGACGTAACCGGCAATATCATCGACGCCAACGTCCGGGCGGAAGACTTCTTCCTGCGCGGGAAAGAGCAGCTCATCCAACTGCGGATCGCCGACATGGTTGCCGGGTTCGACCAGTCGGTGCTCAAGACGATCTGCGACAATGCCGACCAGCGCCGCTTCACCCTGATGGAAGCGTACAGCGTCCGCGAGGACGGCACCATGTTCCCCTCGGAAATCGCCGTGCACAAACTGCATACCGAGGAAGACGAGCAGCTCTGCTTCCTGATCCGGGACATCACCGTCCGCAAGCAGGCCCAGGAAGCGTTGCGCTGGGCGCACAAACGCAAACTGGAAAGCCTGCAGAACCTTGCCGGCGGTGTCGCGCACGACTTCAACAACAAGCTCACGGGCGTCATCGGCAACGCGCAGCTCGCCCTGCAGGCATTGCCCGAGGACTCCGAGGTGCGGGCCGACCTGCAGCGCATTATCGACAACGCGGAAGAAATGGCGGAGCTGTCGCAGAAGATGCTCGCCTATTCGGGACGCGGCCATTTCCTCTCGCTGCCCATGAACCTGTCGACCGTCGTCTCCGAGTTCGAGCATATCCTGCGCCAGAAGGTCACGCCCAAGATCCTGCTCGAAACGAAACTGGACCGCGACGTCCAACAGATGTCGGGCGACCGTGGCGAGATCGAACAGATGCTGTTGCACCTGGTCAAGAACGCCAACGAGTCGATCGGCGGCGCGCAGGGCACGATCACGATCAACACCTCCACCCGTTTCTGCGACGACCAGTCGATGAAACCGAATTTCCCGGAGGAACGCGTCCGGCCCGGCTATTATGTCTGCCTCGAGGTCTCCGACAACGGGCAGGGCATGGATTCCGCCACGCTGAAACGCGTGTTCGACCCGTTCTTCACGACGAAGTTCGTGGGGCGCGGCCTCGGGCTGGCCGCCGTGCTCGGAATCGTCCAGGGGCACGGCGGGATGATAGCCGCCCAGAGCGAAGTGGAACGCGGCACCACCTTCAGCCTCTACTTCCCCGTCCTCAAGGAAAAGGCCGTGCCCGTCAGGCCGCGGCCGCCGGCGCCGAGGCCCGAGGCGGTGCACGCCAAGATCCTGATCGCGGAGGAAGACGATTCCATCCGCGACCTGGCCAGGCGCTCGCTGGAGGATGCCGGCTACTCCACGCTCGTCGCCGCGAACGGGCCGCAGTGCGTCGATATGTTCCGCGTGTACGCCAACCAGATCGATCTCGTCCTGCTGGACATGACGATGCCCGGCATGAAAGGCGCCGAAGTGCTTGCCGATATCCGGCGCATTCGCCCCGAAGTCCGCGTGCTGCTCAGCAGCGGGTACAGCGAGTCGCAGGTGAACCGGGAGTTCACCGATCAGCAGCCGGACGGGTTCATGCACAAACCGTTCCAGATGCGCGAACTCGTCGAGAAAGTCGCCGACATGCTCCGCGACTGAGAACCGGCAACCGTTTCTCACGTGTTCGCGCCCTCCGGTCGCAAACGTCGAAGATCCGCCCGCCGCGGAGACGGAGGGGAACGAATGGTCGACCTCTCCGATACATCCCCCTTGACAAACGTTGCGGGAATTGGGGGCGGATTGCCGTGTGAAGAACGGGATCGCCGAGCAAGGCGCAATGGGCAATCCGTCGCCAATTCCCGCAACCTCGTTCCGCGTCCCCCCGGGCCCGCCATAGCTTCTGAGCGACGGCGGCTCCGTGGCTCAGCGCCTCCGCGGCGAATCTGCCTCCGCTCACGCCTATTTTCGGATCAGGGCGGCTCGTTCCAACCTTGATCTCTGTCCCGCCCTCGGCTAGTGTGGCTTATTCATGTCCAATTAAGGAGCACACCGATGGGACAGAACCTCACTCAGAAGATTCTGCAGGCGCACCTGCTCAGCGGCGCGCTGGAGCCGGGCCAGGAGATCGGCATTCGGATCGACCAGACCCTCACGCAGGACGCCACGGGCACGATGGCGTATCTGCAGTTCGAGGCCATGGGCCTGGACCGGGTCCGGAACGAACTGGCCGTCAGCTACGTGGACCACAACACCGTCCAGGTCGGTTTCGAGAACGCGGACGACCACCGCTATCTCGAGGCGATCGCGGCGAAGTACGGAATCGTCTTTTCCAAACCGGGCAACGGGATCTGCCACCAGCTCCATCTGGAACGATTCGCCGTGCCCGGCAAGACGCTGCTGGGCTCCGACTCGCACACGCCGACCTGCGGCGGGATCGGCATGCTGGCGGTCGGGGCGGGCGGCCTGGACGTGGCCGTGGCCATGGGCGGCGGCCCTTTCTACCTCAGCGCCCCGAAGGTCGTGAACATTCGCCTGAAAGGCCGGCTCAAGCCGTGGGTGTCCGCAAAGGACGTGATCCTCAAGATCCTCCAGGTGTTCACGACCAAGGGAAACGTCGGCGGCGTCTTCGAATACAGCGGGCCCGGCGTGAAGACGTTGACCGTGCCCGACCGGGCGACGGTGACGAACATGGGCGCCGAGTGCGGCGTGACCGCATCCGTCTTTCCCAGCGACGAAATCACCCGCACGTTCATGGAGGCCCAGGGCCGCGGCGCGCACTGGCAGGAACTCGCCGCCGACCCCGACGCGGTGTACGAGCGTACCGAAGAAATCAACCTCGCCGCGCTGGAACCGCTTGCTGCCGCGCCGCATTCGCCGGGCAATATCGAGACGATCAGCTCGCTGGAAGGCATCAAGGTCAACCAGGTCCTGATCGGATCGTGCACGAACTCCTCGTACCGCGACCTCAAGACGGTGGCGAAAATTCTCGAGGGGCGTCGCATTCATCCGGACGTCAGCCTCGGCATCTCGCCCGGTTCCCGCCAGGTGCTGCGAATGCTGGCCGCCGACCGCACGCTGTCCGTTCTGCTCGACGCCGGCGCGCGCCTGCTGGAGAACACCTGCGGCTGGTGCATCGGCAACTCGCTTTCGCCGGAGACCAACGCCGTCTCGCTGCGCACCTCGAACCGGAACTTCGAAGGGCGGTCCGGCACCGCGTCGGCCCGCGTCTATCTGGTCAGCCCCGAGACGGCGGCCGTCGCCGCGCTCTTCGGCCGGATCACCGATCCGCGCGTGCATGAGGAGTTGAAGTACCCGAAAGTCAAGATGCCGGCCACGTTCGACATCGACGATTCCATGTTCCTGCAGCCGCCCGCGGACCCCGCCTCGGTCCAGATCCCGCGCGGCCCGAACATCGGGGCGCCGCCCAAGAACGACCCGTTGCCCGACTCGCTCGCCGGGCGGGCGGCCATCAAGGTGGGCGACAAGGTCACCACCGACCACATCATGCCCGCCGGGCCCCGGCTGAAGTACCGCTCGAATGTCGAGACCTACGCCACGTTCGTGTTCGAAAACGTCGACGCCTCCTTCGCCCAGCGCGCGGCCGCCAACCGCGACCAGGGCATCCACAACGTGATCGTGGCCGGCGAATCCTACGGCCAGGGCTCGAGCCGCGAACACGCCGCGCTCTGCCCCATGTATCTCGGCGTCAAGGCCGTTCTCGCCAAATCGATCGAGCGCATCCATCTGGCCAACCTGATCAACTTCGGAATCGTGCCGCTCCTCTTCGAGAAGCCGGCCGATTACGACCGCATCGAGAAAAACGACGCACTCGCGATCGACGGCATCCGCCGCCGCGTGAGCGAGGGGCAGGCGACCGTGACGCTGCGTAACGAAACCCGGCAGGCGGACATCCCGCTGAAGCTCGCGCTGTCGGAACGCGAACGCCATATCCTGCTGGCGGGCGGGCTGCTGAACCATACGAAGCAGACGCAGAGCGCCTAGGGAGAGTCGAAGGTCGGAAAGTCGAAGGTCAAAGGTCGAAAAGTCAAAGGTCGAAGGTCGAAGAAGTCGAAAGTCCAAGGTCGGAAAGACGAAAGTCCCGCGATCGACGGTCTCAGCGAAGTCGAGGCGCCGGGCGTGGAACCCCGCCCTCCAAGAACGCAACATGTGGCGCACGGAGGGCGCGGTTCCACCCGCGCCGGGTTTTTCGACGGGATCGACTTTCGACCCTTGACCTTCCGACCTTCGACCTCTGCCCGCAGGAGAGGAGAGACGATGCAAACACGCAAACTCGGCCAGAGTGACATCGAGGTATCGGCCGTCATCATGGGCTCATGGGCCCTCGGCGGCACGAACTGGGGCGGCACGGCGAAAAACCGGCCCACGGAAGCCATTCACGCCGCGCTCGATGCCGGGATTACCACCATCGACACAGCGCCCATCTACGGTTTCGGTCTGAGCGAGGAGGTCGTCGGCAAGGCCATCAAGGGGCGACGGAGCGAGGTCCTCCTGGCCACAAAATGCGGACTCGTCTGGGACGACCGGGACGCCCTCGGCACCCTCTTCAGCGGTTTGAAGCCACGGTAGGTAGCCGTATGATGCACGTCGCTGCCCTTTTCGGCCCGCGAAACCGCGCGAAAAAGGCGCGAAAGGGAAAGCGAGAAGGGCGTTCGGCATGCGCGGAGTTGTTGCGGGAATCGAAAGGATTGCCACGAGGCAAGCATGTGAGAGAGGAGACGAAGCGTGCTCGGCCTCGTGGCAATCCTCGATTCCCGCAACGAGCGCCTTCAGAGGAGAAGGAAACGCGGACGCAGCAACTTTGCGTTGTTTGCGCCGTTCGACGTGCGGCCACTGGTGCAAGGGCGACGTGGCGCAAACAGTTCAAAGTTGCTGCATGGCTGACCGTGGCGCGCGGGGCCTGCCGCTCAGCTTTTCGCGCGCCTTTCGCGCTATTTCGCGGGCACATCCGCCTCTGCGCTCGCGAAGCGAGCACATGGCGGGCCGAAGGGCCGCCATTAGCGGAAGATGCTGCGCTTCTCGGACTTGCCGCTCTTGCGCTCCGGCTCGGCATCGGCCGCTTCGTCTTCCTTCGCATCGTCCGCAGACGCGGCCGGTTCAGATTCTTTCACTGATTTCTCGATCGGGGCGCCCGACGGGTTGACCTCGGACTTGCCCACGAACGACACGCCGTCCTCGACCTTGAGGCGCTTGGACTTGATGTCCCCAATCACGCGCGCGGTCGGCTTCAGCTCGATCCGGTCCTTGGCGGTGATGTTGCCGTTGACCTGCCCGAAAACCGAGACGGAACTCACGTTGATGTTGCCCTTGATGTTGGCCGACTCGCCGATGGTCGCGTCGCCCTGGCAGTTCAGATCGCCTTCCAGCTTCCCGTCGATCTGCACCGAACCGGTACTCTTGATCGTCCCGGTCACCTCGACGTCCGCCGTAATCAATGTCTGCTTCTTCTCCTGATCGGCCATGACTGCTCTCCTTTGTTCGAGTTGTCCCCCGTACAGCGGCTCCCCGCCGCCACCTGAAACCTGAGATCTGACACCTGACACCTGCCGCCTGCCACCCAAGCCCCAAGGCGTCCGATTTCAGCATATTGCGCCGCCGATTTCAACACATGGTTTGCATTGCGTCCCGCCGAACCCCCGTGTATAGTGCCCCTTGCCGACAGTCCCGGCACATGTCCAACAGACCCGCCTGCGGGGATGGCCTCATGATCTGGATATTGGCTTTCGTTCTCGTCGCGGCCGCTATCGTCTATGCCGGTTCGAAGCTCTCGCGCTGCGCCGACCAACTCGCGAACCGGTTCGGTCTGAGCCGTTCCTGGGTGGGCCTGTTGCTGGTGAGTATCGTGACCACGCTTCCCGAAGGCGCCACCACCATCAGTTCGATAGCCAAGGTCGGCTCGCCGGATCTGGCACTGGGCAACAATTTCGGCAGTATTCTGTTCAATGTCACCATCATCGCGATCTGCGCGGTCCTGTTCCGGCGCCAGGGCGTATTGCGCAATGCCAGCCCCAAGAACGCCTACCCCGCCGCCTGCGCCATCATCATGATCGCGCTGGCCATGCTCGCCATCACCTTCCCCATTCCGATCGCCGCCTTCGGCCTGCGGTTCGGGCTCGGTACGGTCGTGATCCTCGCGATGTTCGTCGTGCTGTTCGCCTGCATGCAGCGGTTCGAATCCGAACAGCTTCGTGTCGACGAGGCGAAGCCGCCCCACGCGGCGGCCGACCTCTCGACGGCGTGCGTCGTGGCCGGCTTCTCCGCGGCGGCCGTCGCCGTCGTCTTCTGCGGGTTCGGCCTGGCCGTGACGGGCGACAGGCTCGCGAAGATCCTGGGGCTGACCGACTCGTTCGTCGGCATGCTGTTCCTGGCGTTCGCGACCTCGCTGCCCGAACTGATCGTGGGCATCACGGCCGTGCGGATCGGCGCTTACGACCTGATGCTCGGCAATGTGATGGGCGCCAACATGATCAACGTGCTGGTCATCGCCGTCGCCGATCTGGTCTACGTGAAGGACGTGCTCCAGGTGCCCGGCAACCTCGGCCGGGAGAACACCTTCGCCGGGTTGTTTTCCGTGCTGGAGACCTGTGTCGTCATCCTCGGCTGCCTGTCGGCGTCCAAGAACAAGCCGCACCGCCGGGTGGAGCCGCACGCCGTGCTGCTGTTCATGCTCTATCTCACCTGCCTGGGTGCCATGTTCTTCGGTAAAACCCTGTTCAGACCCTGACCTGAAACTTGCTCGAGTTTCCTCGAGAACTTACTCGCAAACTTGCTCGAACCCCCCGCCGCAGCGGCGGGATCGACAAAGATTACGACCCGCCTACGCCAAGGGCTTCCGCGGGCGCAGCCCGCCTACGCCAAGGGCTTCCGCCGTCGTCCCGCGGCGCAGACGCCCGGGACTATGGCGCGACGAGTCGGCGCGGCAGGCCAAAGCTTACAGCCTGTTCGCCGGCGGCGAAACAGCGTTTCAGCCCGGCTGTGCCCGACGCCCGCTGCGCCCGAACCGACAACTCTTCTGCCCGACCGGCCCATTGCCCGCCGGCGGCGGGCATTGCTAGAATAGGCAGAGACGACCATGACGTCACCATCCGACACCTGGCTCGAGCGCGCGCGCCGGATCATGCCCTGGGGGTCCAGCACGTGCTCCAAGGCGCCGCGGTACAGGCCCGAGGAACCGGCCGCGATCGTAAGCGGCAAGGGCTGCCGCGTTTGGGATGCGGACGGGCGGGCGTACATCGATTTCCGCAACGCGCTCGGCCCGATCAGCCTCGGGTACCGATTCCCGGCAATTGACAACGCCATACGCGAACAACTCGATAACGGCATTATCTTCGGGCATCCGTCCCCGCTGGAATGTGAGGTCGCGGAGATGATCTGCGACCTCATCCCCTGCGCGGAACGGGCCCGATTCCTCAAAACGGGCGGCGAGGCAATCGCCGCCTGCATCCGGCTGGCGCGCGCCTGTACGCGGCGCGAGCACGTGATCCAGATCGGCTACAACGGGTGGCTGAACAGCCTGGCGGCCGGCGGCCGTCTCCTGCCGGGCCAGACCGCGGCGGGCACGGCGCCGGCGGGCGTGCCGGCCTGTCTGAGCGCCCTGCACCACACCTGCGGATGGAACGACGCCGACGGCCTGCGCCGGCTCTTCGCCGAGGCAGGCGCGCAAATCGCCGCCGTGGTGGTCGCCGCCAATCTCGCCGATATCGAGCAGGGCAAGCTGTTCTACCCGCTCCTGCGCCGGTTGACGCGTGAACACGGCGCGGTGCTGATCTTCGACGAAATCGTTACCGGGTTCAGGGTGGCGGTGGGCGGTGTCCAGGACCATTTCGGCGTCACGCCGGACCTGGCCGTCTTCGCCAAAGGCATCGCCAACGGAATGCCCTTGTCCGTCTACACGGGCAGCCGTGCCGTGATGGCCTGCTGCGAGACGGGCGGCGCGGTCATCTCCTCGACCTACGGCGGCGAGGCCCTCTCGCTCGCCGCCGCCAAGGCCGCGCTGAGCGTCTATCGGGCCGAAGACGTCATCGGGCACCTCTGGCGACAGGGCGAGCGGCTCGCGCAGGGGCTCCGCCGCCTGCTCCGGGAGCGCGGCCTCCCGCTGGAGCTGAAAGGGTTCCCTCCCTGCCTGCACATGACTTTCGATCCACAGGGACCCGCGCAACTGCAGGAATCATTCTTCCGCGCGGCTTATCGCAACGGAGTCAGCCTCTACGACGTCATCTACATCAACTACAGCCACCAGGCGGCGGATATCGACGAAACGCTCGAGCGGCTGGCCAAGGCGGTGAAGGAAGTGGCTAAAGCGGGCTTCGCCCGCAACCCAGAGGTCAGAGGTCGGAGTTCAGAGGTCAGTAAGGCCCCCGGCGCGCTGGGCGAAGGCGGGCTGCGCCCGCCGTAGCGCTGGGCGAAGGCGGGCTGCGCCCGCCGAAGCCCTGGGCGAAGGCGGGCCGTAGTCTTTGTCGACCCCGCCGCTGCGGCGGGGGGTCGAGCCAGTTCTCGAGTAAGTTCTCGAGCAAGTTTGAACGGGCGCCTTCAACGACGGACGGGCCATGATCATCGACATCCACACGCATCCGCACGGCGGCCGCGAGACGTGGCCGCGGTTCGTGGCCGAATGCCGGCGCTACGGCGTCACAATGCCCGTGATTTCCTGCCTGTCACCGGGCGGCAGCCTGCAGCATTTCCCGCCGCCCCGGGAAGTCACGGCCGGCAACGCGTGGGCCGAGCAGTTCTGCGCGCAGACAGACCTGCCGACACGCTGGCTCGCCTACCTCAACCCGCAAAACGACAACAGCCTGGAGGAGTTGGACCGATGCCTCGCCCGGGGCGCGGCGGGCATCAAGCTGTGGACGGCGTTCAAGCGCAACGGCAGCGGCGTGGAAAGAAGCTACCCCATTCTGGCGGCGGCCGAACAGAAAGGGATCCCGGTGCTCATCCACACCTGGCACAAGACGGACGGCAACGAGGCGGGCGAGTTGTGCGTGCGGGAATTCGCGGAACTGGCGCGCCGGTTCCCGCGCGCCTGCCTGATCGCGGCCCACGCGGGTGGGAACTGGCCGTACGGGCGCGGCGCGCTGGCCGGGCTGCCGAACGCCTATTGGGACATTTCCGGGTTCTTCCCGGAACGCGGGCAGGTCGAGGCGCTTGTCGAAGACGTGGGCGCCGATCACATCCTGTTCGGCAGCGACATGCCGGGCCGCAGCGTCATCTCGCAACTGGCCAAAGTGGTGTTCGCGCAGATCGACGCGGACCAGAAAGAGCAGATCCTGTGGCGTAACGCCGCGCGGCTGCTGAAGCTGCAGTTGCCCGCGCAACCCGGCGGCCCGCCCGCGCTCCGGCCCGAGCCTGAAGAAAACGGCTTGCTGCGCGGGCAGGACACGGACCACTTCTGCTTCTGCGGGCGGGCCCCCGTGCTGGACCATGCATGCCCCTCGGCGCGGGAACTGGAGGCCATCCTGGCGCGGCACGGGATCAAGACCGCGTACGCCGCCGGCAGCGACAGCCTGTACACGCGGGACACGGCCGGGGCAAACGCCGCTCTGCGCGCGGCGGCGGCGGGCTGTACGCGCGTGGTGCCCCTGGCCACGCTGGACCCGTCGGTTCCCGGCTGGGCGCAGAGCCTCGAACACGCACGCCGCGCGTTCGCGGGCGGGATCGTCTTCCCCTACCTCCACAACTGGCGGCTGAACGACCCTGCCGGCCAGCCCTTCTGGAACGCGTGCGCCGAGGCACGATTTCCGCTCTGGATCAACGGCTGCACCGGCGACCACCGCGCGCGCCATCGCGGGCTCGCCTGCCGGCCGGTCGGGGTGGAGGAGCTGCTCGACTTCGGGCGCCGCGCACCCCCCAACCACTACGTGTTCCAGGGGTTGGGCCGCGCGCACGTCGACGCCTTCCTCTCAAACGGGCAAGGCCCCGCCGAGACACTGTTCGAGATGTCCAGGCTGACCGACTACACGGCGCATCTGGAGACGATCATCGAACGATACGGGCCCGGGCGTCTGGTCCTCGGCAGCGAGTTCCCGCTGCGCGATATCCGAACCGTGCGCTGGACCGCGCAACACCAGTGCGCCGCAAGCCAGCCTCAGTAGACGCGGCGCGCTCGCTGCATTCTCCGTACCGCGCACACCCCCGCGCACAACGACTCCGCTCTGGACAAAAACCGCGGGAAAGTGTACGAGAGAGCAAGCATCGCCATTCCCTGGATTTCCCGGGCAGGGCACGAGGCTGGGGTCCCCGATGGAAACCGTCCTGGTCATTCTGGCCGTCGTCTTCGTCATCGGCTCTTGCGCCGCCTTCCTCCTCATGCGCGGCGGATTCGGCCGAAAATGCCGTTCGCGCGCGCCGAAGCAGCAGGCCTTCTTCAGCCCGTCGTTGGGAATCGGCTTCTCCTATCCCGACGGCTGGGAGCTGGACGAATTCGTGAGCGCGCATGGCATTCTGCTGCTCTGTCCGGACTTCAATTCCGACTGGCAGGCCAACGTCTTCTTCAATGTGCAGCGCGACAGCTCCGACACGCCGCTGGAAGAACGCCTGGACGAGCACGAGGCGCGCCTGAGAGCCGCACGTACCGGCTTTACCCTGCACCAGAAGCAGGTCGCAACCCATCCGAACGGGTTCACGCTGGGTTCGCTCCAGTTCACGCACGCGCACGACGCGATCCCGCTTTCGGAGACATTCGTCCTGCTCCGGCTGCGCGGCAGACGGAACCTGATTGTCACGGCCTGCACAACGGAAGCGGCCCGCCCGCAGCATCAGCCGCTTTTCGACCAGATCATCCGCTCGCTGGAAATCCGATGACGGACACGCACGCATATCCGCGCATCTGGCAGGCGCTCGTGATGATGCTCTGCCTGGCCGGGCTCCAGATCGTGATGGGGGTCGCCGGCGGACTGCTGGCCATCCTGCTTTGCGGGCTCGAACAGAACGTGGCGGTCACGGCGGCGACCGCGCTGGCCAACCTGATCGCCTTCGCGCTTGTCTGCGGGTGGGGCCTGTGGCGCACGCGGACCCGGCTGAGGACGCTGCTGCCGGTCTCCTCCTTTCGGCTGCCGCTCCTGCTGGCCCTCGTCCCGCTCGCACTGGGCCTTCACATCCTGCTCTTGGATCTGGACAACCTGCTGCGGCACCTCTGCCCGCCGCCCGCCTTCCTGCAGGACCTGTTCAAAGCGCTCCGTTCCGCGGGCGGCGTTTCGTTCGTCGCCCTGATCCTGCTGCCCGCGCTCGCCGAGGAAGTGCTGTTCCGGGGCGTCATGCTGCGCGGGTTCCTCCGGCTCTACAGCGTGCGGACGGCGGTCCTCGTCTCGGCGCTCCTCTTCGCGCTGATTCACGTGAACCCCTATCAGATGCCTTTGTCGTTTGTCCTGGGCCTGGTCACCGCGTGGCTGTTTATCCGAACCCGGTCGCTCTGGCCCTGCATCCTGCTGCACGGCCTGAACAACTTGCTCGCCCTGTATGCCGGGATGCTGGGCCTCGACATACCCGGCTACGACCGGCCCAGCCCCGTTGCGGCGTTCCAACCGCTCTGGTTCGACCTGCTCGGCGCCGTCCTCCTGGCAGTCGGGCTGGCTGCCGCCATGCTCTTCCTGCGCGCGGCGCCCGAACGGAGGGAGCCGGCATGATTTGCCCGTACAACGTGGATGTGCTCATGGAACGCTGGCCGATCAGCAACTTCGTCCTGATCGCCCTGATACGACGTGTTTGTATTGACACTCACGCAAGGCGCTGAAAGTCGGGACATCGCCCATGCCGCAGACACACTTTCTCACAGACGCCGAGATCTACCGAAAGGTGATTCTGGAGGCGGTGCCCGCCGCCGAACGGTTCCTCTGGCTGGCTACGGCCGACTTGAAGGACCTCTACGTGGAGAAGGAGGGGAATTGGGTCCCGTTTCTGGAGATTCTGTCGGAGCTCGCCGGCCGCGGGGTGGCGATCCGCCTGCTTCACGCGCGGGAGCCGGGCGCGGCGTTTCGGCGGGACTTCGACCGGTATCCCAACCTGGCCGGTGGCCTGGAGCAGATTCTCTGTCCCCGCGTGCATTTCAAGAGCGTCATCGTCGACGCACGCCTCGCGTACACCGGCAGCGCGAACCTGACCGGCGCCGGAATGGGCGCCCGCAACGAGCACCGCCGCAATTTCGAGAACGGAATCCTCACCACCGACCCGGCCCTCGTCGAACGGCTTATGGCGCAGTTCGACGCCGTCTGGATGGGCGCGCACTGCGCCGAATGCGAGCGCAAACCCTACTGCGCCGACTATCCCGACCTGCTGCCCGGCGGCGGGCAGCCGCCCGGTGCCCACTGAACCGAATGGATGGCCGCACCCTCTTCTGCCCGCGAAAAGGCACGAAAGAGGCGCGAAATGTCGAAGATCCGTGGCGGGCCAGCGGCTCTGCCGATGAGCATGCAGCAACTTTGAACTGTTTGCGCCCAGTCGTCGCATACGATCCGCCGAACCTGTAAGGGCGCAAACAACTCAACGTTGCTGAGAGCGCATCTCTTTCTGTCTCTGAAGGCGATCGTCGCGGGAATCGTATGTCGACCCTGCGTGAGCCAAGCGCTTCTTCCACTCTCCCTTTCGCGCCCTTTTCGCGACCTTTCGCGGGCCGTTCTTCATCTGTTCATACCCGGCGCTTCCCCCGTCCCGCTCTTTGCTCTATACTCCAAACCTGGAAACGCGAACATATCGACATGCGACTGGCCACCCTCATAGCGCAGGCGGAAGCGCGGTTCGACCGAATCGCCCGTTCGCATTTCCTCGTGGCCGCGCTCTGCCTTCTGCTCGTCGCCGTGGCGCTGAACGGGCTGGGGCACAGCCCGGATGTCTCGTACCGGGTCGTGGCGCACGACCCCTTCTCGCGGATGAGCCCGAAGGTCAAGAACAACTACCACCAGACGTCGCCGCTTCTGCCGCTGCTCGGCCACTACGCGCACCTCACGTCCAAACGCCGGTTCTTCGCGCTCTGCCTGGCGCTGACGGGCGGCGGCTTCGCCGCCTTCTGTCTCGCCGCCCGCAAGCGGCTCGGCCCGGAGCCGGCCCTGCTCCTGTTCGTGCTCCTGCTGGCGCATCCGGTCACCACGGTGCTGCTCTCGTGGCTGGGCATGCCCGATTGCCTCACCTTTCTCTTCACCGCCCTGCTGCTGTTTGCCCGTTCGTACGGGCTCGTCGCGGTCCTGAGCTGTCTGGGCGCCTGGAACCATCCCGTCTTCTACTTCGCGGCGCCGGTTCTGCTGCTGCTCCGGAAACTCGCCGGGGAGGAAGCGATCACGTGGCGGCATATTCCCGTCTGCTGTCTGGGCCTGCTGGCCGGCTGGGCAACGGTCGCCTGGTTCCTGCACGCGAACGAAATCACGGTGGCCGGACGGGTCGACTACTTGAAGCCGTTCCTGAAGGGACGGCCCGCCATGAACCTGCAGCATCTCCCGCTGCGCCTCTTCTCGCTGCACGGGCTCGTGTGGTTCGGCCTGATCGCCGCCGCGGCGACCCTCTTCGCCCGCGGCCGCGTCTACTTCGCCGCGCTGTGCCTCGCGCACCTCCTTTTCGGGGCCGTCACCTTCTTCATGGCCGACACCACCCGCGTCTTCAGCCTGCTCGCCTGGGCGCCCGCCCTGCACGCCGTCGGCCACGCGCTCAAGCTGGCCGGCGCCTCCGACGAACGGGCGCGAGGCGACCTGCACGCCGCGCTCCTGCTCGTCGCGCTGTGCGGTGTGGTTGTGCCGAGAGTCTTTCTGGTCAGCGTCAAAATCTATACCGCGCCCTTCTGGGGCGGGATGTAGCGCCCTCGGCGCGCGCGTCAATGCCGACAGCGTCCGGCCATGCGCGCATTTCTCCCTTGATCTCGCCGCGGAGCCGCGGTAGTTATCCTGTCGGAATCACCCGCATGAAACGCATTCTGGTCGTCGAAGATGATCCGCAACTCCTGGAGTTCTGCCGGGAAATCCTGGACACCTACCTGGAAGACTGCCAGCTTGAATGTCTGGACGACGGCAGCGCGGCCCTGGCTCGGTTCCGAGAGGAGCCGTTCGATCTGGTCGTGACCGACTGCAACGTGCCGGGCCTCGACGGGCGCGAACTCTACGTGGGTGTTCGGGATTTCTGCAGGGCGACCGGGCGGGAGGTGCCCGGCTTCATCTTCTGCTCCGCCGTGGCCAAGGCGCTCGAAACCATCCCCTCGTTCGCGGGCCAGACGAACGCCCGCCAACTCCTGAAACCCTTCTCCATTGCCGACCTGGTCGACATGGTGCGCGAGATGACCGGCGCGTCGGGGGACCCGCCGTGAATTTCGCCCCTTCGGTATACGAACACGCCGCCAGAATCGTGGGGCGGGCCCCTTGGGCCGTCTCCCGCAGTGCCGAACTCCTGTTCGAGGCGCACGCCGCGGCGTTCCGGCTCTACGGCCATGCGCCGGTCGTCGTCGGAATCGACATCTACAACCTGGAAGCCGAGGCTTATGGCGCGGTCGTCGAGGAACCGGCCGGAAACGGAATTCCGGCCATCTCGCAGCCCATCTGTTCGTCGGTGGCGGATGTCCCGAACCTCGGCCATTTCGACCCGACTCGCGACGGCCGCATTCCCATGGCCATCGAGACGGCCCGGCGGCTGGCCGGCCGTTTCCCGGACGCCGACGTCCGCGTCCCGGTGAGCGGCCCGTTTTCGATCGCGTCCAATCTGCTAGGGTTCGAGACGCTGCTGTGCGAAGCGCTGACCGAACCGCATGCGACCCGCGGCGCACTCGACCACCTCGTCACGGGCCAGCTCGCGTTCTGCGCCGAAATCGTGCGCCGCGGCTTGGATATCGCCTTCTTCGAATCGGCCGCCGCGCCCCCGCTCATCTCGCCGCAGGTCTTTCGGGCGGTGGAATTGCCGCCGCTTCAGACCATGATCCGGGAGGCGGCCACGGTGGTGGGTCATGCCGTGCCGTGCATCATCGGGGGCGACACCACGCCGATACTCGACGCGATCCTCGCGACCGGCACCGGCTATGTCATCTGCCCCGCCGAAACCGACCAGGCGGCGTTCATGCGCAAGATGGCCGCCCACCCCGACGTCATGGTCCGCATCAATACCAGGCCCGAGGTGCTCGTCTCCGGAAACGCGGCGGCCGTACGCGCCGAGCTCGATAGATTACTCGCGCTCGCCATGTGCCGGGAGAAAGTCTGCGTCGGAACCGGAGCACTGCCCTATGAAACGGACCCCGCCGTCGTCCTGCAGGCCCGGGACTACGTGCGGGACGCCGCGTGACCCCGGCGATCGCCTGCCCCCTTCTTGCCCGCGAAAAGTCGCGAAAGGGGGCGCGAAAAGGCGTTTGCGCTCCCGCGCGTTGTTGCACGACCCGGCAGCAACTTTGAACTGTCTGCGCCGGATCCGCCGGGCCCAGTACCGGATTCTTCCCGGCGCAGACAACTCAAAGTTGCTGCGTACGCCTCTCTTCTGTGTTCTGGAAGGCGTTCGTCGGAGCGCAGCGCAGATCCGACCGCGGCGGATTGCAGAAATCGAGGCAGCCGCCACGCCGCGTGGCAGCGGCCGTTCGATTCCCGCAACCCCGCTCAGCCAACCACGACACGATCTCCACCGACGATGTCTTCGTCGCCTCTCCCCTTTCGCGTCCCTTTCGCCACTTTTCGCGGGCAATTCTTCGTTTCACATTTTCGCCGGAAAAATGGATACTACCCAGACAAATCCGGCCGGCGGCGCCGATATCAGGGTAGTGCGGCGTTGAACGGCCGTGCGCCTCGAGAGGCATGCCATTGGACTGGACGAAGCTGATCGATCAGTACGGGCCCGCACTCCTTCTGTATGCGCGGCAATGGACGCCATCCCATGCCGATGCGGAGGAGGTCGTGCAGGAGGGCTTTGTCCGGTTCTGGCGCGCGGGCGGCGAGACGGCCGTAGAGCCGGCCCCGCGCCTGTTCGCCGCGGTCCGGCGCGCGGCCATCGATCTGGCGCGCAGCCGCGCGCGACGGGCGGCGCGGGAACAGAAGGCGGGTGAGACCCTCTACGAAGAGCCGGCCCAGTTCGAACGGGTTGAGACCGGCCTGGAACGCGAGGAGCGCAGGGCGGCGATCGAGCGGGCGTTGGGCAGACTGCCGCCCGAGCAGAGAGAGGTGCTCGTCATGAAGATATGGGGCGACCTGACCTTCAGCCAGATCGGCGAGACGCTCGGCATCTCGCCCAACACGGCCGCCTCCCGCTATCGATACGCCCTGGCGGCGCTGCGCGACACGCTCGGCGCCGCCGCGGAACCCTCACGGCACCGCAGAGGAACTGAAGAATGACGGACGATCTCGACAGCCTCGAAGAGGAACTCCGGCAACTCGTGCCGCGCGCGCTGTCGCCCCAGGCGCACGACCGGATTCGCCGGGAACTGGAGGCGGGCGATGCCGCACCGGCCCGCGGTCGGCGGCTGCGCTGGGCTCTGACGGGCCTGGCGGCCGCGGCGGTCGTGCTGATCATGATCGCCGGCGCGGCGAGACTCCGGAATACCCGCCGCGAGCCCGGCCAGACGGCCGCACGCGAAACCGTGCCGGCACCCGAAAAGCGGCCCGCCCCCCTCACCCTGCCGGCGGATGTCTTTGAACCGGTCGAGTTCAGTACGGTGCTCGTGAACGAACACGACGAGGGTACTGTGCTCGTACCCGATTTCGGACCGGCCCGCCGCGTTCGCTATGAGTTCGTCAACCGCGTCCAATGGCAGAACACGAACCGCAACGCGCGGTTCATCGTCACCACCCCCCAAGAGGAGGTTGTATTGATTCCAGTGAGTATGCACTAGGAGGAGAGACACCATGAAAGCATTACACATCGCACTCGCAATCGGGCTGGTGAGTCTTGTCGGGACGGCGGCGGCGGGGCCGGCGCCGGAGAACGCACCGCCCCGGCAGGCCGCCACGGAGCTGTCCGCCTATCTGGGCGTGGCCACATCGCCGGTCGACGAGGCGCTGGCCCAGCACCTGGATCTGCCGCGCGGGGTGGGCCTGGTTCTGGACCACGTGGACCCGGAGAGCGCGGCGGCCGACAAGCTGGAACGCCATGACGTGCTGCACCGGCTGGACGACCAGCTTCTCGTCACGCACCAGCAGCTTGCCGTGCTCGTCCGGATGCACAAGCCGGGCGACAACGTCACACTCCACCTGCTGCGCCAGGGCAAACCCATGACGTTCACCGTCGCGCTCGGCGGCAAGGAGTTGCCGCCGCTCGACAGCCGGTCCTGGAACCTGCCGCAGGTCCGGTTCGGCGGGCCGGTCGTCAGGCCCATGCGTCCGTGCCCCGATGTGCCGCCAAACGAGGCGTGGGAAAACGACATGCAGGACCTGCTCGACCAGCTCCAAGACCAGACCCGGGAACTGCGCCGCCGGTGGGGAACCGGCCCCGACCGCCCGGATGAGGACCGGCCGCGGGACGGATGGAGAACCTTCCCGGGCGCATCCGCGGGCGGCAGCTCAACGCACACCGTCCTCTCCATCTCGAGAGACGGGTTGACCGTCACGCTCACCACGAACGCCGACGGCCACAAACATCTGAAAGCCCAGGACGACCAGCACAAGACCGTCTTCGACGGCCCGGTCAACACGGACGAGGAGTTGAAGGCCGTTCCGAAGACCGTGCGGGATAAGTTGGACGAACTCGAGCAGATGAGGCGCGAGCTCGCCCCCGATGCCGCGCCCCCTGTCGACATCAAAGCGGGCGACGTGCTGTAGACAAGAGGAAAGGACCGGCCGGGGCCAAGGCGGGCGCGAGGCGCCTCAGGCCTTTGCTCGCGGCCCCGGCCGCCCTGCGAAAGAGAGGAGGCGTGGAAGGTGGAAGGCGGGAGGAATGCCAAAGGGACGACCGGAGGATTTGGAGACCCCGGAAACGACTTGAGACATTCAAGCCTTCCACCCTTCCATGCTTCCTCTCTTCCGTGCGGCCGTTCTGC
Organism: Kiritimatiellia bacterium; assembly: GCA_016929905.1. Classification (GTDB taxonomy): domain Bacteria; phylum Verrucomicrobiota; class Kiritimatiellia; order JAFGHX01; family JAFGHX01; genus JAFGHX01. The sequence goes on from JAFGHX010000328.1 coordinate 77,992, forward strand.
CGGGCGGCCACACGACAACAGCCGATCTTGATCGGCGCGCCGGATTTCTCTATCATGGCGCCTCTTTGCCCGATGCGTCGTCCTCGCCGCGCGCGGCACGGCAGGCCGATTTCTCTGACAGGGAACCGAACGAATCGATAAGGAGAGAGTACTATGCCGGTTGACGTCAAACAGATCGGAGCACGCGTCGAGAAGGAAAGCGCGATCCTCGCCAAGGTCCGCACGGAGATTGCGAAGGTGATCGTGGGGCAGGAAATGCTTGTGGAGCGCCTGCTCACGGCGCTGCTGTGCAACCATCACGTGCTGATCGAGGGCGTGCCGGGCCTGGCCAAGACCCTCTCGGTCACCACGCTGGCCCGCATCATCCAGGCCTCGTTCCGGCGCATCCAGTTCACGCCGGACCTGCTGCCGGCCGACCTGCTCGGCACACTGGTCTACAACCCGAAATCGGGCGATTTCACCACGAAGAAGGGGCCGATCTTCGCGAACATCATCCTGGCCGACGAGATCAATCGCGCCCCCGCCAAGGTCCAGAGCGCGTTGCTCGAAGCCATGCAGGAGCGCCAGGTGACGATCGGCGAGACGAGCTTCAAGCTCGACGACCCCTTCCTGGTGCTGGCCACGCAGAACCCGATCGAGCAGGAGGGCACCTATCCGCTCCCCGAAGCCCAGGTGGACCGCTTCATGCTGAAGCTCAAGGTGTTCTACCCCAGCAAGGCGCAGGAGCACCAGATCCTGAAGAAGATGGCGACCTCCGCGCCCAGGCTGGAGGTGGACCCGGTCCTGACCCCGCCGGACATCGTGCGCCTGCGCCAACTGGCCGACGACATCTTCATGGACGAGAAGATCGAAGAGTACATTGTGAACATCGTCGAGGCGTCGCGCCGGCCGCAGGACTACAAGCTGGCGATCGGCGATCTGATCCGCTACGGCGCCTCGCCGCGCGCGACGATCTACCTGGCCATGGCGGCCAAGGCCAACGCGCTGCTGCAGGGGCGCGGCTACGTGACGCCGCAGGACGTCAAATCCATCGCCCTGGACGTGCTGCGCCATCGCCTCATCGTCACGTACGAAGCGGAAGCGGAAGAGAAGACGTCCGAAGATCTTGTCCAGCAAATTCTCGACACCGTACAAGTGCCATGATTCCCAAAGAACTGGCCAGGAAGATCCGCTACCTCGAGATCTACACCAGCAAGGCCGTCAACGACGTGCTCGCCGGCGAGTACGAAAGCACGTTCAAGGGCCAGGGCATGGAGTTCGAAGAGGTGCGCGAGTACCAGCCCGGCGACGAGGTGCGCAGCATCGACTGGAACGTCACCGCGCGCATGGGCCGGCCCTACGTCAAGCGCTTCGTCGAAGAACGCGAACTGACCGTCATCTTCCTCGTCGATCTGTCCGCATCCGGCGCGTTCGGCAGCACGCGCCGGATGAAGAACGAGGTCGCCGCCGAGCTGTGCGCGCTGCTCGCGTTCGCCGCCATCAAGAACAACGACAACGTCGGCCTCATCGTGTTCACCGATTCGGTCGAGATGTTCGTGCCGCCCGCCAAGGGCGTCTCGCACGTGCTGCGCCTGATCCGCGAGCTGCTCAACTTCAAACCGAAACAGGCGCTCACCAATATCGCCGAAGGGCTCGATTACCTCGGCCGCGTGACGACCAAGCGCTGCGTCGTGTTCCTCGTTTCCGACTTTCTCGGAGAGGGCTACGAAAAGTCGATGCGCGTGCTCGGACGGCGCCATGACCTGATCGCCGTCTCCGTCGCCGATCCGCGCGAGATCCGCGTGCCGAACGTCGGGCTCGTCGAACTGGAAGACGCCGAAACGGGCGAACGCGTCGTCATCGATACCGGCAGCCTCGCCGTGCGCAAGCGCTATGAACAGCTCGGTCACGCACAGGCCGGGCGCCTGCGCGAACTGTTCCGCTCGATGGACGTCGACCACATCGAGGTCATGACCGATCAGGACTATGTGCTGAACCTCGTGCGCTTCTTCAGAACGCGCGAACGGCGGGCCGCGCGCTGAGCCGGATTGGAGTGCTGCAAGCATGCAGGGCTGGAATGGCGGAATCGTACAGGAGGGCCGACATGTCTGACGAATTGAACCTCTCGCTGCCGGAACGCAAGCCGCCGCCTGCCGAACGCCGGGCCCGACTCGTCCCGGTGCTGCTCGTGCTCGTCCTGCTGGCGCAGGGCGCGGGGCTGTTCCTGCTGCTGAAAGGCGGCGCCGGCGGGCGGCCGGCAACAGCCCGCGCGGCCGGGCTCGGGCCGGAGGCCCGCAAGGATCTGGCCCTGAAGCTCGAGAAGCAGGGGCTCCACCTGCAGGCGGCGGAGGCCTGGCAGGAGTACCTCGCCGCCGCGCGCCCGGCGGCGGCTGAAGCCGCCAAGATCTGGTACCGCGTCGGCAAGCGCTATCAGGACGCGAACCAGTTCGAGAAGGCGCTCTCCGCCTACTACCGCTCCGAGAGCCACGCGAAGCTCGAGAACCAGCTCGAGGCGGAGATCGGGCGCAACATTCAGACCTGCCTGGAGGAATTGGGCCGGTTCGCCGCGCTGCGCTACGAGCTCGCCGAACGCGTGGGCCTGAAGGCGGATACGGCGAGCACCGGTGAAGACGTCGTCGCCGAAATCGGCGCCCGGAAGATCACCAAGGCCGAGCTCGACCGCCTGATCGAACAGCAGATCGAGCGCGAAATGGCGCAGTTCGCCGCCTATCTGCCGGACGCCGAACGCCGGAAACGGAAAGAAGCCCTGCTGAAGCAATACTCGACCGCCTCACAGCGGCTGCTCTTCCTCAAACAGTTCATCGCCGCCGAGGTGCTCTACCGCAGGGCGCGCGAGTCCAAGCTCGCCGACAAGCCGGACGTGCGCGACCTGCTCAAGGAAGCCGAGCGCGCCATCCTCTCGCGGGAAGTCATCGAGAACGAAGTGGCGCACCGCATCCAGATCACGCCCGGCGACCTGGAAACCTACTACGAAGCCCACAAGAAAGAGTATGCCCAGCCCGAGCGCGCGCGGATCAGCCATATCCTCGTCAAGGATGAGGTGGCCGCCGGCAAAGTCATGGAACGGTTGAAGGACGGCGCGAGCTTCGAGTCGCTCGCCAAGGAGCTGTCCGCCGACCCCGACACCGCCGGCAAGGGCGGCGAACTGGACGGCTGGGCCGAGAAGGACGGGTTCATGCCGGGCCTGGGCTACGCCGAAGGCGCCTCCGAACCCCTGTTTGCCACGCCGGCCGGCGCCGTGGCCGACAAACCCGTGAAAACCGAGAAAGGCTGGCACGTCGTCAAAGTCCTGAAAAAGGAACCTCAACGCCAGAAGGCCTTCGAGGACGTGCAGAAGGAAGTCTATCGTGCCCTGCGTGCGCGAAAAGAGCGCGAAGTGCAGGAACAGCTTCTCAAAGGCCTGCAGGAACAGTACGACGTCGTCATCCATTTCTCGACATTCGCCGATAACGAACAGACGTTGAAGGCAGGGGACAGCGCGACCGTGCCGTAGGGCGCTGCGCGCCGTCAGCGGGTGCTGCGCACCGTCATTTGCCCCTGCGGGGCGGTCACGGGGCGCTGCGCGCCGTCATTCTTCAAGGAATGACGCGAACGAAGTGAGCCCATGAGCCACAAGGCTATGAGCGACAGACAGGACAACGTGACGCGGTCCGGCTTCCGCGTGCTGCCGGTCTGCGCGCTGGCGCTGCTGCTCGCCTCGTGCGGCGGGCGAAAGCAGGCGGCGAGCGAGACGCCGGCCGCCGGCGGCGTCGAGAAGGTCACGGAACTCGGGCCCGCCACGGCCCGGCTGTCGATAGACCGCACCGAGATCACGATCGCCGACCGCGTCAACCTCGTCCTGGAGGTCACGGTCGAAGAGGCGTACGAGGCCCAACTGCCGGCGTTCGGCGAGAAACTGGAGCAATTCGGAATCGTCGACTACGAGACCGCCCAACCCAAGCTTCTGGAAGGAAACAAGCTGCTGCACAGGCGCGCGTACGTGCTGGAACCGTTCCTGTCCGGGGATTACCTCATTCCGCCCATGAAGGTGGTCTTCTGGAAGAAAGGGGAAGAGGGAGCGAAGAAGCACGAGCTGGAGACCGAAGAGCTCACCGTACGGGTGAAGTCGCTGCTGCCCGAGAAGGTGGCGGAGCTTACGATCAACGATATCGCGCCGCCGGTCGAACTGCCCGCACGAAAGCGCGCCTGGTGGATAGGGGTGGCCGCGGCGGGCGGCCTGGCGCTGGCGGTCGGGCTTGTCGTCGCGCTGGCCAGGCGCAAGCGCGGCGCCGCGCAGGCGGCGGCCGCCGAGCGGATCCCGGCGCATGATCAGGCGTTCGCCGAACTGGAGAACCTGCTGGCCCGTGACCTCATCAACCAGGGGCAGATCAAGGCGTTCTACCAGGGGGTTTCCGATATCCTGCGCCGCTATATCGAACGGCGGTTCGGGCTGCGTGCGCCCGAGCGGACGACGGAGGAATTCCTGGCGGAGTTGGGCAACACGAACGTGCTGGCACCGGCGCACAAGGATCTGCTGAAGGTCTTCCTCGGCCACTGCGACCTTGTGAAGTTCGCCGAACATCAGCCCGAGAAGGCCGATATCCAGAAGACGTTCGACAGCTGCAAAACGTTCATCCTGGAAACGAAACCGGCAAACGGCGAGGCGCCTCGCCCCATGCTGCCGAATAACCAATAACGATTAACGAGACATGCACATCGACAGCCCATGGGCCTTTCTGCTGCTGCTGGTGATTCCGGCGCTGTTCGCGCTGCGCTGGCGCTACGGGCGGCGCGGCACCATGCGGTTCTCCACCACCGTCAACGCGGGCCGCGCCGGCCGCTCCCTGCGCCAGCGCCTGCTCTGGCTGCCGCACGCGCTTCGCGTGGCGGCGCTGGCCCTGCTGACGGTCGGGCTCGCCCGGCCGCAGCAGGGCCGGGAGCGCGTGCGGGACATCAGCAAGGGCGTCGCCATGGAAATGGTCGTCGACCGCTCGAGCAGCATGGGCTCGGAGATGGAATACGACAGGCAGCGCCTGAACCGGCTGGAAGTCGTGAAGCGCGTGTTCGAGAAGTTCGTGCACGGGGACGGCAACGGATTGAAAGGCCGGCCCAACGACCTGATCGGCATGATCGGGTTCGCCCGCTATCCCGACACCATCTGCCCGCTCACGCTCGGGCACGGCGCCCTGTCCGAATTCCTCAAGGGTATGAAACTGGCCCAGCCAAGGAGCGCGGAAGACGGCACCGCCATCGGCGACGCGCTGGCGCTGGCCGCCGCGCGGCTGAAAACGGCGGAGGAAACGCTCGCGCGCCAGACGGGCGAAGACCGGAACAAGTACGAGATCAAGAGCAAGATCATCATCCTGCTGACCGACGGGGCGCAGACGGCCGGCAAGCGCGCTCCGCTCCAGGGCGCGGACCTGGCGGCGAAGTGGGGCATCAAGGTCTATGCGATCGGGGTCGGCGGGGCCGAAGGGGTTGCGCGTTCGCGCGACCCGTTCTTCCAGTTCCTCCAGCGGATGGGGTCGGGCGTCGACGAACGCACGCTCGAGGCGATCGCGGAACGGACGGGCGGGCTGTTCCGCATGGCGGAGAGCGCCGAAGCCCTGCAGGAAATCTATATGGAAATCGACCGGTTGGAGCGCACCGAGATCGAGTCGGTGCGCTACATGGACTACCGCGAAGTGTTCGCGTTCTGGACGCTCGCCGCCCTGCTGGCGCTCGCGCTCGAGACCGCGCTCGGCTGCACGGTCTTCAGGAGAATCCCATGAGCAGCATCAACCTGCAGAGTATTCACATGCTTCATCTCCTGTGGCTGCTGCCCCTGCTGCTGGCCCTGTTCGTCTACGCGGGCCAGATGCGCCGGGCCGCGCTCGCCCGGTTCGTCGACGCCGGCCTGCTCGGCAAGATCCGCGTCTCGGCCAGCGCCGTCAAACGCCGGTGGAAGGCGGCGCTGGTGCTGCTGGCCGCCGCCGCCGTCGTCATCGGCCTCGCCCGGCCCGGCTGGAACCCGAAACCGAAAAAGATACAGCGGCTCGGCCGCGACGTGGTCTTCGTGCTCGACGTCTCCAGAAGCATGCTCGCCGAGGACCTCGCCCCGAACCGCCTCGAACGGGCCAAGCTCGCCATCAAGGATGCAATCGAAAAACTGCGCGGGGACCGGGTCGGGCTCGTCGCCTTCGCCGGCAGCGCCGTGGTCAAGTGCCCACTCACGCTGGACTACGGGTTCTTCCGCATGATGCTCGACCAAATCACGCCCGAGAGCATCGCGCGGGGCGGAACCAAGATCGGCGATGCCGTCCGCAAGGCCCGGAACGAAGTCTTCGACGACCAGGAGAAGCAGTTCAAGGACATCGTGCTGATCACCGACGGCGAAGACCACGACAGCTTCCCGGAAGAGGCGGCCGCCAAGGCCGGCGAACGCGGGATCCGCATCATCGCCATCGGGCTCGGCGACGAAGGCGAAGGCCGGCGCATCCCCGTCACCGACACACACGGCAACCGCACATTCCTCACCCATCAGGGTAAGGAGATCTGGAGCAAACTCGATGCCGATACGCTGCGTAAGATGGCCAACGCCACGCCCGGGGGCCGGTACCTGAACGTGGCCACCGGAACCATCGATCTGGGCGACGTCTACGAGAAACTCATCGCCAGCGCCGAGAAGAAGGAACTGGAATCCAAGACCATCGAACGCTACGAGGAGAAATTCCAGATCTTTCTCGCCGTCGCCTTCGGGCTGCTGTGCGTCGAGACGCTGGTCGGGGAACGGAGGCGAACCGCGTGAGGAAGAGTCGAAGGTGGAAAGGTCGAAGGGCAAAGGTCGGGGACCGTGCACCCTGGCCGGTATCCGGTATCCGTTATCGGGCATCCGCGATCCGCTACCCTCAATTCACGCTGGCGCTGGTCTTCATGCTCACGGGAACAGCGCTGCGCGCTGAGCCGCCCGCCGCGCTGGTGAAACAGGGCAACGCCGCCTACGAGCAGGGCAACTACGACGAGGCGCTCGCACTGTACGAGAAGGCGTCGGTCGAACTGCCGGAATCCGCGCCCATCTATTTCAACCAGGGCGACGCGTACTACCGGAAGGGCGAGTACGCCAAGGCGCGCGACGCCTACGAAAAGGCGGCGCTGAATGCCAAGGACATCACGCTGGAAGCGAAGAGCCGGTACAACCTGGGCAACCTGTCCTTCCTCGAAGTCGAGCGCCAGCGCGACAGCGACCTCGAGAAGGCGGTCGACGCCTGTCGAGTCAGCATCCAGCACTACCAGGACGCGCTGAAGCTCGATCCGCAACTCGAGCAGGCGGCGACGAACATCGAAATCGTGCGCCTGACCATGAAAGTCATGATGGACGAGCTCAAGAAACGGCAGGAAGAGGCCGAGAAGCAGAAGAAGGAGCAGCAGAAAACGCTCGAGCAGCTCGAGAAGCTCATCAAAGAGCAGGAACAGGCCGTGCAGCAGAACGAAACGCTCGCCAAGGCCAAAGCCGAACAGGGCGATTCATCCGAGCTGCAGGACAAGGTGCAGAACCTGGCCGACACGCAGAAGAACATCCGCGACGAGACCCGGCAGTTCACCGACAACCTTGCCCAGGCCGGCCAGCCGCCCGGCCAGCCGCCGCAACCGCCGCCGCAGCAGCCGGGCGCCTCTCCGCTTGACGCGGCCAGGAAACACCTCGAGAATGCGGTTGACGAGCAGAATGCAGCCGGCCGCGCGCTGGACGGCAAGGACCTGGCCGGCGCGCGGCCGGCGCAGGTGAAGGCGACGGAGGCACTCAAGAAGGCGCGGGACACCCTGGCCGGCGACCAGCAGCAGCAGCCCCAACCGCAACAGCAACAGGATCAGCAGCAGGACCAGCAGAAGGACCAGCAACAGGATCGGCAGCAGGGCCAGGACGGACAGCAGGACCAGCAACCGGAGCAGCAAACGGCGAACGTCAACGAAGAGGCCCATGATATTCTGGACGAAGAGAAGGAGAACCGCGAGCAGCGCGGGATGCAGGTGCCGGCGGGCGACCGCCCCGTGGACAAAGACTGGTGAACTGGCGGCAATTCCAACTATGACGGAACGGTGCCACACAAGGGGAATGAGCCGACCGCGGGGCCGCGGGCCATGGGCTGTCGCAAGACCGGGTAACCGCCCTCACGGGCTTGACGACAAACGGTCCAAACCGCCAAAGGTGCCGTTTGCCGGCGCCGTGCTTGCCCTGTTGCTGCTTTGCCCGGCGGCGCGCGGCCAGGACTTTGCCGTTGAGGCGCGCGTCGAGACTACCGAGTGTTTTCTCGGCGAATCGTTCCAGTTCCAGATCCAGGTCAGCGGCAGCAACAACCCGGACCAGCCGGACGTGACGCACTTGAGCGACGAGTTCACCGTCGAAGGGCCCCAGGGGCAGGACATCTCGCGCAGCTTCCGGATGAACATCAACGGGCGGGTGACCGAACGGGTCGAACGCGGGTACGTCTTCCACTACCTGCTCACGCCGAAACGGGCGGGCGTTCTGAAAATCCGGCCGATCGAAGTCCGCGCCGAGGGCCAGACAGGCTACACGCCGCTGATCCCGATCCAGGTGAAGACGCCGCAGGAGCACGAGCACTTCAAGCTGGAACTCGGCGCGTCGAAGACGACGTGCTATGTCGGCGAGCCCATTACGCTGCGGCTCACCTGGCACGAGGGCGCCGAGCGGAACAAGGAGAAGTTCGACCTCAACTACCCGGCGCTGCGGCACGAGGCGTTCTCGTTCCCCGAGGAGCACGTGGCGGCAGACGCCAAGGTCATCCGCGACCGCGCGACCGGGCTGATCCTGCCCTACGACGTCACGCTCACCAGGCGGGGCGGCCGCGAATTCAAGAGCTTCACCTTCCGGAAAGTCGCCGTTCCGCTGCGGGCCGGCACCTTCGAACTGCCGCCCGCCACGGCCGTGTGCGAGGTGCTCAAGGGCTATCGGCGCGTGCGGGACGATTTCTTCCCGATCATGGCGCGGAACCAGCCGGTATATGAGAAGATTGTCGTGCCCTCCCATCCGCTCACGCTCCGGGTCGAGCCGCTCCCGCAGGCCGGGCGCCCGCCGAATTTCGCCGGGCTCGTCGGGCGCTACGAGATCCGAGCCGACGCCACGCCGCGGGAGGTGAGCGTGGGCGACCCCATCACGCTCACCCTCGCCGTCTCCGGCTCGGAGTACCTCGACAACGTCAAGCTGCCCCCGCTGCACAGGCAGGAGGCGCTCGCACGCGACTTCAAGATCCCCACGGAGATGGCAGACGGCACGATCGAGGGGAACCGGAAAGTCTTCACCCAGACGATCCGGGCCATGGACGCCCGGGTCCGCGAAGTCCCGGCGATCGATCTGCCCTATTTCGACACCGAAGCCGGCGAGTACCGCGTGGCGCGAACCCAGCCGGTCCCGCTGACGGTGCACGAAACCAAGGTCGTGACCGCACGCGACGCCGAGGGGCTCGAGCCGACCGCGGCCGGCAGCTCGCTCGAAGCGTGGAGCAAGGGGATTGTCGCCAACTATGAAGGGCCCGACGTGCTCGAGGACCACCGCTTCGGCCCGGCCGCCTGGGGCCGGTCGCCCGGCTGGATCCTCCTGATCGGGTTCCCGCCTCTGGCCTACTTCGCGCTGCTCGCCTTTACCGTCGTCGTGCGCCGCCAATACGCTGACCCGATGGCGGTCCGCGCGCGAAAGGCGTACGGCAACGCGACCCGCGCCCTGGCCGACGCGCGGGCCAGGACCGGGGCAGGCGATCCGCAGGGGCACGCCCTGGTCCTGAACGCGATCACCGCCTACCTCGCCGCCAGGCTGCGCAGACCGGCCGGCGTGCTCACCTTTCGCGACGTCGAAGGCCCGCTTCAGCGCCGGGGCGTCGAGCCCGACACGCTGGCCGGGCTCAAACGCCTTTTCGAACAGTGCGAGGCCGGCCGATACGCCGGCGCCTCCCTCACCGCCGCAGACGTGAACGCCCTGATCGACCAGGCGGGTGAGCTGGCGGGAAGACTGGAGAAACGATTGAAGTGAACAACGGCGCATCCAACCCGGCATCCGGACTGCGGCGCGTCCTGCTTGCGGCGCTTCTGCTGCCCGCGCTGGCCGGCGCCCTGTCCGCCGCGCTCGAGCCGGGCCGGGTTCAGATGCTGTTCCACGAGGCCAACTCGCTCTTCCGCCAGGCCAACGAGCGGGTACGCCGCAACCCGGACGAAGCCAAGGAGCTCTATCGCCGTGCCGCCCTGCGCTTCGAACGCATCGCGAACGAGGGCGGGATCGAGAACGGGCGGCTCTACTACAACATCGGCAATGCCTACTTCCGCATGGAAGATCTCGGCCGCGCCGTGCTGTACTATCGCCGCGCCCAGCAGTACATCCCAAACGATATCAACTTGCAGCAGAACCTCCAGTACGCGCGGGACAAACGGCTGGACAAGATCGACGAAAAGCAACGCACCCGCGTGCTCAAGACGCTCTTCTTCTGGCACTACGACTTCTCCGCACGCGCCCGCTCCGTCCTGTTCGCCGTGTTCTTCCTCGCCGTGTGGGGCGGCGCGGCGCTGCGGCTCTTCTTCCGCCGGGGCTGGCTGAACTGGACGCTGGCGCTCGCCGCCATCGCCGCCGCGCTGTTCATGGCCTCGCTCCTCGTCGAAACCGCCGCCTTGCGGAACGAACGGCCGGGCGTCGTGATCAGCCCGCAAGTCGTCGCCCGCAAGGGCGACAGCGAGACCTACGAGAAAAGCTTCACCGAGCCGCTTCATGCCGGAACCGAGTTCACCCTCGTCGAGCAGCGCGCCGATTGGTATCACGTCCAGCTCGCCGACGGCCGCCGCTGCTGGGTCCCCGCCAAGAGCGCGGAGCTCGTGCGGTAGTGGAAACGGCTCCGCGCGCGGCCGCACCTTCCGGCCCGCCGCCGCCAGTCCTTGCGTTGCACAACGCGCGCGCGTCTGATATGGTGGGCTGACACCGGCCGTTGCGCCCGTGCAGGGGACAGCCGCCGCAGGCGGGCTGCCCGAGCGACGGGCCGGGAATCATCGGTCGTAAGCATCATGCGGCGACACGCGCCATTCTGCCTGCTACTCGGGCTGCTCTTCGGGCTGCCGGCCCCGCCTGCCTGCCCGGCGGGCGAGGACTGGACGATGCCGACCACGGCGACCCTGAACGACGTGCCCTACGTGGGGGTCCGCCCGATCGGGTCCTACTACGGGTTCGGCGAACCCGCCATCGCGAAGGACTCGTTCACGTTCCGAAGCCGCTGGACGACGCTGGCGTTCGAGCACGACAGCCGGCGCGCGACCTACAACGGGGTGCTGCTCTGGCTCACCTACCCCAGCCGGCATTACCACGGGCAGTGGATGGTCGCCCGCCGCGACCTGGAGAAGACCTTCGATCCGCTGCTGCGCCCCAGCCGCGCGCTCGGCGCGGAGGACTATCGGATCGTCGTGCTCGACCCCGGGCACGGCGGCAACGACACCGGCGCCGTCGGCCGCCGCCGCGTGGAAGAGAAACGCGTGGTGCTCGATGTGGCCAAGCGGGTGGTGAAACACCTGGAAGGCAGCGGCCTGACCGTGAAGCTGACCCGCGACGCGGACGAGGACGTGCCGCTGCCCGCGCGCTGCAAGCGCGCGAACGCCTGGCAGGCGGACCTGTTCGTCAGCATCCATCTCAACTCCAGCGCGGACCGGCGCGCCACGGGCGTCGAAACCTATGTCGTCACACCCGCCGGCTGCCCAAGCACCCACATCTCCGCGCAAAAAAGCACCTACTGGACGCCGTGCACGGGCAACAGGCACGACGCCGCCAACACGATACTCGGCTACTACCTCCAGAAGAACCTCGCGAAACAGACCCAGCAGGAGGACCGCGGCCTGCGGCATGCCCGCTTCTACGTGCTGAAGGAGGTCGACTGCCCCGCCGCCCTGGTCGAATGCGGGTTCGTCTCCAACCGCCGCGAGGAGGAGAAGATCCTGAAACGTGCCTACCGCGACAGCATCGCCCGCGCACTCGCCGACGGAATCCGCGAGTACGAGAAGACGGTCAAGCGCGCCCGGCTCAAAGCGCTCCTGCAGAAGAAGAAGCCGCAGTAGGCCGGGAACGCCGCCACGTTGCGTTGCTTGCGGGTGTCAATCCATATCAGGGCGAGACAAGAGACTTGAAACTGGAAACTGGTTAGGGTGGCGCCGGAACACTCGAGGTTGAGACTACGGGCCCGTTTCCCGTACGATGTTTTCGCACTCGTCGGGGCTCCAGCAGTCATGCCCCTCTCTCCATGGGTGCTTCGTGCCCCAAGGCTGGCCTGGAACTTCCCCGCGTTCCCTCGAGAACGTGCTCGGGAACTTTCGGCCAGAGGCCGATCAGCCTCAGGCTGAACTCGAGAACCCCCGCCGCAGCGGCGGGATCGACAAAGATTACGGCAAAGTTTCCACCTCGCCATATCCGGCGCAGCGCAGCACGCCGGGCGCCTTGCCAGTCTGGTCCCTAGTGAGCGAACATTCCTTGGCGCGGCCCGCCGTGGCGCTCCCACGAACGTCACCATATTTGTGAACAGGTGCACGCAGGAACACACGGGACCGATTCCAGTTTCCAGTTTCAAGTTTCCAGTTTCACATCAGACCATCTCGAAGCTGACGAGCGGATCGTCCTTCTTCACCGGCTGGCCGTGTTCGACGAGGAACTTGAGCAGCCGGCATTTGCACGGCGCGGTGATCTCGTTGAACAGCTTCATCGCCTCCACGATGCAGACGGCCGCGCCCTGCTCCACCTCGTCGCCTTCGTTTGCCAGCGTCGGCTTGCCGGGGCCCGGCGAGCGATACAGCGTGCCGTTCAACGGCGCGTTGATCGTCTGGCCGTTGCCCGCCGCGCCGGGTTCCGGCTCCGGTTCCGCCTCGGCCGCCGCGACCGGCCCCGGCTCCAGCCATTCGGCTTCCGGGTCCGCCGTCTGCGCCGCGTCCGAGTCCGCGGCGGAAATCGCCATCTTTCCCGTGCTGAGCCGGACCCGGACCCCCTTGCGCGCGATGGACAGCTCGCCCAGCCCCAGCTTGTTGAACGTCTGCAGCAGATCCTTGAGCGCGCCGTAGTCGGCCGGCGTCAGAAGCGGTTCCCCGGCCGGCGGCGCCGCCGCCTTCGTCCCGGCCGCCTCCGGCTTCGGCGGCGCGGCCGGCTCTTCTTTCGCCTCCGCCTCCAGGTCCGCCGGAATCGGCGGGCGCTTTTCGGGCGGCAGCGCGCGCCACTCGAAGTAGCCGAGCGCCTGTTCCGGGAACAGGCAATACGAGAGGATGTCTTCCTCGTTCTGGATGAGCTTAGGGGCCACCCCCTCAGTCGCCTGCGGCAGCATCGGCTCCAGCAAATCCGCCGGCCGGCAGGTAATCGGTTTCTCGTTGCCGAGAATCTGTTTCACGATCGCCGGCTTGATCCTGGCCGGCGGCCGCCCGTAAAGCCCCTTGACGTAGTTCTTCGTTTCCTGCGTTACCATCGCGAACCGCTTGCCGCTGAGCACGTTGATCACCGACTGGATCCCCACGATCTGGCTCGTCGGCGTCACGAGCGGCGGGAACCCGAGATCCGCCCGGGTCCGCGGCAGCTCGGCCAGCACGTCGTCCAGCCGGTCCAGCGCGTTCTGCTCCTCGAGCTGCGCGCGCAGGTTGGAGATCATGCCGCCGGGTATCTGGTGCTGCAGGATTTCGGGGTCGATGATGCTCAGCGGGCCCTGCTTCGGCCGGCGCTTCTTCGCCAGTTCGACGAAGTAGCGGCACTGTTCGCGAAGCGCGTCCTTGTTCAGGTTCGCGTGATAGGAGGTCTCGTCGAAAATCGCCAGCAGCGTCTCGACCGGCGGCTGCGCGGAGAACCCGGCCATCGGCGAGATCGAGCAGTCAATCGCGCCGGCGCCGGCCCGAACCCCTTCCACGTACGTGGCCGTCGCCATCCCGCTCGAGGCGTGGCAGTGCATCTGGATCGGCACATCGATCGCCTTGACCAGCGCCGAGATCAGCCGCTCGGCCGAAATCGGCGAGAGAATGCCCGCCATGTCCTTGATGCACAGCGAATCGATCCCGATCTCGACCTGCTCCCGCGCCGCGCGCACGAACTCCGCCACCGTGTGGAACGGGCTGATCGTGTAGCAGATCGTGCCCTGCGCGTGGCCCCCGTATTTCTTTACCGACCGGATCGCCTGCTCCAGGTTGCGCGTATCGTTCAGCGCATCGAAAATGCGGAAGATGTCCATCCCGTTCTCGCAGGCGAGCGCGACAAACCGGTCCAGCAGGTCGTCGGCGTAATTCTTGTAGCCCAGGACATTCTGCCCGCGCAGCAGCATCTGCAGCGGGGTGTTCGGCGTCTTCGCCTTCACCTGCCGGAGCCGCTCCCAGGGATTCTCGCGCAGGAACCGCATGCACACGTCGAAGGTGGCGCCGCCCCACATCTCCAGCGAGTAGTAGCCAACCGAATCGATCGCCTCGATGATGCCCATGACGTCCGCGGTCCGCATGCGCGTGGCCCAGAGCGACTGGTGCGCGTCGCGCAACGTCGTGTCCGTGATCCGAAGCGGAATCTTGTGCAGGTTCTCCTCTTCGGACGCCGGCTGGTTCGGTTTCGCCCCCGCCACGGTCTGCCCGGCGGCCCGCTTCTTGCGCGTCTTGCTGGTCTTCTTCATAGTTGTTCACCTCAAAGCCCGTTGACAGGCCGGCGCCGACACTTGCCGGACGGGGCACAACGAGGGGGATAGACTTCACGGGTCGCCGGCTTCCGACCGCGGGGCCCGGGCCACGGAGCGCCGGCTACCGGGGAAGCTGGAAATGCCCCATGTTCGTGTACTTCTTCAGACGCCGTTCCCGGAGTTTCTTTCCGGACAGCCCTTTGAGTTTGTCGACGTGCTTGATCAGCGCCTCTTTCACCGCCGCCGTCGTCGCCGCGTGGTCGCGGTGCGCGCCGCCCGGCGGCTCGGGAATGACGCCGTCGACAATCCCGATCCGGAGCAGTGCGTCGGCCGTCAGCTTCAGCGCTTCCGCCGCTTCCGGCGCCTTGTCGGAGTCGCGCCACAGGATGGCGGCGCACCCTTCGGGCGGGATCACGGAATAGATGGCGTTGGCCAGCATGAGCACCACGTCGCCCACGCCGATCCCGATCGCGCCGCCGCTGCCGCCCTCGCCGGTGACGACCACGATGATCGGCACCGACAGCATCACCATTTCCGTCAGGTTCCGCGCGATCGCTTCCGCCTGGCCCCGCTCCTCGGCGTCGACGCCCGGGAAGGCGGCCGGGGTGTCGATCAGACACACGATCGGCAGGCCGAACTTGTCGGCCAACTTCATCAGCCGCAGCGCTTTGCGGTAGCCTTCCGGCTTCGCCATGCCGAAGTTGCTCTCGACCTTCTCCTCGACGGTGCGCCCCTTCTCGTGCCCGATCAGCATGACGCGGCGCCCGTCCAGCATGGCGAACCCGCCGATCATCGCACGGTCGTCGCCGTAATAACGGTCCCCGCGCAGCTCGACGAACTCCGAGAACACGCGCGCGATGTAGTCACGCAGCAGCGGGCGGTCCTGGTGGCGCGCGACCTGGACCGCCTCCCACGCGTTCAGGTTCGCGTAGACATCCTTCAGCAGGCCGGCCCGCTTCTTCTCCAGTTCCTCGATCTCGGCGCTGAAGTTCGCGTCCGTCTCCTCGGTGAGCTTCTTCAGCTCCGCGATGCGGGCTTCCACCTCAGCCAACGGTCCCTCGAAGTCCATTGCAGCGGCTCTCCCTCGCTCGGCCGGCGCCAGGCTCGGCGGCTACGCGCGCTCCCGTTCCATGTCGGCGGTGAACCAGGCTTTGATCTTCGCCCACAGCCCGACGCCCGTCGGCCTGTGCGTTCTGGCCAGAATGGCCTTCTTCTGCGCAATCTCGCTCTCCAGCTCTTCCATCGTCAGTTCCTTGCGGCAGTAGTTCTCCTGGCACTGAATGTCGAGCGGGGCCATCCCGTCCTCGGCCACGTCGACCCGCAGCGCCGGTACTTTCGTCAGCCCCACCTTTCGGCACGCCGCAAGACGGCGGCTGCCGGAGAGCAGAACGTTGTCGCGATTGATCAGCAGCGGAAACAGCAGCCCGAACTGCTTCACCGAATTCTCGAGCGTGCCCAGGTCGCCCATGTCCCGGCGAATCATGTTCCCGACGACGATCCGGTCGATCTCGACTTCCACCAGCTCCATGTCCATGGTTCTCGTGCTCCGTCCTGACTACCGCTGCCAGTAAAGCAGCATCCTGTGCAGCTCGTCCTTCATGTCCTTGCGGTCGATGATCCGGTCGATGAAGCCGTGCTCCAGCAGATACTCGGCCTTCTGAAAACCGTCCGGCAACTTCTGCTTGATCGTCTGCTCAATCACGCGCCGGCCCGCAAACCCGATAATCGCGCCCGGTTCGGCGATGTTGATGTCGCCGACCATCGCGAAGCTGGCGCTCACCCCGCCGGTCGTCGGGTCCGTCAGCACCGAGATGTACGGCAACCCCGCCTCCCGCAACTGGGCGACCCCCGCGCAGGTCTTCGCCATCTGCATCAGCGAAACCATCCCTTCCTGCATCCGCGCGCCGCCCGAGGCCGAAAAAATGATGTACGGCAGCTTGTGTTTCAGCGCATACTGCGCACCGACCAGAATGCGCTGGCCCGTCCCGCTGGCCAGGCTGCCGCCGAAGAACCGGAAATCCATGATCGCAATCGCCACGTGCAGGCCGTTCAGCCGGCCGTGCCCGACCAGCACCGCCTCTTTCAGACCCGTCTTCTTCTTGGTCGCCTCCGCCTTGTCCGAATAGCTCCCGTCCTTCCCGTCCACGAATCCGAGCGGATCGGAGGTCGTCACGTCCCCCGCCAGCTCCTTGAAGGTCTCCGGGTCGATCGTGAGGTGCTGCCGTTCCCGGCAGGTCAGCCGCCCGTGATAGTTGCATTTCGGACAAACCTGGATGTTCTTCTCCCATTCCGTCTTGTAAATGTGCGCGCCGCACCCCGCGCATTTCACCCAGATGTCCTCCTTCACGGCCGGAGGCGCTTCCGTCTTCTTCTTCCGCTTTGAGAACCAGCCCATCGCGCACGTTCTCCCTGCCCCGCCCCACAACCTGTTGTATCTGAAAGCCGCAGGTTGCGGGAAAGGTGGGCAAACCTTTTATTATCGCAAGCTTCTTGTACGGGTCAACCTCAAAATCATCCACAGACCGAGCAGCGCCGTGAAAACGGTGCAAACAACGGCGAATACGTCGCCGTTTCGCGTGTAAAACGTGAGCGGCATGTCGGAGGAGGCGGCCGGAAGGCCGTGCACGATCGTGCCCGGCGCCTCCGCGGCCAGCGCGCGGAGCACGCGGCCGGCCGGCCCGATGAAGCACGTGATGCCCGTGTTCGTCACCCGCACGGTCGGCACCCGGTTCTCCACGCAGCGCAGCACGCAGTGGTTCATGTGCTGGCGCGGTGCGCCCGCGGCATGAAACCAGGCGTCGTTCGTCTGGTTCACCAGAAGCCGGGCGCCCGCCCGGACGAACTCGCGCGACAGCCGCGGGAAGACGTCCTCGAAACAGATCAGGACCGAGAACCGGACCCCGTTCAACGCGAACACCGTGCGCGCACGCCCGGGCGAAATGTTGCCCTCGATCGGGGTCAGCGCCCGGAGAAACGGCAGCAACCGCTCCAGCGGCACGTATTCGCCGAAGATGACCAGGTGCTGCTTGTCGTACTTGCCCGCCAGCCCGCCGCCCGGTTCGAACAGGAGCGAACTGTTGAAATAGTCGATCCCGCCGTCCGGCCTGTGCCGGTAGTCGAGCGAGCCGACCAGCAGCGGAATGCCGTTGGTCAGCAGCCGCTGCACCACGTCCCGGCTCGCGCCGTCGAGCTGCACGAATTCCGGGGTCGCGGTCTCCGGCCAGACGATCAGGTCCGGCTGCGTCCCCATCACCATCTCCGAATACTGCGCCAGGCGTTGCAGGTTCTCGTCCGCGCGCGCCTGCGACCACTTCAGGTCCTGCGGGATGTTCGGTTGCACGGCGGCAATGCGCAGCTCCGGCCCCGTTTCGGCCGGGCGCAGGCATCGGCGCATGCCCGAGAAGCCGATACTGAGGGCCAGCAGCGCGGCAACGAGAAACTCCGCCGGCAACAGCGGGGTCCCCACGCTGACCCGCGGCGGCGCAACCTGCCGGACCTGCCGCCGCGATGTCTTCAGCACCTCGTCGGCCGCCTGTTCGAGCAGACCGGAGCGCGCGCGGAAGTAGCGGACCAGCCGCAGAACGGTAAACGCCGCGCCCGCGTTCATCATGACCACGACCGCCGAAACGGCGTATACCCCGCCCCATTCCGCGATCTGGATGAGCGGGACCCGCGCGGGGTTGCCCGCCTGGCTGACGCCGAGCCCGTTCCACGCAAACCCCGTGAACAGTGTCGAACGCAGATATTCGAACCCGACCCAGACGAACGGGATGCCCAGCACGAACGTGATGTTGGAGACGGTCCGCTCCGTCCCGCGCGCCCGCAGCCACCAGGCGGTGACACCCGCGAACGCGCCGACGTACAGCGCGCAGTACAGCGACAGGCCCAGCCAACCGGGCACCGTCACCCGCGTCAGCCAGTAGAGGGAGAACAGCCAGAACACGGTGCCCGCAAGGAAACCCAGCTTGAAGGCGGTTCTCGGCGCTGAATAGCGCGCGGCCAGCAACAGCGGCACCAGGGCCGCCAGTGCGGCGTCGCTCCACTCGAGCGGCGGGAAGGCGGCGGCCAGCAGCAGCCCGCTCGCCAGCGCCGCGGCCACGCGCGCCAGCGCGGCGGGCCGCACCCATTCCCGCATCCGTACCGCAGAAAAAACGCGCCGGGCGCCGTCCCCGGCTGAATGCCTCTCGTTCATCGGGCCATCAGCATACGCAACCCGGGCTCGAAACACAACGGTGAAGCGGCGGCTCGCCGCCTACGCTCTCCCGCGTCGATGACGCACAGGAAGCGGCGAGACGCCGCTTCTACTATCCCCCCTCTCCAGCCGATAGAAGCGGCGTCTCGCCGCTTCCCCCTCGCCCAATCCAAGGTAGAAGCGGCGTCTCGCCGCTTCCCCCCCCCGCCCAATCCAAGGTAGAAGCGGCGTCTCGCCGCTTCCCCCCCCGCCCAATCCAAGGTAGAAGCGGCGTCTCGCCGCTTCCCCCCCGCCCAATCCAAGGTAGAAGCGGCGTCTCGCCGCTTCCC